>NZ_CP141179.1:3685000-3985000 GCF_035599575.1 Roseovarius sp. Pro17
CATGGCGAATTAAAGCTGCCGGGCATGGCCAGCGAGTTCTATAACGATCAGGTCGCGCGGCATCTTATGATTGGAATTCGTGCGATGGAAACACTCGCTGGGATGCCTCTTGAGCGCATACACAGCCGCAAGTTGCGCGCCTTCGACGAAACGGCATTCCTCTGACCGGCGCATTTCTGCGCAAATTTCACATCTCATGCGCCAGTATCCGTTGTAATACCCAGCAAAATAGCGTTACACATTGTCGCGAGGCCCACTTCACGGGCAAGTAAAGGAGACCACCCGATGGCAAAACCGATGACCAAGACCCAGCTCGTGGCCGCACTGGCCGATGATATGGGCAGCGACAAGAAGACTGCGGGCACCGCGCTCGAATCCATTATTAACGTAATCACGAGCGAAGTTTCGGGCGGCGGCGCCGTCACCCTGCCCGGCGTCGGCAAGATCTATTGCCGCGAGCGTCCTGAGCGTATGGTGCGCAACCCTGCCACGGGCGAGCAGATCAAGAAAGACGCCGACAAGGTCGTCAAGATGACCATCGCAAAGGCGCTCAAAGACAGCGTTAACGGCTGATCTTGCATCTTGCATGAGTTTCAGAAAGGGTCGCCATCTGGCGGCCCTTTCGCGTTTTTGCTTGCCGCAGCCAGATGGGACAACCATGGATTTCCGCAGCATATTGATGGGCGTTGCCTTTTCCATCATGTGGTCCAGCGCTTTTGCGTCGGCACGGATCATCGTCGCATCGGCGCCCCCCATCAGTTCCTTGGCGATCCGGTTTGTCATATCCGGGGTGATAGCCGTGCTGATCGCGCGGGCACTGGGCCAAAGCTGGCGATTGACCCATGCGCAGTGGCGCGCCTGCATCATTTTTGGCATCTGCCAAAACGCCCTTTATCTGGGTCTCTACTTTGTCGCGATGCAAACGATCGAAGCGTCGCTGGCCGTCATCATCGCCTCGACCATGCCGCTGCTGGTCGCATTCGCGTCATGGATTTTCCTCGGCGAACGCCTGACGGTATCGGCCGCGCTGGGCCTCTTTGCAGGGCTTACCGGCGTCACGATCATTATGGGCAGCCGCTTTTCAGGTGGCGTCGATGTTTACGGGCTGATGCTGTGCGTCGCAGGGGTCATCGCGTTGACCATAGCCACGCTCAGCGTGCGCGGAGCGACCTCAGGCGGCAATTTCATGATGGTTGTGGGCTTGCAAATGCTGATCGCCAGCGTCGTGCTGGGTGCCGTTGCGACGGCGACGGAAACGCTGACCATTGATTGGAGCTGGGCATTCGTCGCTGCCTTCGTGTGGACCACTATCGTTCCCGGTGTCGCCGCGACACTGCTGTGGTTCAAGCTGGTCGAGCGTATCAGCGCCACTCGCGCTGCCACGTTCCACTTTCTCAATCCGTTCTTTGGCGTGGCGACCGCAGCGATCCTGCTGGGCGAAACGCTGAGGCCCACGGACGCGATTGGCGTTTTGGTCATCATGGCCGGGATTTTGGCCGTGCAACTGTCACGACGCCCGAAAAAGCGCGGCCTTCCTCCGGTTTCTCCGGGCTGAAAACCCGATTGACCGCCGAATGCGCGCTTAGCCTACCTTGCACGCCGCCAGCACTGCCATGTTCACGATATCCGTCGCGGTCGATGTGGATGAGCAGATCTGCACCGATTTATCCAAGCCCGACAGGATGGGGCCGATCACCGTGGCGCCCGCCATTTCCTGCATCAACTTGACCGAGATTGAGGCAGAATGGCGGGCCGGCACCACCAGAATGTTAGCCGGGCCGGTCAGACGCTGAAACGGATAGGCCTCCTGCGCAGCGGGATTCAGGGCGACGTCCACCGTCATGTCACCCTCGAATTCAAAATCAACGCCGCGCTTTTCCAAAACGGTCGGCGCGCGGTGCATTTTCTCGGCGCGTTCGGATTGCGGATAGCCAAAGGTCGAAAAACTGACAAAGGCGACGCGCGGCTCCATCCCTAGATGGCGGGCGACGCCTGCCGCGCGCTCGGCGATATCAGCAAGGTCATTCTCGTCCGGCCATTCCTGCACCAGCGTGTCGGCCACGAGCACGATCCGCCCCTTATGCATCAGCGCAGTGACACCCGCGACGCCATGTTCTGCATCAGCGTCAAAGACATGGTTGATCAATTCCAGTACATAGGCAGATTTGCGCGTGGCCCCGGTAATCAGGCCATCGCCATGCCCATGTGCCAGCATCAGTGAGGCAAATACATGCCGGTCGCGTGTCGCCAGCCGATTGATGTCGTGCCGATCAAAACCTTTGCGCTGCAAACGGTTATATAGGAATGAGCGGTATTCCTCTAGGTGCGGCGTATTGGCGGCGTTGACCACCTCCAGCTCGGCGACCGCGTCGGCCATGCCTGCCGCTTCCAGCTTGGCCTTGACGTCGGGCTCGCGACCCACGACCAGCGCCTTGCCCATGCCGGCGCGCTGATATTGCACCGCGGCACGCAGAACACGGGGATCGTCCCCCTCGGCAAAGATCATCGTCGCTTGCGCATTGCGCGCCCGGGCATTGATCGAGCGCATGATGCTGGCCGTCGGGTCCATCCGCGATTTCAGCGAAACTTCGTAGGCCTCCATATCGACGATGGGTCGGCGCGCCGCGCCAGTATCCATGCACGCCTTCGCCACGGCAGGCGGGATCGTGTAGATCAGCCGCGGATCGAATGGCGCGGGAATGATATAGTCGCGCCCAAAGCACAGCTCGCGTCCATAGGCCATGCCCACCTCGTCCGGCACGTCTTGACGTGCGAGGCTGGCCAGCGCCTCGGCGCAGGCGATCTTCATCTCGTCGTTGATCGCGCGGGCGTGCACATCCAGCGCGCCGCGAAAAAGATAGGGAAAGCCGAGGACGTTGTTCACCTGGTTGGGATAATCACTGCGCCCAGTGGCGATGATAGCGTCCGCGCGCACGGCATGCGCCTCTTCGGGCGTAATCTCCGGATCGGGGTTCGCCATGGCGAAGATCACCGGATTGGGTGCCATGCTGATGACCATGTCCTGCGTTACCGCGCCCTTGGCCGAAACGCCTAGAAACACATCAGCGCCCTCCATCGCATCAGCCAATGTGCGCCGGTCAGTGACGACGGCATGCGCCGACTTCCATTGGTTCATTCCCTCGGTGCGGCCCTGATAGATGACGCCCTTGGTATCGCACATCATGGTGTTCTCGTGCCGCGCGCCCATGGTCTTTAGCAGTTCCAGACAGGCAATTCCTGCCGCGCCCGCCCCGTTCAGCACGATTCGCACATCCTCAATCTTTTTGCCTGACAGATGCAGCGCATTGATCAGTCCGGCCGCACAAATCACCGCCGTCCCATGCTGGTCGTCGTGAAAGACGGGGATATCCATCTCTTCCTTCAGCCGCTGCTCGATGATGAAACACTCCGGCGCCTTTATATCCTCAAGGTTGATGCCGCCAAATGTCGGCCCCATCAGACGCACCGCGTTGCAGAACGCGTCGGCATCTTCGGTATCCAGTTCAATGTCGATGCTGTTCACATCGGCGAACCGCTTGAACAGTACCGCTTTGCCCTCCATCACCGGCTTGGATGCCAGCGCGCCCAGATTTCCCAAGCCCAGAACCGCAGTGCCGTTGGAGATAACGGCGACCAGATTCCCCTTGTTCGTATAGTCATACGCCGCCTCGGGATTTTCTTGGATGGCTAGGCATGGGATGGCGACCCCCGGCGAATAGGCTAGGCTGAGGTCGCGCTGCGTCGTCATCGGCACGGTCGCAGTAATCTCAAACTTGCCGGGCGTCGGCTCCAGATGGAATGCCAGCGCCTCTTCGGGGGTGAACTTGGGGTTTGCCATGTGCGGATGCGTCCTGAAAATGCGTTTCGCCCTGCATAGCGGGCTAAGCGCCGCGCCTCAACAGTGCAGGCAAAGGGGGGCTTTCGCCGCCGCGCGCAGGTGCGTAGGTTCGCCGCAGCGATGAGGGGGCACACCGTGACCAGCGACACAGTCACGCCGATGATGGCGCAATATCTGGAAATCAAGGCCGAGTATCCCGGCGCCCTGCTGTTCTATCGCATGGGCGATTTCTATGAGCTGTTTTTTGATGATGCCGCCGCCGCCGCCGAAGCGCTGGACATCGCACTGACCAAACGCGGCAAGCATCTGGGCCAGGATATCGCGATGTGCGGCGTGCCATTTCATGCCGCCGAAGGATATCTGCTGACGCTGATCCGCAAGGGATTTCGTGTGGCGGTCTGCGAGCAGTTGGAAAACCCCGCTGAGGCGAAAAAGCGAGGATCAAAATCAGTCGTGAAGCGCGGCGTCGTGCGGCTGGTCACGCCGGGCACACTGACCGAAGAATCGCTGCTGGAGGCGCGGCGACACAATTACCTCGCCGCGATTGCCGAGGTGCGCGGCGACTACGCGCTAGCCTGGGCCGACATCTCGACCGGGGCGCTGCATGTGCTGCCCCTGCCTCCGGCGCGCATCGGCCCGGAGCTGGCCCGTCTCAGCCCCAGCGAAGTGCTCGTCGTCGATGGTACGGACGCGGAAATCTGCGATTTAGTGACTGAATCTGGTGGCGCTTTGACGCCTTTAGGCCGGTCTGCCTTCGATAGCACGGGGGCGGCCAAGCGGCTGTGCGCGCTCTTTGGGGTCAAGACACTGGATGCGTTCGGGACGTTCGAGCGGGCCGAGATCGCTGCGATGGGCGCCGTTGTCGAATATCTGGAAATTACGCAAAAAGGCAAATTGCCCCTGCTTCAACCGCCCCAGCGTGAAAACCTGGCTGGTGTGATGCAGATAGACGCCGCGACCCGCCGCAATCTGGAGCTGACCCACGCACTATCTGGCGGGCGCGCCGGATCGCTTCTGTCGGTTATGGACCGCACCGTTACAGCGGGCGGTGCCCGTCTGCTGGAACGCCGGCTGTCTAGCCCGTCGCGCAATCTGGACGTCATTTCCGCGCGACAGGACATGGTCGCTTTTGCGGTTGAGCAGTCTCGTTTTCGCGAGGACATGCGCGCTCATCTGCGCAAGGTGCCCGACCTCGACCGCGCATTGTCGCGCCTCGCGTTGGATCGGGGTGGGCCACGCGATCTGGCAGCCGTGCGAAATGCGTTGGAAGGGGCCGACGACATAGCGCAGCTGTTGCCGACCCGCGAACTGCCCGCCGCCATGGCCGATCTGACCGCGGATCTAACCGGCCACGACGTCCTGATGGATCTGCTCGATCAGGCCCTGATTGCTGAGCCGCCCTTGATGACGCGTGATGGCGGCTTCATCGCCGAAGGCCACGACGTTGAGCTGGACGAGGCCCGCCAGCTGCGCGACGAGGGGCGCGGGGTGATCGCGAAAATGCAGGGCGAATATGCGCAGCAGACCGGAATTACGTCGCTGAAAGTGAAACACAACAATGTGCTGGGGTATTTCGTCGAAGTCACGGCCACCCATGCCGAAAAAATGCTGTCGTCACCCCTGAATGAGACGTTTAAGCATCGGCAGACCACCGCCAATCAAGTGCGGTTTACCACCGTCCCCCTGTCCGAGATGGAGACGCGTATCCTGAACGCGGGTGGACGAGCAATCGAAATCGAAAAGCGGCTCTATGACGGGCTAAAACACGCAATTCTGGACAAAGCGGCGGCATTGACACAGGTGGCGCGCGCCCTATCGCAGCTGGACCTGACCGCTGCGCTGGCCGACCTTGCCACAGAACGCAACTGGTGCCGGCCTGTTGTCGATATCAGCCGCGCGCTGAACATCAAGGGTGGGCGGCATCCGGTCGTGGAACAGGCCCTGCGCACGCAAGGGTCCGGACCTTTCGTTGCCAACGACTGCGATCTGGGGAATACCAGCGACATTTGGCTGCTGACAGGCCCGAACATGGCGGGCAAATCCACCTTCCTTCGTCAGAATGCGCTGATCGCTCTTTTGGCTCAAATCGGTAGTTTCGTGCCTGCAAATTCGGCGCATATCGGTATCGTCAGCCAGTTGTTCAGTCGCGTCGGTGCGTCGGACGATCTGGCGCGCGGGCGCTCGACCTTTATGGTCGAAATGGTCGAAACGGCTGCCATTCTCAATCAGGCGGATACGCACGCGCTGGTGATCCTCGATGAAATCGGGCGCGGGACGGCCACCTATGACGGCCTGTCGATCGCTTGGGCCACGCTGGAACATCTGCACGAGGTGAACGGCTGCCGCGCCCTATTTGCCACGCATTATCATGAGCTTACCAATCTCACGGACAAGCTGGCCCGCGTCGACAACGCCACAGTTTCAGTCAAGGAACATGAAGGCGACGTTATTTTCCTGCACGAGGTTCGGCGCGGCGCGGCGGATAGATCCTATGGCGTACAGGTGGCCAAGCTGGCTGGCTTGCCCGCTGCGGTGATTGAGCGCGCGCGTGTCGTGCTAGATGCGCTGGAACGCGGCGAGCGCGAAGGCGGCAGTGCGCGCGAGACGTTGATAGATGATCTGCCGCTGTTTTCCAGTCGCCCGTCGACGCCGATATCGCCACCCGCCGGCCCGTCGGATGTCGAAGAAGCGCTGAAAGCGATCCATCCGGATGAACTAACCCCGCGTGAGGCGCTGACGCTGATCTATGAACTCAAGGCGAAATTGCCAAAAAGTGACCCTGCATAACAAGAAAACGCCCCGGACTTTGATCCGAGGCGTCGTTGTTTCACGGTGTCAGGCTATGGGTGTTCAGCCCTGCATCGACGATACGCCAACCTGCGCCGGACGCAGGATGCGATCGTGCAGCATGAATCCCTCGGCCGAGACCTGAATGATTTCGCCCGCCTTTGTGCCAGGCAGTGGCGCCTCAAACATCGCCTCGTGTTGCTGCGGATCGAACTTGTCGCCGACTTGCGGCGACACGATGCGGATGCCATGCTTGGCGAATACGTTAATCAACTCGCGCATGGTCAACTCAATTCCCTCGATCAGCGCGGCGTTGTTTTCGCGCTGCTCTGCGCTGACGGAATCTACTGCACGCTTCATGTTGTCATAAACCGGCAGCAGGTCACGCGATAGTTTGGAGCCGCCATAATTCTCGGCCTCGCGGCGGTCCTTGTCGGCACGCTTGCGCGCATTTTCGGCATCGGCCAACGCGCGCAGAAACTTGTCCTGAAACGCGTCGCGCTCGGCACGGACGGTGTCCAGCTCGGCGTCCTCGTCGGAGATCTCGGTCATATCCTCGTGATACGCCTCGGCCTCGGCCTGTTCGATATCATCAAGAAACTCTTCGTTATTACGCTCTGCCATTTTGTCAGCCCTTCAACTTCTGTCGGCGATCAGCTTGCCCACCAACTGCGCCGTATAGTGCACGATCGGAACGATGCGTCCGTAGTTTAGCCGCGTAGGTCCGATGACCCCGACTGCACCGACGATCTTCCGGTCTGCGTTCATATAAGGAGAGACCACCAAAGAGGAACCCGTAAGTGAGAAAAGTTTGTTCTCCGAGCCAATAAAGATGCGCACACCCTCGCCCTCATCCGCCAGTTCGAGAAAGTTGGCAATGTCACGCTTGCGCTCAAGGTCGTCGAATAGCGTGCGGATACGTTCCAGATCCGCCTCATCTCCGCCGGGATTGAGCAAATGCGAGCGGCCGCGCACGATCAGGCGCTCGGGCCCTTCGCCCTCGCCAGCCCAGAGGGCGAGGCCACTTTCGACCATGGCATGGGCGAGCTGGTCGATCTCTTGGCGGCGTTCGCTGATCTGACGAGAGATGACGGTCTGAACATCGCTCAGCGTTTTGCCCTCTATCAGCGAGTTAAGGAAATTCGCTGCCTCGCGCATTGAGCTGGGCGTTTGCCCCGGCGGCGGGGTAAAGATGCGGTTTTCTACATGGCCGTCGGCAAAGACCAGCACCACCAGCGCGCGGTCATGTCCCAAACTGACAAATTCAATGTGCTTTATCGGCGCCTCGTGTTTGGGCGCCAGAACCAGCGACGCCCCTTGCGTGACGCCCGATAGGGTCTGCCCGATCCGGTCCAGCACGCCTGCGACATCCTCTGAATTACTGGACATCGTGCTGTCCATCATCGCGCGGTCCGCTGTCTGCAGATCGCCGACCTCCAACAGGCCATCGACAAACATGCGCAGCCCGCTTTGGGTCGGCACGCGCCCCGCGCTGACATGAGGGCTGTCCAGCAGGCCCATATACTCCAAATCTTGCATGACGTTGCGCACGGTTGCGGCGCTGACCTTTTCGCTCAGCTCGCGGGTCAGGCTACGTGATCCAACGGGGGCACCGGTCAGTAGATAGCCCTCGACCACACGGCGAAACACCTCGCGCGAGCGCTCGTTCATCTCTTCCAGCAGTTGTCGCGCGTCACTCATGATGGGCTCCTCGCATCGGGCTGCATTAAAGGCCGCGCCGGGCGCGGGGTCAATCGGGGTTGCCATCCCGGCCCGCCCCCCTGTATTGCCGCGATAACGCTGCAAAGAGGATAAAGCCATGCGCCCTTCCGGTAGAGAACTAAGCGAAATGCGCGCCGTTTCAATCGAAACAGGCGTTACCAAACATGCCGAAGGGTCATGCATGATCCGCATCGGTGACACGCATGTGCTGTGCACCGCCACTATAGAGGACCGCGTGCCACCGTTTATCAAGGGCTCGGGCCTGGGCTGGGTCACGGCGGAATACGGCATGCTGCCCCGCTCGACCACCAGCCGCATGCGCCGCGAGGCGACAGCCGGAAAGCAAGGCGGGCGTACCGTCGAAATTCAACGGCTCATCGGGCGATCCCTGCGCGCTGGCGTCGACCGCGTGGCACTGGGCGAGCGTCAGATAACGGTCGATTGTGATGTGATCCAAGCCGATGGCGGGACCCGTTGTGCCTCAATTACCGGTGGATGGGTCGCGCTAAAGCTGGCCGTGAATAAGCTGATCAAGATCGGCGACGTTACATCTGATCCGCTGAGCGATCCCGTCGCTGCCGTGTCCTGTGGTCTATACGCTGGACAGACTGTCCTTGATCTGGATTATCCCGAGGATAGCGAGGCAGGCGTCGACGGCAATTTCATCATGACCCAATCAGGCAAGCTGATCGAGGTGCAGATGTCTGCCGAGGGCGCCACCTTCAACCGCGATCAGATGAACCAGTTGATGGATCTGGCCGAAAAGGGCGTATCCGAATTGGCCGTTGCACAACTGGCCGCGGTCAATGCGTAAGTTGACCGGCGATACCCTGCTGGTTGCCACGCATAACGCGGGTAAACTGGCAGAGATCGCCGATCTTTTGCGCCCCTACGGAATCAAGGTAGTCGGGGCCGCTGAGCGCAACCTGCCTGAGCCGGACGAGACAGAAACCAATTTCGTCGGCAATGCCCGCATCAAGGCGCACGCGGCCGCTCAGGCTACCGGCCTGCCCGCTCTGTCAGACGATTCGGGTATCGAAATCGACGCGCTGAATGGCGCGCCCGGTGTCTATACGGCCGATTGGGCCGAAACGTCCAAGGGCCGTGACTTTGCCATGGCGATGACCAAGGCGCATGACAGGCTGGTAGCTTCGGGCGTCCCTGCACCGTGGGCTGCAAGGTTCTGCTGTACTCTGGTCCTGGCTTGGCCGGATGGTCATGACGAGGTATTTCCCGGCACGGTTGAGGGCCAGGTGACCTGGCCGATGCGCGGCACGCACGGTCATGGCTACGATCCGATCTTTCAGCCGCACGGATACGAAATCAGCTTTGCCCAAATGGACCCAGCCGAAAAGAATCTCATCAGCCACCGCGCCGATGCGTTTTCCCGGTTGGTGAAAGGCTGCTTTGACTGAGGAATGGCGTCAGGGGGGCTTTGGCCTTTATCTGCACTGGCCGTTCTGTGCCGCCAAGTGCCCATATTGCGACTTTAACAGCCATGTCAGTCAGCAAATTGACCAAGCCGCATGGAGAAATGCCTACCTGCGCGAGATCGACAGATACGCCGAACTGACCCAAGGCCGGGTGCTGAATTCGGTTTTTTTCGGCGGCGGCACACCCAGTCTGATGCCTGCCGAAACTGTCCATGCCATTCTGGATCGCGTCCGCGATCACTGGACGCTGGCCAACGATCTGGAGATCACACTGGAGGCGAACCCCGGCTCGGTCGAGGCGCAAAGATTCGCCGGCTATGCGGATGCTGGCGTTGACCGCGTTTCGATGGGGATTCAGGCCCTGAACGACACCGATCTGCGGCGCCTTGGCCGCATTCATACGGTAAATGAGGCGCGCGCAGCCTTCGACATTGCACGCGCCCAGTTCGAGCGCGTCAGTTTCGATCTGATCTACGCCCGACAAGACCAGACCCTTGCTGATTGGCGGGCCGAGCTGTCAGAAGCACTCGGCATGGCCGTCGATCACCTGTCGCTCTATCAGCTGACAATCGAACCCGGCACCGCCTTTGGCGCGCGCTTTGACGCGGGCGGGCTAAAGGGCCTGCCGGCCGACGATCTGGCGGTCGATATGTATGAGGCGACCCAAGAGCTGTGCGATGCCGCCGGAATGCCCGCTTACGAAGTGTCAAACCACGCAGCCAAAGGCGCGGAATCCCGCCACAACTTGATCTATTGGCGGCATGGCGACTACATCGGCATCGGCCCCGGAGCACATGGTAGGCTGACGTTGAGCGGCACCCGCTGGGCGACCGAGGCATATGCCCACCCGGACGCGTGGCTGCCGCGCAGTGATATGGGTCGCACAGAAAAGCCGCGCGTTGCCATCTCTGCCAAGGATCAAGCAGGCGAGTATTTGATGATGGGCCTGCGCATTTCGTCAGGGATCGACTTGCAACGCTACGCAAATCTCGCTGGCGCGCCGCTTAATCCTATCAAGATACGCGATTTGCAAGAGATGGGGATGGTCACGGCGACCAACCATTCCCTCGCCGCCACACCCGCTGGCCGCATGGTGCTGAATGCGGTCATCACACAGCTACTGCCCGACTAAAGCTTAGGTTCCAGTCGTCAGAACGCGACAAATCTCATCCAGCTGGTCTAGTGAATCGTAACTGATCGTGATCGCGCCATTTTCTGCGCCATCTTTGTGATCAACGGATACCTTCATCCCAAGATTCGCCGACAAGTCATCCTCAAGGGCCCGAGTATCAGCCGATTTTTCTGCAGTCTTTTGCCCAGCTTTTGAGGTTACGGCGCGGCGGTCAGCGCCAGCCTCAGATGCCTTGCGGACCAGCTTCTCGGTGTCACGCACTGACAGGTCACCGGAAATGACCTTTTTGGCCAAAGTCACGGGATCCTTGGCCGTAATTAAACTACGCGCATGACCGGCTGACAATTTGCCCTCTGTCACGAAATTCTGCACGATTTCAGGTAGTTGCATCAATCTCATGGTATTCGCTATGTGACTGCGACTCTTACCCAATGCTTCGGCCAGCTTTTCCTGCGTATGCCCGAATTTCTGCATCAATTGAATGTATCCCGCCGCCTCCTCGACCGGGTTAAGATCGGCGCGCTGAATATTTTCGATGATGGCGACTTCGAGTACTTCGGTATCGTTCAGATCACGAACGATGACCGGGATCTGATGTAATCCCGCCTTCTGCGATGCGCGCCAGCGGCGTTCACCGGCGACGATTTCGTACCCATCCCCTTTACGACGTACAATGAGGGGTTGGATAACTCCCTTTTCCTTAATGGACGCTGCCAGATCATCCAGTAGGTCAGAATCAAACCGGCGTCGGGGCTGGTCCGGGTTGGCAACGACCTGTTCGATCGGAACCATATAATCGGGTTGCCGCGGCGTCGCGGGGTTTGCATCGGGACGATCATTCACATCCGCCATCAGCGCGGATAATCCACGCCCCAGCCCGCGTTGTCGTTGCACCTTGTCAGCCATTGCATCGTCTCCCTGCGTCAAGCCGCCACAAGCGCTTGATTTTTCATCAGTTCCGTCGCAAGCGCCCGATAGGCTTCGGCGCCACGCGATTGCGGATCGTAGTCCAAAACAGACATCGAATAAGACGGCGCCTCACTAAGGCGCACGTTGCGTGGGATCAACGTCTTAAACACCAGATCACCTAGATTGTCGCGCGCGTCCTTTTCCACTTGGCCGGACAGATTATTGCGGGCATCAAACATCGTCAGGACCACACCTTCGATCCGTAGGTTCGGATTGGCCGACTGGCGCACTTCGCGAATCGTCAACATCAGCTGAGACAATCCCTCTAGTGCGAAAAACTCGCTTTGCAGCGGTACCAGAACGGAATGGGCTGCGACCATCGCGTTGACCGTCAAAAGATTGAGTGACGGAGGGCAATCGATCAATACATAGTCCAGATCATAGCGATCCATCGCTGTTTGCCTCAACGCATCATGCAAGAGAAAACTGCGCTTTTCATTGGAAATCAGCTCGATATCCGCCGAGCTAAGATCAACAGTCGCAGGAATGATTGTAAGGTTTTCTGAGCGCGTCGGCTGAATGACCTGCCCTAGGTCTATATCCTCCAAAAGCAGCTCGTAAGTGGTGAACTCCCGATCATCTACATCGATGCCCAAACCAGTTGAGGCGTTTCCTTGCGGATCCAGATCGACGATCATCACCTTCTGGCCTCGCTCGGCCAACGCCGCGCCCAGATTGATTGTCGTCGTCGTCTTACCGACGCCACCTTTTTGATTCGCAACCGCAATGATACGGGGCCCACGGGGACGGGATGGATCAGACACGGGACACTCCTGTTATCCTGAGAATTGCGGCATCGGCCTCAAGTTCACTTTTAACGACGTCGTAGTCAAAGCGCCACTTGGATTTTGCTGCTACTACTTCTTCCTGCCAGCGCGCACCCTTGGCAAATAACGCCGTTCCGCTCGCAGACAGATGACGCTCGGCAAAGCCGAGAAGCGTGTTCAGATTAGCAAGAGCGCGCGCTGAAAGTACATCAGTTTCAAGCGGTTCCGCCAATTCAATCCGATCATTTATCACCTCGGCGACTGATCCCGTTTCGCGTAAAGCCGTCCGAAGAAATGCGCATTTACGCGCATCGCTCTCGACCAGTGTAATTTTCGGGGCACGGGGCAAGTCACCCGCCAAAATTGCGACGACAATGCCAGGAAAACCCCCGCCCGAGCCAATATCAGCCCAACTAGCAAAATTTGGAGGTGCCGCGCGGAACATCTGTAAGGAATCTAGAACATGGCGATCCCACAAAACTTTAGAACTTTCGCGCGAGACGAGATTTATCGTGGGAGTCCATTTGATGACCAGGTCCTCAAAAACGTGCAACCGCTCCAATGTTTCACGTGGAACATCGTGCTGTAACTCATTCATCCTGCTCGCGCCTTACCATCTGCTCGCAACCGCGTCAGAAGCAAAGTGAGAGCCGCGGGCGTCATCCCATCAATTCTGGCTGCATGAGCCAAGTTCGCCGGACGCACGAGCGCCAGCTTGTTTCGGAGTTCATTCGAAAGGCCGCCCAACTGATCATAATCAAAGTTCTGCGGAATAACATGTGCCTCATCCCTTTGAACCATAGCGACATCACGCTCCTGCCGCGCAATGTAGTTTGAATATAGCGCGTCTTTCTCCAACTGCTCCATCACCGGAGCATCGATATCGGCGAGAGGCGGTTCCAGCCTGACCAAGTGATCAAAGCTGACGTCCGGAAATGCGAGTATTTGAAAACCGCTTCTACGGGTTCCGTCCTGATTTACGCGGAGTCCGATGTTTTCCAACTGCTTAGGCGTATAGCTGAGCGCGTCAATACGGGCACGGGCGTCGTCCAGCTTAGTCATTTTTTCTTCAAATGCCGCGCGCCTCGACTCACCGACGCATCCCAGCTCCAAGCCACGTCTCGTTAGCCTTTGGTCTGCATTGTCAGCCCGAAGAGACAGACGGAACTCGGCACGCGAGGTAAACATTCGGTACGGTTCACTCACTCCGCGCGTAATGAGATCGTCTACCATAACGCCAATATAACTGCTGGACCGGCTAAATATTTCGGGAGCCCGACCTGCAGCAGCGAGCGCGGCGTTCAAACCCGCAACAACGCCTTGGGCAGCCGCCTCTTCGTATCCGGTAGTTCCGTTAATTTGCCCAGCCAAATACAGACCAGGAACATCGCGGACGGACAAGGTCGCATCCAGCGCGCGTGGATCTACATAGTCATACTCGATCGCATACCCCGGCTGTCTGATCTCAGCCTTCTCAAGGCCATGGATCGATCGCACATAATCGAGTTGCACGTCCTCCGGCAGAGACGTCGAGATACCATTGGGATAGATCAAGTCGTCCGAAAGGCTCTCAGGCTCCAGAAATATCTGATGCGATGTCTTATCGGCAAATCGAACAACCTTGTCCTCAATCGACGGGCAATATCTGGGGCCAACGCCGTCGATATGTCCGCCATACATCGAAGATCGTTCCAAATTCTGACGGATAATTTCGTGCGTGCGTTCATTGGTATGAGTAATACCGCAGGAAACCTGCCGTGCCTGAACGCCCTCTGACATGAATGAAAAAAGAACCGGGTCAACGTCGCCGGGCTGCGTTTCCAGCGCGTCCCATTGAATCGTTTTGGCGTCCAAACGTGGTGGCGTGCCAGTTTTCAACCGTCCCATTTGGAGAGCAAAGCTGTCCATGCGCTGCGCCAATCTGACCGATGGACGCTCACCCATACGTCCTCCGGGCCGAGAATTTTCGCCGATATGAATGACGCCCCGCAGGAATGTGCCGGTCGTCAAGATAACCGTTCGGCTTGTGATCTCTGAACCATCCGCTAAAACGACGCCGGTCACGGCGTTTCCAGCCATCAGAAAATCGGCGGCCTCGCCCTCTATGATCGTCAGGTTTTTCTGGGCTTCGATCTCAACCAACATGGTTTTGCGATATATGTGGCGGTCGGCCTGCGCGCGGGGCCCCTGCACTGCTGGCCCTTTGCGACGATTTAGTAGGCGAAATTGGATGCCGGCCGCATCCGCAACTCGGCCCATCACACCATCAAGGGCGTCAATTTCGCGAACCAGATGCCCTTTTCCCAGGCCTCCTATCGCCGGATTGCACGACATGACGCCAATACCGCTACGTGACAAGGTGACCAGCCCAGTTCGCGCGCCCATGCGGGACGCCGCATGCGCCGCGTCGGCACCCGCATGGCCACCGCCGATGACCAGAACATCAAAGTCGCTATGTTTCACGTGAAACAATCCTCACTTGCCAAGGCAGAAACTGGCAAAAATTTCATCCAGAATGCTTTCGATATCAACCCGTCCTACCAGAGAATCAAGCGCGCGAACAGCGCTCCTAAGCTCTTCGGCAGCTAGGTCAACCGTATCCTCGCCTTCGCGAAGCAGCTGCACAGCAGCATCTAACGATGTGCGGCCGCGCACCATCGCCTCGCGGTGGCGCGCGCGGGTGGCAATCCCTGCGCCAGTAACGCGGTCCGCGAGGACCAAGCTAATGCCGGAAATAAGGTTATCAAGACCGAGGCCCGACCGCCCCGAAATACCGGGATACACACCTACTTGCATATCGCCTTTGGCCGTTAGCATGATATCACCCGGCTTGGCCGGAAAGGGCGTCTCGACGCCGGGCTCCAGCAGAAAGACACGCAAATCGGCAGCCCCGGCGCGTTTTCGAGCGAGGTCAACGCCCAGTGCTTCGATTCGGTCTTCTGTCTCCCGCAGGCCGGCGGTATCCAGAAATGTGACTGGCAAACCCTCAAGGTCCATGCGCACCTCGATCACATCGCGCGTCGTTCCGGCAATATCAGAGGTGATCGCGGCGTCTCGTCCGGCCAGAGCGTTCAAAAGCGTTGATTTACCGACGTTCGGCGCCCCCACGATAGCCACCTCGAACCCGGCTCGAATTCGTTCCGCGACCCGTGTGCCAGCGATTTCGCGTTCGAGATCTGCGATCACGCCAGTGACAAGCAGGTTCACCTCGGGCGACACATCAATCGGAACATCTTCGTCTGCAAAGTCAATTGTTGCTTCCATCAAGGCTGCCGCACGGATCAGATCACGCCGCCAGACATCGGCGCGTGTGCCCAGATCCCCTGACAATACGCGCAGCGCTTGCTTGCGCTGTGCCTCGGTCTCGGCATCGATGAGATCAGCGAGTCCTTCGATCTGTGCTACGTCCAGACAACCGTTTTCCAGCGCCCGGCGCGTAAACTCTCCCGGTTCGGCCAGTCGCAAGCCGTGATCAGCCAGTGCGTTAAGAACGGCATTTATAACTGCAATACTGCCATGAACATGAAATTCAACTGATGCCTCACCGGTAAAACTGGCGCCCCCGGCGAAGGTTAAAACCAGCGCCTGATCCAGCGCCTCACCCGACGCATCGCGTAGCGATCGTACTGATGCCATTCGGGTGGGCGGCACATCCCCGCACAATACGCGGCACACATTCCATGCCTCGCTACCCGAAACGCGGATGACGGAAACCCCCGCTTTGCCCTGCGCCGAGGACATTGCGTAGATCGTATCCATGCCCGCCTCCTTTGGCAGAAATGAGGTTAGTTTGACCTCAGGTATTCATCGAATCAAAGAATTCGGCATTTGTCTTGGTCTGTTTCAGCTTGGAAATCAAGAACTCGACGGCGTCCGTTGTGCCCATCGGATTAAGGATGCGGCGCAGCACGAATGTCTTTTGCAGGTCCAGCTTGTCGACCAGCAGCTCTTCCTTACGTGTGCCGGACTTGAGAATGTCGATGGCCGGGAACACGCGCTTGTCTGCAATCTTGCGATCCAGAACCAGCTCGGAGTTACCGGTGCCCTTGAATTCCTCAAAGATCACCTCGTCCATCCGGCTGCCAGTATCGATCAATGCGGTCGAGATAATGGTAAGCGATCCACCCTCTTCGATGTTACGTGCCGCACCAAAGAATCGCTTGGGCCTTTGCAGGGCATTCGCATCGACACCACCGGTCAGAACCTTACCGGAAGACGGAACGACAGTGTTGTATGCCCTACCAAGTCTTGTGATCGAATCCAGAAGGATAACTACATCTCGCTTATGTTCAACTAGGCGCTTGGCCTTTTCGATGACCATTTCTGCGACTGCAACGTGGCGCGTTGCGGGTTCGTCAAAGGTCGACGACACGACCTCACCCTTGACCGAGCGCTGCATGTCGGTGACCTCTTCGGGACGCTCGTCGATCAGCAGAACGATCAGATAGATCTCCGGGTGGTTGCGTTCGATGCTTGCTGCGATGTTTTGCAGGATCACCGTTTTACCCGTGCGCGGAGGGGCGACGATCAGCGACCGCTGGCCCTTACCGATGGGGGCAACCAGATCGATGATGCGAGCGGACTTGTCCTTGATGGTCGGATCGTCGATTTCAAGCGTCAGACGCTCATCGGGATAAAGCGGCGTCAGGTTGTCGAACGCGATCTTGTGACGCGCGCGCTCGGGATCCTCAAAGTTGATCTGCGTGACGCTGGTCAGGGCAAAATATCGCTCTGTATCGTCGGGCTGCTTCATCTCGCCGTCGATCGTATCGCCGGTACGTAGCGAAAAGCGACGGATCATGTCGGGTGAGACATAGATGTCGTCCGGACCCGGCAGATAATTTGCCTCGGGCGAGCGCAGAAAGCCAAAACCATCCTGCAAAACTTCGAGCACGCCGTCACCATGGACGATCCAGCCCTCTTCGGCCCGCTCTTTCAGGATCGAGAACATCATCTCGCCCTTGCGCATCGTCTGGGCGTTTTCGATCTCCAGTTCTTCGGCCATGGCCAGAAGGTCTTTGGCGGTGTGAGCCTTGAGTTCGGCCAGGTGCAAACGGTCTTCGGACATGGGAAACCTCGTGCGCGCCTTGGGCGCGGATCAATTCGAATCGGGAATGGAAAAGGCGTATCCCGGACGGGAGGCCTGCGCGCTGGATACAAGTGCGCCGCGCCCAAGTCAATCGCGCGTTAAAAGCGCAGCACAACAGAAAATACGATGACGATCATCGCGACGGTCGGCACCTCGTTCATCAGGCGGAACGTGCGGCCGCTGACGGTGCAGGTCCCCTGCGCCAACTCCCTGCGCCTAACACCTAGCCAGTGGTGAAACCAGGTCAGCCCCAACACTCCCCCAGCCTTGGTCCACGGCCAAACCGACGCCCAGTCGACGATACCCGGCGTCATCACCAGCATGAGGCCAAAAACCCAGGTCGCTATCATCGCAGGAGTCATGATCGCGCGCAGCAACTTACGCTCCATCACCTGAAATATCTCGTCGCGGCTGTCACCCGAACTGGACGCCTCAACGTGATAGACAAAAAGGCGGGGCAAATAGAACAGCCCTGCCATCCAGGCGATCACCGACACGATGTGCAGCGCTTTTGTCCAAGGGTAAATATCTGCGAGAAACTGGATCATGGGCACATCCTGTCTGTGTCAGCCTTACTAATAATAAAATAGAAATATAGAAAAGGATGATGATTAAGTAGGGACCAGCCCTTCCTGTGGATTATCGTGTCATCCACAGTTTCGACAACAGCTATTCATCATGTGGACTGTCTTGTGTATAGATCGAATGAGGTCGTGGCTCGAACCCTAAAAGGTTCAAAAAATGGGGTTTTTGAGACTAGTTCAGATACACTTCCACTCGATGCACCTATGGATAACCCCTCAGGGTGACCGATTCCTCCCGCTCTGGATTTCATACAATCCACCTAGGGATTTTATCGTTGGCACATGACTGGCGCATGGTGGTTTTCCCGGTGCCGGTGGTCCTGACGTCAAAATGGGGATATCTCGGGGGGATATGCCACCACTTGCCCTTGGGTTTTCCACATGACTGTCCGCATCATTCTAGCTTCGCAATCCGCTATTCGGCGCACATTGCTGCAAAACGCTGGTATTGCCTGCGAGGTTCAGCCGGCCCGCGTCGACGAAGAGGCGGTAAAATCTGCCCTTCTGGCCGAAGGGGCGCCGCCACGCGATGTCGCCGATGCTTTGGCTGAACTGAAAGCGCGCAAAATCAGCGAGCGGCATCGTGATGCACTGGTCATCGGTTGCGATCAGGTGCTGGCCATGGACAAGCGTATTCTGTCAAAGCCTGAAACGCCTGATCATGCCCGCGATCAACTGACAGCCATGCGTGGCAAAACGCATCGCCTGATGTCCGCTGCCGTGATTTGCCAGGGCGGCGCGCCGATCTGGCGGCACGTCGGTGTTGTGCAAATACAGATGCGTGATGTATCCAATGACTATCTTGATGATTACATAGCGCGCAACTGGGATAGCATCCGCAATTCCGTCGGCGCCTATAAACTGGAGGAAGAAGGCGTGCGGTTGATCCAGCGTATCACTGGCGATCATTTCCACGTCATGGGCCTGCCCTTGATCGAGGTGATCAGCTACCTCGCCGCGCGCGGGGAGCTTGAGACATGAGTGAGCATAAAATCCCCCTCGCCGGCGTGATCGGCACGCCGATCGCCCATTCTCGCTCGCCCCAGATCCATCGTCACTGGTTAAAGGTGCGCGGTCTGGCTGGGCATTATATTCCGATGAATGTCGCGTCCGAGGATCTCGAAACGGTCTTGCGTGCCTTGCCCAAGGCCGGATTTGTCGGGGTGAATGTCACGATTCCGCACAAGGAACGAGTGCTGGAAATCGCCGATCTGGTTACGGATCGCGCAACCCTGATCGGTGCCGCGAATACGCTGATTTTCCGCAAGGATGGCAAGATTCATGCCGATAATACAGATGGTTACGGATTCATCAAAAATTTGCAAAGCGCACCCTGCGACTGGACTGCCACCGCCGGCCCCGCTGCGGTTCTTGGCGCGGGCGGTGCATCGCGGGCGGTGATCGCAGCACTACTGGAGGCGGGTGTGCCAGAGTTGCTTCTGTCGAATCGCACGCGGGTGCGCGCAGACGCGCTGGCGCAGGAATTCGGCAAGCGGGTGCGGGTCTTTGACTGGGTGCAGGCGGGCAATATGCTGGAGTATGCGGCGACGGTTGTGAACACCACGTCGCAGGGTATGATCGGCAACCCGCCTCTGCGTGTGCCCCTGGACGGGCTGCAAAAGGGCGCGGTCGTCACCGATATCGTCTATGCCCCACTCAAGACAAGGCTGCTGGAAGTGGCCGAAGAGATGGGTTGTCATACTGTCGACGGTCTTGGAATGTTGCTGCATCAGGCTGTGCCAGGTTTCGAGCGCTGGTTTGGCGAGCGTCCCGAGGTCGATAGCGCCACCCGCGCCGCTGCCCTCAGATGACCTTTGTTCTGGGCCTCACTGGCTCCATCGGGATGGGTAAATCGACGACTGCCCAAATGTTCGCGGATCTCGGCTGCGCCGTTTGGGATGCGGATGCTGCGGTGCATCGCCTCTATGCACCGGGCGGTGCTGCTGTAAGGCCAATTGCAGCGGAATTCCCAGACGCGATCGAGGATGGTGGCGTTTCGCGGGCGGCGCTCAAACGGATTATCGCTGCGGATGAAACCGCCTTAGCCCGGATCGAGACCATCGTTCATCCACTGGTCGCTGCGGACCGACGGACGTTTTTAGCCAGAACAGAGACTGATATCGCGGTTCTGGACATCCCACTACTCTTTGAGAACGGGTATGACGCGGCGATGGACGCAACGGTTTGCGTCACTGCCCCATCAGACATTCAGCGTGCGCGTGTTTTGGAGCGCCGGACGATGAGCGAGGCGCAGTTGGATGCCATTATCGCCAAGCAGATGCCGGACGCGGAAAAGCGCGCCCGTGCGACGTGGATCATCACGACCGACACGCTTGAACATGCCCGCACGCAGGTGCAGGCTGTGGTCGACGCCATCAGGAAAGACGCCACCCATGCGTGAGATCGTTTTAGATACCGAAACCACCGGATTTGAACCTGAACAAGGCGACCGGATTGTCGAGATCGGCGGTGTCGAGCTGCTCAATCACATGCCGACGGGCCGCACATATCATCAATATATCGATCCTAAACGCGCCATGCCCGAAGATGCCTTCAAGGTGCATGGTCTGGGCGACGATTTCCTGCGTGGCAAGCCGGTCTTTGCCGAAATTGCCGACGCCTTTCTGGAATTTATCGGCGACGCCAAGCTGGTGATTCACAATGCCGCCTTCGACATGAAATTCCTCAACGCCGAGCTGCGTTGGCTGAATAAGGCGCAGCTCCCGTGGGAGCAGGCCATTGATACGCTGGCCATCGCGCGCAAGAAATTTCCCGGCTCGCCTGCGTCCCTGGATGCGTTGTGTCGTCGGTTCAATATCGACAATGGCGCGCGCACGCTACACGGCGCGCTGCTGGACTCGGAAATTCTGGCCGAAGTCTATCTGGAATTGATCGGCGGTCGTCAGCCCGGACTGATCTTGGGTCAAACTCAGAGCCAAACAGGCGGTGCAGAGACGCAAGGCGCGTGGCGCCCCTCCCCGCGTCCTGCACCCCTGCCCGCGCGGCTGACCGATGACGAGGCTGCCGCGCATGAGGCGTTCGTGAAGACGCTGGGCGATGCGCCGCTATGGCGCAGGATGTCTTAGAGCGTTTCGCGAAAAGCCTGAGACTCAGCTTTCCGCGAAGTGTAGTGCAACGATTATATCTCACGCTGCACTTCGAAATATCCCTGTAGCAGAAATACCCCGAACCGATTTAGGCGGTGCCGCTGGGCTGCTGCTCCTGGTCCGCCTGACGGCGGGCAATCTCGTTGCGGTAGATCGCGACGAAATCGATGTTCTCCATGTTCAGCGGCGGAAAGCCCCCGTCGCGGGTGACATCTGACACGATCCGGCGAAAGAACGGGAACATGATGCGCGGGCATTCGATCATCAGGAAGGGATGCAGCTGATCCTCGGGTACGTTCTCGACGTGAAAGACACCGGCGTATTCCAGTTCCAGCAGGAACAGATCATCCTCTGTTTCCTTGTTTTTCGAGTTGATGCGCAGCTTGGCAATCACTTCATACTGATGCTCGGCGCTGCGCTTTTTCGCATCCAAATTGACGTTGACCGTTACATCGGGATGGACCTCGCCGCCCGCGCCACGCTGGGCGAGGATGTTTTCAAACGACAGGTCGCGCACGAACTGCGTGAGAACCTGCATTTTTATCTGGGGTTGCTGCTCGCCGCTATCGGCGCCGTTTTCCTGCTCGGCCATCGTCATCTCCTGAATATGTGTTTGCCGGGTGGTCTATCAGGTCGGCGGATGCGCCTCAATCCCTGGTCCATCCCGACGGATCGCGCGGCTCGCCCGCTGGCGGCACCTCGACAAATTCGCCCTCGATTGTCGTAGCATCATGCGTGCGCTGCGGGCCGGCAGTGGTGCCAAAGCTTTGGACCTTAACCCGCTTGCGCAGATAGGCGAACGCGGCCCGCCGAAACGGCGGTGTCAGCAGGGCGAACCCCAGCGCATCAGTGAAAAAACCCGGTGTCACCAGTAGAACGCCTGCGATCAGAATCATCGCGCCGTGGGCCAACGCCTCTGTCGGATCGCCTTGCTGCGAGAACGAGCCGCGCAATTCATTTAGCGCCAGCGCGCCTTGGGTGCGCACTAGCCATGTGCCGAGGATCGCGGTCAGAATCACGATGGCCAGCGTCGGCCACAGCCCGATCAGCCCGCCGACCTGAATAAAAAGGCCGATTTCGACAATCGGGATGATCATGAATGCAATGAGTAGCCACATCGGGGTCTTATCCTTCGGGTTTGCTGCGCGCCAAGGTGGACTTGGACAGCCACGACCCCTACATAAGATCGCAAGTAAGCATATTTCAACGTTTTGCCGTCATGAGGTGTCCATGAACTCGCCCATTCTGCAGCTTTTGGTGCTGGCAGGCATCGCTGTTTTCCTGATTTTGCGGCTGAGAAGCGTGCTGGGCACGCGTGACGGTCATGAACCGTCGCGCGAGGTGCAGGGCCCCACGACTCAACGCCCCCATAATCTGGAGGTGATTGAGGGCGGTCCTGACCGCGATATCACCGATCACGTTCCCGAAGACAGCGAATCAGCCGCTGCATTGGCCGAGATGAAGCGCGCTGAGCCTTCTTTTGGTGTCGGTGATTTCCTGAGCGGCGCGCGCGGCGCCTATGAGATGATCCTGATGGCGTTCGAGCGCGGTGAGATGGACAAGGTCAAAGATTTCCTGTCCCCCGACGTCTATGCATCCTTCTGCGAGGTCGTGGCTATTCGCGAGGAAAAGGGCCTGACCATCGAGGCCGAGTTCATTGGCATCCGCGATATGACCCTGTCCAACGCCAGCTTTGAGGACGGCGCCGCCGAGATAACCGTCAAGTTCGTGGGCGAACTGGTGTCAGTCGTGCGCGACAAGGACGGCGACGTGATCGAGGGCGAGCCGGGCAAGGCCAAGCGCCAGAAAGATATCTGGACGTTTGAGCGGATAATGGGCGCTGACGATCCCAATTGGCGGCTCGTCGCGACAGGCGAATGATCAAGGCGGCAATTGCCGCGATCACGCTGGCGGTGCCGTGGATCGGTACCGCAGCCGCTGGCGAGGCCCGCTATGATATCCTCAACTTCGCCGATCTTCAGGGTTGGGGAGAGGACGATCACGCCGCCGCGCTGCGTGTCTTTAACGATACATGCCCCGATATGGATGACGTCGATTGGCGCGCTCTTTGTGCGCTGGCCCAGCAAAAGCCGGGCGCGCGCGACTTCTTTGAGCTGTTCTTTCGCCCGGTTCTAATTACCGAAGGCCGGCCCGCGCTATTCACCGGCTATTTCGAGCCTGAGTTGAACGGTGCGCTGCGCCGTAGCGGGCGCTATCGTTACCCTCTCTACCGCGAGCCACCGGAATCGAAGGCAATTGATCCTTGGCTCGACCGGCGCGATATCCAGACCGGTGATACCATGAAAAACCGTGGGCTGGAGATTGCCTGGGTCGACGATCCGGTCGAGCTGTTTTTCCTGCAGATTCAAGGATCTGGCCGTATTCGCCTGACCGATGGGCGCACGATCCGCGTCGGCTATGGCGGTTCTAACGGGCATGAATACCGCTCAATCGGGGCCGAATTGGTGCGCCGCGGAATCTACAATATCCATCAGGTGTCTGCCGAGGTCATCAAGAATTGGGTGCGCCGCAATCCCGAGGACGGGGCCGAACTGCTGCTGCACAATCCGTCCTATGTCTTTTTCCGACGGATTGACGATCTAAAGCCCGAGAGCGGCCCGCGCGGTGCGATGAACCGCTCCATCACGACAGGAAGGTCGGTCGCGATTGACCCCGAGTTCGTCCCGCTGGGCGCGCCTGTTTGGGTCGAAAAGGACGGCGTCGATCCGGTGCATCGGTTGATGATCGCGCAGGATACCGGTTCGGCGATCAAGGGCGCCCAGCGTGCCGACCTTTTCATGGGCACCGGCGATGAGGCGGGCCGCGTCGCCGGGCGCATGCGCGATCCGGGCCGGATGCTGGTGCTGATGCCAATCCAGCGCGCTTATGCGCTGGCACCGGACGCGATCTGATGAGCCGACGACGCCTGCGACCTGATGAGCTGGACCTGTGGCGGCAGGTTGCCCGCACCGCTGAGCCACTGAACCCAGCGCAACCACGCCCCAAGCCTGCGCCCGCCGGTAAGCCCACTCTGGAACGCCCGGAGCCCAGCAGGCCCGAGCCTATTCAGCCCTTCGCGCTGGGGCAGAAATCGGCGCGTGGCGGTCCCGCCCATGACGTGCTGCCCGGTCTCACCGACCGTATGCAGGCCCAGCCCATCGCGATGGATCGCAAGGCCCACGGCAAACTCAAGCGCGGCAAGCTGGCCCCCGAGGCCCGTATCGACCTGCACGGCATGACGGTGGACCGCGCGCATAGCGCGCTCAGCGGCTTCATCCTGCGCGCGCATGGTCAGGGCAAGCGTCTGGTGCTGGTCATCACCGGCAAGGGGCGGCGCAGTGACGCAGATGGCCCGATCCCGGTGCGCCAAGGCGTTCTGCGCCACAATGTGCCTCATTGGCTCAGCATTCCACCACTTTCAGGCTTTGTGATGCAGGTGACGACCGCGCATAACCGCCACGGCGGTGGTGGCGCGTATTACGTTTATCTAAGGCGCCCGCGGTAGCAGCCATTTTGCCCGGTTGATGCCGACAAAGATCAGCGCAGTAGAGGCCACAAAGAAAAGCGCGATCCACAGGAACTGAGCCTCGATTCCGACGCCCAGATCAATCGCTACGCCGCAGATGCCCGGCCCGATGGCTGACCCCAGCACCATGACCGCCGCCGCCATCGCCTTGATCGAGCCGATATGGCGCGTGCCGTAGAATTCCGCCCAGAACGCGGAGGGCAGCGTGCTGTTCATGCCGGTATTGAGCCCCAGAAATAAGAAGCCCGCCAGCATCCCCCAGCTATCCTGCGCGACGGCGAAAAGGACGAAGGCTACGACCAATGGCAGTTGCATGAAGGGAATCAGGCGTGCGGTGCCGATCTTGTCCAGCGCCCAGCCGCTGAGTACCATCGCGCCGATACTGACGGCGGTGTAGAAGGGGAACATCGCAACCAACTCGACATGGGTCATCGACTTCACTTCTGCGATATGCACCTGAAGGAAAAAGAAGGCTGTGTTAAAGGCCGCCGGCCCCAGCAGCGCTGGAAACATGAACCAGAACAGCCAGTGACGAAACGTCTGGTTGCGGGTCCATTGCCGCGCCTCCATCCCGAGGCTTTGATCCGATTGCCCAAGGCTTTGTGGTGTGCGTTCCCGCCGCAGCAGCAAGAGCAGCGCCGGCGCGCCCAGCAGCGCGATCGCTGCCGCGATCAGCCACAGCAGATGCCAATCCATCACTAGCATCAGCGCGACGAACAGGATCGGCAGCACTGCCTCGCCCAAAGAAAAGCCCAGCTTTGCCACCGACAATGCCTTGCCCCGTGCGGCGATGAACCAGCGCGCCATTGCGACGACGGCGATATGATTACTCATCCCCTGACCAGCGAACCGCAGCGCAAAGATGACGATGGGTAAGAGCCACCAGACAGGATTAAGCGCCATTGCGATGCAAGCCAGCGCCAGCATGGCAAGGACAATCGCGCCCAAGGCCCGGACGCGAAAGATATCCGTCAGGCCACCTGCCCACACCATGACGATGGCCGACGCAGTTGTGCCCAGCGAATAGATCCCGCCCCACGCCCCATGGCTGAGGTTGAACACCTCGCGGATTTCACCTGCAAAGATCGAGATGAAGAAGGTTTGCCCAAAGCTGCTGAGAAACGTCAGCAAGACGCCGGCGGACAGCCAGCGGGCGTTGTCGCGCAGGAAGCGAAAGGTATTCATCCCCCCTTCTGTTCCTGTTTTACGTGCGAAGGAAAGCGGAAACGCCGATCAGCGATCCTGCCAGTTCCGATACCGTATGACCAATTCGGATTCGCAGATCTTGAACAAGACGAAAAAGGCCAGCGCCGCGGCGCCCAAGACGAGAATCTGAAGCAACTGCACCAAGGCCCCCTGCTCTACCGCCAGCCATCCATGTTTGCGAATGAAGGCCAGATTGGCCATGCTCAGATGCAGAAGGTTGTAAGTCGCAAAGCCAAAGATCACCAGTGAGAGACCGGCGATCGCGAATACGGCGATTCCGGGATAGCGAGATATCTGAAACAGCCTTTTCATCACCAGACCCAATTCCGACCTTGCGCCGGTTTATAGCACGTAGCGCGACAGATCGGTGGATTTCACCAGTTCGCCCAGGTTCTTGTCAACAAAGGCCTGATCTACGGTCACAGCCTCACCCGCACGATCTGGCGCGTTGAAGCTGAGCTCCTCAAACACCCGCTCCATCACCGTATAAAGGCGCCGCGCGCCAATGTTTTCGACCGATGAATTCACCTCGGCGGCGATATGCGCGAGGGCCCTGATGCCGTCTTCGGTAAAGTCGACGGTCACCTCTTCGGTGCCCATCAGGGCAGTGTATTGACGTGTCAGGGCGTTGTCGGTTTCCGTCAGGATGCGCACGAAATCCTCTTCGGTCAGCGCGCGCAGTTCGACCCGGATGGGCAGGCGACCCTGAAGTTCGGGCAGCAGGTCCGACGGCTTGGCGATGTGGAACGCGCCCGATGCGATGAAAAGGATGTGATCGGTTTTCACGGCGCCGTATTTGGTGCTGACGCTGGTGCCTTCGATCAGTGGCAGCAGGTCGCGCTGAACGCCCTCGCGGCTGACCTCGCCGCCGCGGGCGTCGTTTCGCGCGCAGACCTTGTCGATCTCGTCGAGGAAAACGATGCCGTTCTGCTCGACCGCTTCCAGCGCGGCGCGGTTGACTGTTTCGTCGTCCAATAGCTTGTCGGCCTCTTCGCCGATCAAAATATCGTAGCTGTCGGCGACGGTCGTCTTGCGCTTTACCGTGCGCCCGCCGAACGCCTTGCCGAAGATATCGCCGAGGTTCATCATCCCCATCTGACCGCCTCCGGGCTGGCCGGGAATGTCCATCATTCCCATCGGGTTCGAGTTGTCGGCGACGTCGAGTTCGATGATCGTATCGTCCAGCTCGCCTGATTTCAGCTTCTTGCGGAACAAGTCGCGCGTTCCTTCGCGGGCATCCTCGCCGGCGATGGCGGTGATGACGCGTTCCTCGGCGGCGGTGCGGGCGGCAGCGGTGACATCCTCGCGCATCTGCTCGCGGATCATGGCGACGGCGCTATCCATCAGATCGCGAATGATCTGCTCGACGTCGCGGCCGACATAGCCGACCTCGGTGAATTTCGTCGCCTCAATCTTGATAAAGGGCGCGCGGGCAAGTTTCGCGAGGCGGCGGCTGATCTCGGTCTTGCCGACGCCGGTGGGGCCGATCATCAGGATGTTCTTGGGATAAACCTCATCGCGAAGATCTGCGCTTAGCTGCCTGCGCCGCCACCGGCTACGCAGTGCGACGGCGACGGCACGCTTGGCGTCCTTTTGCCCAATGATAAAGCGATCCAACTCGCTGACGATTTCGCGGGGGGTGAGGTCGGTCATAGGGATCCTTTCGACGGCTTACTTGCTGATCGTCTCAACCGTCAGGTTGCCATTGGTGTAGACACATATGTCGGCGGCAATAGCCATGGCGGCGCGCGCGATTGCCTCGGCATCCCGGTCCGTGTCCATCATGGCGCGCGCGGCGGCGAGGGCGTAATTGCCACCCGATCCGATCGCCGTCACGTCGTGCTCGGGCTCTAGCACGTCGCCTGCACCCGTGATGACCAGCAGATCGCTGCCATCGGTGACAATCAGCATAGCCTCCAGTTTTTGCAGGTATTTATCTGTGCGCCAATCCTTGGCCAGTTCGACGCTGGCGCGCTGGAGTTGTCCGGGGGTCGCCTCCAGCTTGGATTCCAGCCGCTCAAGCAGGGTAAAGGCATCGGCGGTGGACCCGGCAAAGCCTGCGACCACGTCAAAGCCGCCGGGGCTAAGGCGGCGCACCTTGCGCGCAGTGCCTTTGATCACGGTCTGGCCCAGACTGACCTGACCGTCGCCCGCGATTACCACCTCGCCTCCCTTGCGCACACCGATGATGGTGGTGCCGTGCCAGCCGGGGAATTGATCGCTTGCCATGCTCGTCGCTCCTCGTGTCTTTGCGCCTATATGGAAGCGCTGCCGCCTAAGCGCAAGTTTTCGCGGCGCCAGCAAAAAGGGCGCCGGATGGGGCGCCCTCTGATACATTCAGCGGCCAGCGGCCTCAGATCGCGTCTTCGATCCATTTTTGCAGCGCGGCCTTAGGCTTGGCGCCCGAGAGGTTTGAAACCACTTCGCCGTCCTTAAAGATGAATAGCGCTGGGATCCCGCGCACACCCAGACTGGTTGCCATGCTCTGATTGCTGTCGATGTCGACCTTGACCACCTTGACCTTGCCCTCCATTTCGCTGGAGATTTCTTCCAGAGCCGGGCCGATCTGCTTGCAGGGTCCGCACCATTCTGCCCAGAAATCCACCACGACGGGGATGTCGGAATTCTTCACTTCGGCGTCGAACGTCTCGTCTGTGACGGCTACGGTTGCCATTGCATTCTCCTGCGTTTGGGTTCCCAGAATACCTAAGTAGCGTGACCGCAGAGGTCAAGTTGCAGCAGCACGCCCCAGCGCAGTTGACACAAGATCGTGCGGCAGCGCCATAAGGGTGGCGGTGCGGGTCCACAGGATCGCCGTATCAATGCGCCGATCCGGATAGACCTGCGCGGCCATCGCGGCATAGGCACCCATTTGACGCAGCAGGCCCTCGGGGCAGGCGTCCAGCGTGTCGGGTACCACCGCGTTTGATTTGAAATCGACGATCAGGGCGGCACCGTCAGTCAGAATTAGCCGGTCGATCACACCATAAAGACGGCCAAGCTCTGGCAGATCGGCGGTGATACCCACCTCAGGAAGCGCGCCTGCGCCCCAAAGCGGCGCCAGCGGCGCGGCCAATATGGTATTCGCCGCCTCAGCCAGCAACTCATCCAGATCGAGCGCTAGGGGCAGGATGCGCGCGGCGGCGGCGTGCCAGTCGGCTTCGGGCAGGGTGGGCAGGAATTCGAGCAGCGCATGGATTTGGCTGCCGCGCAGCTTGGCCGCATCCTCGTCCTGACCGGGATCGCCGGGCAGCGCCTTGGCGCCGCCTAGGTCCGAGGGGCTGAGCGGAGCGGGCGCGTCGACCTGAATGGGGGCCTGTCTGTGGAAAAACGGGGCGAGGGGGGCGATTTGCTGCACCTCTTGCGGCGGCTTGGTCAATGTGGCGGATGTCCAGTCGCCCCGTTCCAGTCGCAGTCCATCACCGCCGTTAACCCTGTGCGGCAGCGCGCCCATGCGCGTCAGGCCAGCGTTGATTTTCTCATACCAGCTTTCGCCCTTGTCGCCCGGATCCTTGGCAGAGGCGACGATCAGCCACTTTTCGGCGCGGGTCATCGCGACATAGAGCAGGCGATCACGCTCGGCGCTCTGAGCTACTTTGATCCGGTCGATCACATTGCTTTGCGCGTCGGGCATCACGCCGGACTTGGCCCGCCACAGGGGCACTCCGCCCACGTCCAGCACTTGCGCGCGCACGTCATTCTTGCGCTTGCCCGTCTCGGGCAGGATCACGATCGGCGCTTCCAGCCCCTTGGCGCCATGCACGGTCATCACGCGGATGCGGTCGCCAGCCGCATCCATCTGGCGCTTGATCTCGAGGTCGTCGGTTTCCAGCCAGACCAGAAAGCCGGTGAGGCTATCGACCGCCTTCTGCTCATAGGCCAGCGCCTGAGACAAGAGCGCGTCGATGCCATCCTCGGCCTCGGCCCCGAGCCGGGCCAGAATGCGGCGTCGCCCGTCATGGCGCGTCAGGATCCGCTCGATCAGATCATAGGGGCGCAGGTAGTCCGCCTGCCCGCGCAAATCATCCAGAATCTCCATCGTGGCGGGAAATTCCGATGCCCGATTGCGCAACACCTCCCAAAGGTATTTTCGCCCGCGCCCCTGCGCCAGATCGTATAGCTGCGCCTCATCCCAGCCCAACAATGGCGAGCGCAGGGCGATTGCCAATGATAGATCGTCCTCGGGAGTCGACAGAAACGACAGGACCGCTGCCAGATCTTTGACCGCCAACTCGGCGGCGACCTTCATCCGGTCGGCGCCCGCGATGGGCAGATCGCGGGTTTTGCAGGCGCTGATGATCTCGTGAAAGATGTCGCTGCGCGATTGCACGAGGATCAGGAAGTCGCCCGCGTGAACAGGACGCATCCCATCTTTGTCCGGGATTGGCTGACCCGACCCGATCATATGCGCGATCGTGTCGGCGATCTGCGCGGCCAGGACGACGCTGGGATCGTCCTGAGCCTTGACGTCGACGGGCAAGTGCCATGGCGGCGTCTCGGGCGTCTCAAGCTCGGGGTTCACAGGCCACAGATCGACGCGGCCCGGCATATCGGGCCGGAAGGAAATGTGGCTCTGATCCGGGGTAAAGCCCGAATCTTCGAGTCCTCGAAAGGTGGCATCGACCACGTCCAGTATCGCACTGGACGAGCGGAACGAGTGTTCCAGCCGCTGACTTTGCAGCGGTGTTCCAGCGGCATCCAGACGCTCGGCAAAGTCGCGCTGCATCCGGTCAAACTCGCGCGGATCGGCGCCTTGGAACGAATAGATCGACTGCTTCTTGTCCCCGACTACAAAGATCGTGCGCTGCACATCGGGTCGCGCTCCCATCCCTGCGGTGAATTCCTGCGCGAGGCGGTCAATCACCTGCCATTGCACCGGGCTGGTATCTTGTGCCTCGTCGACCAGAATATGATCGATCCCGCCATCGAGCCGGAACAGCACCCAAGCCGCCACGTCCGAGCGGGTCAGCAACGCGCGGGCGCGCACGATCAGATCGTCGAAATCCAGCCAGCCGCGCAACTGCTTGGCCTTAGCATAGGCGGGCAGGAATACTTGCGCGAAATCTTGAAGCGCAACGCTCAGCTGCGTTGCTTGCAGTGCCAAGCGCTTGGGGCGGGCATCCTCGACGCGCTGCATCCATGCGTCAATCAGGTCCACCGTCTGGCCTAGCGCGGCGCGTGTCGGTTTCGTTGGAAACCGGCTGGATACCGTGAAGGGCGCCTTGCTGCCGGGTCCGGTCAAGAAGGCGCTTTCGAGGATCGCCAGGGCGTCGAAACCCAGCGAAGAGATGCGGCGCAGCTTGTCTGCTGCTCTGTTATCCATTGGGCCACCAGCCGTCAATGCAGTCACTAATTGACCTAAAAGCGCCGTTTCGCCGCCAACAAACACATCCGCCTCAAGGCTGGCGCGCGTCACATCCGGCCACAGGCCCAGCGCATTTGCCATACCCGCTTCGGTCCAGGGCCGCTCGAACATTGGTGCGCGGCTGGCGATTTCCTGCGTCAGCTCGTCCAGCGTCTCGCCGGTATGGTGGCGCGCCAGCGCGGTCAGCTTGGCGGCGTGCGGGCCTGCCGCAATCTGTTCGACGATTTCGGCGCGCAGCAGTTTGGCTGTTCGCTCTTCCATTTCGACGAACTGCGGACTGACGCCGGCCTCAAGCGGGAAGCGCCGCAGGAGGGACGCACAGAACGAGTGGATCGTCTGGATTTTCAGCCCGCCGGGCGCCTCGATTGCGCGGGCGAACAGACGACGGGCATCGCGCAGCGCAGTGTCGTCCAGCACGCCCTCAATCCCCAGTTGGCGCAGCTCGCTGACCAGTTTGGCGCTGTCCAGCATTGCCCACTCACCCAGCCGGGCGAACAGACGGTTCTGCATCTCGCTGGCAGCGGCCTTGGTATAGGTCAGGCAGAGGATATGCTGCGGATCGACACCATCCAGCAGCAGCCGTGCGACCCTATCGGTCAGAACCCGCGTCTTGCCCGATCCGGCATTCGCGCTCAGCCATGTCGAGCGGTCCGGTCGCGCCGCCGCGATCTGGCGCAATGTTGCATCGTCGTGCTGCATCACGTCACCTCCTGTGGGGTGGCATCGTCGGTGATGTCCCATTCGCCGAACCGGGCCAGCTGATCGTAATCGCCAGCGTCTTTTTTGCCATGCGTTGCGCGGCGGGCGACATACCCCTGTCGCAGATCGCGGTAAGCGGTGATCAAATCGTGCAGACCTTGCCAAACCTTGTCCGCTGGTTCGTCCTTCAGTGGGGCCAGGACTTCGTCGGGCGCGGCGCCAAGGCCGATATAGACGGCGCGCGCCACCTCGGATGGGGCGAAGTCGCCAAAACCGGCGCGCTGGGCGATGGCAGCCTCCAGCAGAAGCTGCTTGTCGAAATGGGTCTGTTCTTTGGTCGACGGTGGCTTGCCGGTCTTGTAGTCGTAAATGTGCAGGAATCCGTGTTCGTCGATGTCGATGCGGTCTGCATGCGCAACGAGGGTAAAGCCGAGATCGGCCATCTGTGCCTGCCCGCGCGCCTCGAAGGCGATGGGCGTGGCCAGAACGCGCCGGGCCTGTTCAGTCTCGATGAACCAATCGGCGACACGCTCTAATCGGGCCAGCCACAGCGCGCGCGCCTCGGCCCATGGCACCTCGCGGGTCAGAACCTCTTCGGCGAGGGTCATGAGCGCGTCGCGCGTCAGCAGTTCGGGCGCAGTCACGCTGTCCCTGACGAAACGTTCCAGCACCTCGTGCAGGACGATACCGCGTAGCAACGCATCGGGCGCGCGCATCAGGGGGTCAAGGGGGCGCAGGCCCAAGACATGCTTGGCGTAGATCGCATAGGGATCGCGTATCAGCCGCTTAATTTCAGTCACTGAAAGGCGGTTTGGTCTCGCGTCCAAGGGCGGGCTGGGTGCGGGACGGGGCGCGGGTGCAACTGGCGTCACCGCCTCTAACTGCGCGGCACGGTTCAGCCACTCTTGCCCACGCTGGCGCATCGCGCACAGCGCATCATCACCGCCTTGCTGGGGCAGGCCCGACAGCAGATTCTGCATCCGGTTCAGCCATCGCGACACGACAGTCTCACTCTCGTCCGAGCGCAGGCTGCGGGTCAGCCAGACCTCGCCTGCCAGCACCGCCTGTTGGAAATCATGCGCAGCAAGGCCAATCCGCCGCTCGGGCAAGAGAAGCCCCGCCTGATGGCGCAATGCGCGGTTCAGCCAAGGGTCAGGCGATTGGGATTCGGGCCAACTGCCTTCGTTCAGACCCGCAAGGATCAGCATGTCGGCCCCCTGAACGCGCGCCTCGAGCGTGCCCCAGATGAGGACGCCCGAATGGGGCTGTGCGGCGCTGCGCACCTGCCCGCTGCGCAGGATGGCGGCAAAGAGCGCGGCGTAGTCGGTGGCGGTCATGTCGCCGCCATGCTGGGCCTCATCGTGGAGCAGCTCGCAGATTTCGCGCGCAGGCTTGCCCGCATCCTTCTGCCATAGCTCGCTGATGCGTTCGTCAGTACAGCCTTGCGCGATCGCCTCGGCGGCTCTCAGATGGCTGTCGACGCGCACGTCCAGCGCGATTGCGTCGGGCGCGTCCTGCGCCGTCAGGTAGCGACCGATCCAGTCAGCCCAATCTTTCGCCATAGGCTCGGTCTGCTTGGCGGCCCATTTGGCGATGTCGTCGGCCTGTGGAAATGGCGGGCCATGCCGGCGCAGATGCAACTCCAACTCGCGCGTCAGGCGCAGATGTGTGCCGCGTTCGCCGCCAGTATGGGTCAAAGGATGCTTGAGCAGGGTCAGAAGCGCCTCGGCGGTCAGGGGCCCCAATGCCAGCTCGGCAACATGACGCAAAAACCGGCCCGGAGGCGACAGATGCAGCGGGATGCCGGCGCTGTCGTCGGGAATGATGCCCCAGCGATCCAGCGCAGCAGCAACGCGGCGGGTCAGACTGCGGTCGGGCGTAATCAGCGCAGCGGTCTGGCCAGTTTCGGCCGCCTCGCGCAGGCGCATGGCGATGACCAGCGCCTCAATGCGGTGCGATGGTGCCTCGATTAGGGTGACGCCCTCCATCGCCTCGGGAATTCCCTTTAGCTTTGGCCCTTCGTCCAGCCATTGATCGGTAATAGGCGCGGGACGCAGCGCCAGCGAGACCAGTCGCGCACGCGCCTGGCTGGGTGGTTGCGCCCTTGTCCACCGTGGCACCTCACCGAGGTCGAGTGCCTTGCGAAGCGCCTGAAACCGATACTGCGGATGATCTTCGCTCAGCATCGCGTCGCCCATCGAGGCCCAGACGTGATCCGGTGTATCAAAATCATAGCCGGGCAGGATCACCGCGCCTTGCGGCAATTTTGCCACCGCCTGCATCAGCATTTGCGTCGTGCCGCGCGATCCAGTCGAGCCTGCCAGCAGCACCGGATGCTCAGGCGGCGCATCCTGCCAGCGCTGGATCATCCGCTCAACGACCTGCCGTTGACGCGCCTCAGTACCCGGCGCGCCGCGCCCATCGGTAAAGTGGCGCACGATGTTCAGAAATGCGCGGATGCGTTCCCAATGGCCGGATTGGTCACTGATATCGAGCCGGTCGACGACATCCGGTGATACGCCCTCGCCCTCCATCTCGTCCATCAGAGTCGCAAGGCTGCTGGCCAGATCGTAGAGCGCTGTGCGCGGTGCAAGGTCCGGTTGGCTGTCCAAAAGGGACGAGATCAGCTGGATCAGCTCCAGTCGCCGGCGCAGGGGCGGCGCAGGCGGCGCGATATCGGCCATGGTCCAGTCCTGGCCCAACTCGCCAACCAGCGAAATGCGTGGCATGAGACGCGCGGGTCCTTGCGACAGTATCGACTGAATGCGCCGCGCCATGCGCCGCGTGTTGACGATCAGATGCACGCGGCCCAGCGCTTCGGGTGGCTGGTCCTTGAGCCGCGCGACCATGCCGTCAATCAGTGCAGCCGGAAAGTCGACACCGGGCGGCAGGCCAAAGACGCGAGGGCGATCCTGCTGTTCAAACATCGCTGTTCTCCAGCATGTCTTCGGCTAATGTGATGCCGCCGGGATGGCCGACGTCGCACCATTTGCCGGGATAGGTCGTGCCAAAAAGCCGACCCTTCTTTAGCAGCTTGTCCCAGACGACATTCAGCGAAAATGCGCCTTCGGGCATGTCCTTCAACGCTTCGGTGCGGATGATTTGCGCGCCGGTATAAACCAGCCCTTGGCCGCGCGTAGCACACCCTGACGCGTCCAGCACAAAATCGCCCTTGCCGATATGGCCGATAGCCTGAGCGGGCGGCAAACAGAGCAGCAGCGCGTCCACATCCTCGCTCCACGCTTCGGCCAGTAGTTTCAGCGGGTTTGGCCCGCGCCAGACGGCATCTGTATTCATGGTGAAGACCGGCGAAGCCCCCAGCAGCGGCAGCGCCGCACGCAGCCCGCCGCCAGTGTCGAGGATATCGGGCGTCTCGTGCGAAACAGCGACGCTGCGACCGGCCAAATGCGCGGCAATCTGCTCGGCCATGTAGTGCGTATTAACCACGATGCGCGGCACGTCTGCGCCGGTCGCGATATCCAGCGCGTGATCGAGCAGGGCGCGTCCGGCGACCTCAATCAGCGGCTTGGGGCGATCTTGCGTCAGCGCCCCCATGCGCGTGCCGAATCCGGCAGCAAAGAGCATCAGTGCGTCGGGGGTGGTGCGCATCGGTTTTTCATGTCCTTTAGGAAATCGTCGGTGGGCGTGGGCAGTGTGTCGGTGATGAGTGGCATCAGATTTGCCAGCGCGGGATGGGCAAGATCATGCATCAGATGCGCCCAGACGCGCGGGATCAGATCGACATAATGCACCTTGCCATCCCGCAGGCACAGTCGGGCGAAAACACCCAAGATACGCAGATTTCGCTGCGCGCCCAGCACATGATAGGCGGCGTTGAAGGCGGCGGCATTCTGACCTGTGCGATCAATGTAATGGTTAAGCATTTCCGTCGCTAAGGCGGCCGGCACATCGCGACGCGCATCCTGCAAGAGCGAGACGAGGTCATAGGCTCGATGCCCGCGCATCGCGTCCTGAAAATCCAGCAGACCGACGCGCGCAACGCCGCTGCGCTCTGGCAGCCATAGCAGGTTCTCGGCGTGATAATCGCGCTGGATCAGAACACTGTCATCTGCATGATTCGCCAGCGCGGCGAGGATTGCCGCATGGGCCGCCGCACGGCGTACGCTGTCGGCGTCGCCCGCATACCACTCGAACGCCAGTGCGGCCTTGTCGGCCATCATGGCCGGATCGTAAGTGGACAGGTCCACAGGTAGCGGATGAGTGTGCAGATGGACCAGCACGTCAGTTGCGGCGCGGTAAAGCTGCGGTTCGATCTGCGGCTGGCGTGGGATGATCCGCGCAAAGAGATCATCACCCAGATCCTCCAGCAAAAGGAAGCCTTGGTTCGCGTCCTTGGCCAAAATGCGCGGCGCGCTCAGGCCCATGTCGGTGAGGTGGTGGGCGATGGCGACGAAGGGGCGCACGTCCTCGCCCCGCTCAGCGGGTGCGTCCATCAGCACAGCCGTTTCGCCGTCGCGTGTGATGCGCAGGTAGCGCCGGTTTGAAGCGTCCCCGGCCAACATGGCGATATCTGCGCCTGCCCAGTCGGTCCCTTGCAGGAACGTGCGCGCCAGAGTTATGCGATCAGCCATCCAGTGCCTCCTTCAGCCGTGCATCCCAATCGGCGCTCTTCCAAGACAGCGTCAAAACCCGCGCATCAGACACGGCGCCTGGGGTGAGCGAGACTGTCAGCGCCGTGGAGGGTGCCAGATCGCCCAGTCGGTCCGGCCATTCGATCAGGCAGATTGCGGTATCGAATGCGTCCGTCAGGCCCAGCTCGAACACCTCATTTGGGCCCGGCAATCGATAGAGGTCCGCGTGCCAGATCTCGCAGGCAGGCCCCGGATAAATCTGCACGAGCGTGTAGGTGGGTGACGGCACATCCTCGGGGCTGGGCAGCAGCGACTGGATCAGGCAGCGCGCAAAATGCGTCTTGCCAGCGCCGATATCACCGTGCAGCAGCAGCACGTCGCCCGCTCGCAAATGTGCGCCCAGACGCCGGGCAACGGCGCAAGTCTGATCGGGGCTGCCTGAGTGGAGTGTGCGTGTTGCAAGGCTGTGCATGACGCGACACTACACGCGCCGTCGCCGCCTGCAACCGGGATCAGCCAGCCGCCAGCTGCGCCGCTGGTTTTTGCGTTGTATCGACACGGTTGTGCAGCATCAGCATCCGTGAGCCGCCGGGCAGAACCTCGACCCGGTAAATTAGGATGTGGCCCGGAGCGATCTCGACCGTCTTGCGCAGGGGTCCGTCCTGCTGCCGCTGGCGCAGGCTGTCTTCGACCGTGGACCAGACAGCAGGGGCGGGCAACGCATCCTCGCAGGCACGCATCAGATCAGATACGGTCATGTCGGCAAAGCAGGTGTCCGGGTCGATCCCCAAAAGTCCGGTCGCGGCGGTGTTACAAAAGGCCAGCACGTTGTTCGGGCCGATCACCATCACCGCTTCTGGCAGGCTGTCGAGCGCGGATTGCCGCAAATCCACTTGCGAGCGAAAGCGCCGGGCCAGCATCACCTCGGCCGAGATATCCTCGAACAGGAAGGCAACTGCGCCGTCGGGATGGGGCCGGCCGGTGACGCGAAAGGTGACGTCATTTGGCAGCGACCATGTTTCTTGATAGAGGCCGCCCTCAGCAGCGTCGATCACGTCGCTGATCTGTGTGCGCCACGAGGCGTAACTGCGTGGTTCGGGCATGACGCGGCGATCACGCAGACAGTCGAAAAAGGCCATCAGGTCGGGCTGCCCGCTAAGGAATTCGGCCCCTAGGGACGTCAGATCCACCAGCGCCGGATTGAACAGCGCCAGCTTGCGGTTACGGTCGAACACGGCGAGGCCGATGGTGAGGTAAGCAAATGTCTTGGTTAGGGTCTGGACGAAATCCTTCTGCATCTTTTCGGCGCTCACCACCTTGGTGATATCAGTCGCGTGATAGAGCGCGCCCCAACGGTGGGAGGTCGTGTGCAGCTCGTACCAGCGCGGGCGCGCTTTGTCGTCGGGCACTACCGAAAATCGGGACGTGCGGCTTTCGCCAATTTCGGGCGCGGGGTTATCGCCCATATGCATGGTGGGGTCGAAGGCCGAGAGACACGCCGCGTTTTGCCACAGGATCGTGCCGTCGCTCGATGCCTTCCAGATCGGGTGCGGCGCACCCGCAAATGCCTCGGCAGTGTCGTCCATTCGTTCTTTGGCCACCAGCATCTCATGGCGTTCGGCAGGGCAGACGTGTGGCGGATCAATTAGCGCCACGCGTGCGCTACCTGCGCGTCGCGACAGGTGCAGCCGCGCGGTATCGTCGTCGCTGCAAGGTCGTGCCAGCAGCGGAGCGTTTTCGTTCAGATCGTTCAGGCTATCCGGCAGGTCGGCAAAGCGGGGCGACAGCCAGTCGCGCAGCTGGTGCCAAGATATCGCGTCATCCGCCGCGTCAGGCAATGCGCCGGCGTCGTGATCGAACATCAGATCGTCCTGAAAAAGATAACAGGCCGTATCGCCGGGCGGCGGCGCCATCGCCACGGCGCGCGGCGCACCGGATGCAAAGCGCCCGAGCAGCCAGAGGATGGCAAAGGAAACGGCCCCTGCAATAAGGGCCATTTGCAACCACAGCATCGGCGATGTCGCGTCCATGCGCGCGTTCCCTTCAATCCCTGTCAGAAAGTGAAGATTGCGCGACGGGTGGTTAACAGGCCGTTAAGCCTGTTCGTCAAGTTGGTATAAACCGAGAGTATTTGCACTTTGTCAGGGATTAATGGGCATGTTTTGCCCCATCCCACCGCCCGTCCTGCCGCTTTCGATCTCGAGGGCGGCGCGGGGCCAGACCACTTCGACCACCGCGCCTGACCGCTCACGCCTGACCGAATCGCCTCGAAAGCTGTCTGACCCATTGGCAAAACTCAGATCGGCACCTGACCTTTCGAGTAGGGTTTTGGCTATGAACAGGCCAAGGCCCATGCCGTCATATCCCGGACGGCGCATCGTGCCGCTTGGCCCGCGTGCATGGCGCAGAATCTGCGGATCGCCGATCCGGCCCAGCAGCTGCACGGGAAAGCCGGGCCCGTCATCCATGATGCGCAAAGTGATTGCTGTGGTGGACCAGCGCGCCTCGATCCAGACGCGATCATCGGCGAAATCGACGGCGTTCTGGATCAGATTGCGTAACCCATGAATCACCTCGGGGCGGCGCAGAATCACCGGTGGAGCATGGCCAGCATCACCCACCGGAGCATGATCAAATAACAGCGTTTTGCCACGCTCGGCATGTGGCTCGCCCGCCTCTTCGACGACGGCGGTCAACGGGGCAGTGCGCAGGTGAAGATCGTCCTTACCGGCGCGCCCCATTGACCGCAGGATATCGCGGCAGCGGTCGGCCTGTTGGTTGATCAGCAGCGCATCGCCCTGCGCATCGCTGCCCTCGGGTAGATCGCCCGCCAGCTCGGAACTGGTCAGCTTGATCGTCGCCAGGGGCGTACCCAGTTCATGCGCGGCGGCGGCGATGACACCACCCAGATCGGTCAGCTTCTGCTCGCGCGCGAGGGCCATCTGCGTGGCTTGCAATGCGCCTGACATGGCGCGCATTTCGGTGACGATCCAACGCGAATAGACCCCCAGAAACACGATGCCGATAACAATTGCGACCCACATGCCAAAGAGAAAGATCGCCGGCATCTGCATGACAAAGCCCGCATCACTGCGCAAATCGAGGTGAAACCTTGCCAGAGCAGTCACGATCAAGATCGCCGTCATCCCCAGAAACAGGGTCGAACGCGACGACAGCGACGACGCTGACACGATCACCGGCCCGACGATCAGCACCGAAAATGGATTGTTCAGACCGCCAGTCAGATAAAGCAGCAATCCCAGTTGCAAGAGGTCGAACAGCACAACGGCGAGGTTCTCGGTCTCGTTCAGGCGCTTGGTCGCGGGAAACACCAGCGAGGCGACCAGGTTGCTGACAATGGACGCGCCGATGACCAGATAGCAAAGACCTGTCTCGACCTCGATGCCCAAAGCGCGCTCGGCCACGATCAGCGCCGAGATCTGCCCGACGATTGCCCACCAGCGCAGCAGGATCAGTGTGCGCAGACGAATCCAAGCGCCGCGCCCCTGCGGTGCGACCGGTATCTGCGCCCCCGCGCCGATCTGCGATAATTCGTCCTGTTGTGTGCGGTATGGCATGGGATAGATGTGGCACAACGACATTCACTTGCCCAGCCAGAAGGATTTTCCAATGACGCGTATCTTAGCCATTGCTGCCGGGGTGGCGCTGATTGCCGTGCTGGGCGGTATCTACCTGATCACTGCACAGAGCAGCGGCGGCGATTTTGCGCAGTGTCGCAGTACGGCAGTTGCTGGTGGTGGCGACATCGGTGGCGATTTCACGCTGGTCGACGAGACCGGACAGACCGTGACCAGCGCCGAAGTGCTGGACCAGCCCGCGCTGATCTATTTCGGCTACACGTTCTGCCCAGATGTCTGCCCGCTGGACCTGGTGCGTAACGCAGAGGCGACCGAGATTCTCGAAGAGCGTGGCATGATCGTGAAGCCGGTCTTTATCTCGATCGATCCGCAGCGCGACACACCCGAGGTCGTCGCAGAATACACCGATGCCATGCACCCGAGGATGCTGGGCCTCACCGGCTCGCCCGAGCAGGTCAAGGCGGCGAGTCAGGCTTATCGCACCTTCTACAAGGCACATGAACCAGCGGAAGGCGAAGAGGAATATTACCTCGTCGATCACTCGACCTTCACTTATCTGACATTGCCCGGCCACGGCTTTGTCGAGTTCTTTCGTCGTGATCTGGGCGGTGAGCAGATGGCCGACAAGGTCGCATGTTTTCTGGACGCCAGCTGACGGGCATGCCAAAGTTTGACGCGAGCATGGGCGCGGACTACCTCTGTTGAGCATGACAATGACGAAACGGAGGGATCGTGATGGCCGACACCGAGCTGGATCTGGGCGACGACCCTTCGCTGCTCTTGGTCGACGATGACGAGGCTTTCGTGCGCCGCCTTGCCAAGGCGATGGAAAAACGCGGCTTTGACGTGGTGACCGCGATGTCCGTCGCCGAGGGCCGCGCTGCCGCCGAGGCACGGCCTCCGGCCTATGCCGTCTGCGATCTACGGCTCGAGGATGGTAACGGTCTTGACGTGGTCGAAGTCATCCGTGCGCGGCGTCCCGAAAGCAGGGTTGTCGTGCTGACAGGCTACGGCGCAATTGCCACAGCCGTCGCGGCGGTCAAGATCGGCGCGACCGATTATTTGTCCAAGCCAGCCGATGCGACCGATATCACCAATGCGCTGATGGCGACCGGGGACGATCTGCCGCCGCCACCTGAAAATCCGATGAGCGCCGATCGCGTGCGCTGGGAACATATCCAACGCGTCTATGAGCTGTGCGATCGCAATGTGTCTGAAACCGCGCGACGGCTGAGTATGCACCGCCGGACATTGCAGCGGATACTTGCAAAGAGGTCACCGCGTTAGGACTGCCGTGCGACTGATTTTGCCGTGCTATTGAGTATTTTTAGAACGGTGAAAGGGCAGGGTTGCGCCTGCCCAATCCCATTGCGATTTAACCCTTCAGGCGACGATCCCGTGCCGCCAACAGCTTGAGCCGCAGCGCGTTCAGCTGGATGAAACCTGCCGCGTCCTTCTGATCGTAGGCGCCCGCATCATCCTCAAACGTCACATGCGCCTCAGAATAAAGCGAGTGATCGGACCAGCGGCCAACCGTGCGCGCGCTGCCTTTGTAAAGCTTAAGCCGAACGGTGCCGGTGACATGCGTTTGGCTGGCGTCGATGGCGGCCTGCAGCATCGTGCGCTCGGGTGAGTACCAAAAACCGTTGTAGATCAGCTCGGCGTATTGGGGCATCAGCTGGTCCTTGAGGTGCATCGCGCCGCGATCCATCGTGATGCTCTCGATCGCGCGGTGCGCCTCCAGCAGAATTGTGCCACCGGGCGTCTCGTAGATGCCGCGCGATTTCATACCAACAAAGCGACCCTCGACGAGGTCCAGACGGCCCACACCGTGTTTGCCGCCCAGCTCGTTCAGCTTGGTCAGGACGGTTGCGGGGCTCATCGCCTCGCCATTTACGCTGACAGCATCGCCGCGCTCGAACCCGACTTCGACGAATTCCGCCTCGTTCGGCGCGTCCTCTGGGTTAACGGTGCGCTGATAAACGTAATCGGGGGCCATTTCCGCCGGATCTTCCAGCACCTTGCCCTCGGACGAGGTATGCAAGAGGTTCGCATCGACGCTGAACGGCGCCTCACCGCGCTTGTCCTTGGCGATTGGGATCTGATTTTTTTCAGCGAAATCCAGCAGCTTGGTGCGGCTGGTCAGATCCCACTCGCGCCACGGCGCGATAACCTTGATGTCGGGATTCAGGGCATATGCCGCCAGTTCGAACCGCACCTGATCATTTCCTTTGCCAGTCGCACCATGCGCGACGGCATCGGCGCCGACCTCTTCTGCGATTTCAACCAGACGCTTGGAAATCAGGGGGCGCGCGATGGACGTGCCAAGCAGATACAGACCCTCATAGACGGCGTTGGCGCGGAACATGGGAAACACGAAGTCGCGCACGAACTCTTCGCGCACATCCTCGATATGGATGTTCTCGGGCCTGATCCCGAGGGCGATCGCTTTTTGCCGCGCCGGCTCCAGCTCTTCGCCCTGGCCCAGATCGGCGGTAAAGGTTACGACCTCGCAACCATATTCGGTTTGCAGCCATTTCAGGATGATCGAGGTGTCGAGGCCGCCGGAATAGGCCAGCACGACTTTTTTGGGCGCGGACATGAGACATGTTCCTTTGTCAGGGTCGGGCGGGGCTTAGCGGGTTTTGCATTGGCAGGCAAGGCGCTGGGGGTTGCGCGTGGCGGTGCGCCGTGCTGAATGGCCCGGCTTGAGAAAAAGGATATGTCAGCATGCAGGGCTGGAAGATTTTCGTACATGCGCTGAGCATGGTCGTGCGCAATTGGCGTGAAGCGCTGCGCATCGCGCTGTTGCCCACCGCCCTCGGGGCCGTGGCCTTTGTGGTGGTCGGGGTTGCGCTGCCACAGTCGCATTCGGCGAGTGGCGAGGTGGCGGCGCGCGGGCCCATGATCCTAGCCGGGCTGATTTCAGTCCTGATCTGGGTGCTTGCAATGGCCTGGATGCTGGTCAATTGGCACCGCTTCATCCTGTTGTCCGAATATCCTTCCGGATGGCTGCCGCCGCTGCGCCGGGACGCCATCGGCGCCTATCTGTGGCGGCTGGTGCAAATGATACTGATGGTCATCGTGGCTTTGATTCCGTTTGTCGTGCTTATGGTGATACTGGGCGGATTGACCGGCGTGTTGCAGATGATCTGGGTCGGCCTGATGGCCTACGGGTTTTACCGGATCTCACCAATTTTGCCGGCAGCGGCGGTTGGCGAGACGCTGGGGATCCGGGCCGCGTGGGATGCTACCCGGCCCGGTGCAGGGGCCATCGTGATCATCATCATCCTCTCGATGGTCGTAACCAAACTGGCCAGCGTGATTGACGTTCTGCTGACAGGATCTATCCCCGTCCTCGGGGCCATCCTGTCGATCATGCTGACGGCGGCGCTGGGCCTGCTAAACGCCAGTATCCTCACGACGATCTATGGTTATTACATTGACGGTCGCCCGCTGGGTGACGCAAGTGACTGATCGGGCGCAGGCGGCGTGCCTCTTGCACAGCCCGTTCGCTTGAGGCAGGCATATCGGCATGAGTGATTTTCAGCAAAAGGCCCAAGCCGCCGAGGCAGCCATGCGCCCGGTCTTCGACGCAACACCGCTTCAGCGGAATGAGCATCTGTCCGAGCGCTACGACGCTAACATATTGCTCAAGCGGGAGGATCTGACGCCCGTGCGCTCTTACAAGCTGCGCGGCGCGTTCAATGCCATGCGCAAGGTTCTGGCGCGTGGCGGTGATGCGCCGACATTCGTCTGCGCGAGCGCTGGAAATCACGCGCAGGGCGTTGCATTCATGTGCCGGCATTTCGGAGTCGAGGGCGTGATTTACATGCCCGTCACGACCCCTCAGCAAAAAATCGGCAAGACACGCATCTTTGGCGGCGACAACGTGCGGATCGAACTGACGGGCGATTATTTTGACGTGACGCTGGCGGCCGCGCAGGACTATTGCGCGCAAACTGGCGGGCACTTCCTGTCGCCTTTCGACGACGAGGACGTGATCGAAGGCCAAGCATCGGTCATGGTCGAGATCGAGCGTGATCTGGGCGGGATGCCCGACCATATCGTCATGCCTGTCGGCGGCGGCGGCCTATCGGCAGGTGTAACCAGCTACATTGGTGATCGCGCGGAAATCACCTTGGTCGAGCCTCAGGGTGGTGCCAGCCTGCAAGCGGCGCTGATGGCGGGCGCGCCCGTCCGGCTGGATTACGTGAACAACTTTGCTGACGGCGCGGCAGTCGCGCAGATCGGAGCGCTTACCTTTCGGCGGCTCAGCCATCTGGACCCCGGTCAGGCTGTGACTGTCAACGAGGATCGCCTTTGCACCACGATGATCGAGATGCTGAACATCGAGGGCATCGTGCTGGAGCCCGCAGGCGCGCTGGCTGTCGATGCGCTGAAGGACATGAGGAACCGCATCCGCGGCAAGACTGTGGTCTGTGTCACTTCCGGCGGCAATTTTGATTTCGAGCGCCTGCCCGAGGTAAAGGAGCGCGCGCAACGCCATTCAGGCGTCAAGAAATACTTTATCCTTCGCATGCCCCAGCGCCCTGGTGCGTTGAAGGATTTTCTCAATCTGCTTGGCCCCGACGATGATATCGCCCGGTTTGAATATCTCAAGAAATCGGCACGTAACTTCGGCTCGGTCCTGATCGGGATAGAGACCAGCCGAGAAGAGAATTTCGTGCGCCTGCTGGCCGCCTTCACCGCCGCCGGTTTTGATTATCGTGACATTACGGACGACCGGGTGCTGGCCGAATTCCTCATCTGAGCGCTGCACGTCACGATTTATCCAGTCGGGACAATCCCGCCATGAACTCGGTTTTCGAGTCATCAAAGCTGGCCAATGTCGCGGGCAGGTCCACGCGCTGGGCCTGACCGGCTGCCGCTGCGCTCTCGCCGTTTTGGCACAAGGTTGAAAACGCGCGAAATCCTAGGTTCAGCGCGCTACCCTTCAGGAAATGCAGCCGCGATTCCAGTGCATCCTCAGCGCATCCCTCACGCAGAAGCGCGATTTCGCCCTCCACCTCTTCCAAGAACAGCTCGACCACGTCGCCGAAATCCTCGGCACCGATTTCATCGCGAAGCTCGGCGATCCTTTTCCAGTCGATCATGCATCCTCCTTCCGGTTGCGTTGACCGTGAATGAAAGCCCTTAAGGGCGCGTTACCGACCAACATTTTGTGCAGTCTGGATCGCGTTCACTGACTGTTAATCCGGCCCGGCTAAGACTGGGGTATTGAACGCAAAGGGAAAAATTTTGTCCCATCTGACCGATCCACATATTGAGTCATCAATCGACTCAGCTAATCGGCCCGCGCGGGCGATTCAGCGCGTTCTGGTGGTCGATGACAGCCGGCTGCAACGACGCATTCTGACCGCATCCCTGAAAAAATGGGGTTTTGCAGTGACGGAGGCCGAATCAGGTGATCAGGCGCTCGAAATTTGCCGCGACACGCCTCCGGATCTGGTGCTGAGCGACTGGATGATGCCGGGTATGTCAGGTGTTGAATTTTGCGCTGAATTCAGACGCATGTCGCGCGATAACTACGGCTATTTTATCCTGCTTACGTCGAAGTCCGACAAGGCCGAGATTGCCCATGGCCTCGATGTTGGCGCCGATGATTTCCTGACCAAACCGGTCGATCCCGGCGAATTGCGCGCGCGTATAACCGCAGGAGAGCGCATTCTCGAGATGGAGCGCGAACTGACCGAAAAGAATCGCCTCGTGAATTCCACTTTGGACAAGCTGCAGACGCTCTATGCATCGCTCGACGCGGATTTGATCGAGGCCAAGAAGTTGCAGCAATCGCTGGTCAGAGACAGGCACCGCGACTATGGCACGGCCGAAGTGTCGATGCTGCTGCGTTCGTCCGGGCATGTGGGTGGCGATCTGGTCGGGATGTTTCCCGTCAGCGATACGCGGATCGGGCTTTACGGTATTGACGTGTCGGGACACGGAGTTAGCTCGGCTCTGATGACGGCGCGGCTGGCCGGATACCTTTCGGGCGCCGCGCCCGAACAGAACGTCGCGCTAGAGCGGCTGCCGGACGGCGGCTATGCGCCGCGCCGACCGGGACAGACCATCGCTGCGCTGAACGATCTTTTCCTCAGCGAGCTCGAAACCGAGCATTATTTTACCCTGCTGCTGGCTGATGTCGATCTGGCCACCGGGCGCGTCGTGATGGCGCAAGCGGGGCATCCCTATCCGGCGGTCCAAAGGGCAGATGGCAGCGTTGAGATGGTCGGCGAGGGCGGACTGCCCGTGGGGCTGATTCCCGGCGCGGAATATCAAGAGTTCGAGGTGCAGTTGCGGCCGGGGGACCGGCTGATGATCCATTCGGACGGAGTGACGGAATGTGCGGCACCCGACGGTACGCTGTTGGACGACGAGGGACTCGCGCGCATTTTGCAAGGGTTGCGCGGCGCGCGCGCCATGTCCTGCCTCGAATCACTGATCTGGAAGCTGGCCGATTTCGCCGGCGACGATACTTTCGCGGACGATGTCTCGGCCATCCTGCTCGAGATCAAGCCAATCCGGCCCAGCGGCTGACAAACATGCGATCCCCCTCATTGCCCAGCTCGGCGGCGGCGACGCGGGGATCAACGATCAGCGGCGTATGGCCCGCTTCGGTCGGCGCGCAGATCGGGCGTACCGGCTGCGCGATGTAGATTGTGCACAGCTTTTCGGCCCACATGTCATATTCGGGCATATAGACGAAGCGGCGAAATGCACCCAAACGGCGCGGCGCGGCGATGGTCCAGCCGGTTTCCTCGATCACCTCGCGATAGAGCGCGCGCAAAGGTGATTCGCCCGGATCGATCCCGCCGCCCGGCAGCTGCAATTCAGGCTGCGGTTCGTGCTGCAATGTCACCAGTAGGCCACCCGTCGCCGGCAGAATCGCATAGACGCCATGGCGCATCTGATAGGATTGTCCCCGGTGCGGCGGCTGGCCTACGCGTCTAATCATCTGGCTTGCTCCTCTTGGACGCCGGGTTGCCCCTGCCTATATCTTCGCGATATGCCAATCTCCGGCACATAAGGAAACCCCAATGAACTTTGGTGAAAAAATCGCTTGGGACGATACGGTCCTGCCGTTCCAGCTGGATAAATCAGACATTCGGGGACGCGTAGCGCGTTTGGACGGCGTGCTGGGCGGCATCCTCAAGCAGCACGACTACCCCTTGGTCGTCGAAGCGTTGGTAGCCGAGATGGCCTTGTTGACGGCCCTGATTGGCCAGACGATCAAGCTGCGTTGGAAGCTGTCCCTGCAAGTGCAATCGAATGGCCCGGTGCGTATGATCGCCACGGACTACTATGGCCCACAAAAGGACGGTGAGCCCGCGCGCATTCGTGCCTATGCCAGCTATGACGCCGAGCGTCTGACCGATGCCAGCCCCTTTGAGCAGGTCGGCGAGGGGTATTTCGCCATCATGATCGACCAGGGCAAGGGCACCGCGCCCTATCAGGGTATCACCCCGCTGGCCGGTGGTAGCCTGCGCGCGTGCGCCGAGGCGTATTTTGCCCAGTCCGAACAGATACCGACGCGATTTGCGCTGAATTTCGGTCGGTCTACCGAAGGGGATACGGGCGAGCATTGGCGCGCTGGCGGCATTATGCTGCAACATATGCCCAAGGCCTCCCCCTTTGCAGCCACGCCAGAAGGCGGCAGTGGTGAGGGTGGCCTTTTGCAGCCCGACGATGTCGCGCCCGACGGCGAAGAAGGCGAGAACTGGAACCGCGCGAACATCCTGCTGGATACTGTTGACGCGCTCGAGCTGATTGGGCCAAGCGTCGCGCCGACCGACCTGCTCTTGCGGCTGTTTCATGAGGAAGGACCGCGCGTATACGACGCACAGCCTATCCGTTTCGGCTGCACCTGTTCGAAGGATCGCGTGCGCCAGAGCCTGTCGATCTACTCGGCCAAGGATATCGCGACGATGACCACGGATGATGGTCGCGTCACGGCGGATTGCCAGTTCTGCGGCTCGCATTACGATCTGGACCCGGCCACGCTGGGTTTCGACTCTGATCAGGGCGCAGGCGGCGACGACACGGCATGAGCGCGACGGATCCCATCGCGCAACTCGCCAAGGCGCTGGGCAGGACCGGCGCGGCGACGTCGGATTTCGACCTGAACCCCGGCACGATACTGCCCGAGGGGCGCAAACTGCGTCCTGCGGGGGTGCTGGTGCCCCTGATGATGACGCCCGGCGGCGCCCGGGTGATGCTGACGCAGCGCTCGTCGGTGCTAAAGCAGCACCCTGGCCAGATCGCGTTTCCAGGGGGTAAGCAGGATGAGGGTGACGCGGATGTCACTGCCGCCGCCCTGCGCGAAGCGCAAGAAGAGATCGGACTGGACCCCGCCAATGTCGAAGTGCTTGGCCATCTGCCTATGCACGAGACGGTGACGGGCTACGCGGTGACGCCGGTTGTGGGGCGCGTCCTTACGCCCTTCTCGCCCATTCCTGAGGCGGGCGAGGTGGCCGAAGTGTTCGATGTGCCGCTGGAACATGTGCTGATGCGCAGCCACTACCGGGTCGAGGAGCGGTACTGGCGCGGCACAATGCGGCGCTACTACACCGTGCCGTTCGGCTCCTACTACATCTGGGGCGCCACCGCGCGGATGCTGCGATCGATGGCCGAGGCGGCGGAAGGCCCATGAGGATCGACGCGCCATGGCTGACGGACGCTCCGCTGACGGCGATCTTTGCTGCGTTCGAGGCGGCAGGGCATCACGCCTATCTGGTGGGCGGTGCGGTGCGCAACGCTGTACTCGGCGAGGCGATTGGTGATCTGGACCTCGCCACCGATGCGACGCCAGACCAGATGACAGAACTGGCACGTGCCGCCGGAATCAAGGCGATACCCACGGGCGTAGATCATGGCACCATGACGCTGGTCGCGCACGGAGTGCCGTTCGAGATCACGAGTTTTCGCCGCGATGTCGAAACGCATGGCCGCCGCGCCACCGTCGCCTTTACCGGCGAGATGGAAGGCGATGCACGCCGCCGTGATTTCACGATGAACGCCCTCTATGCGGCCTCGGATGGCAAAGTGATCGACCCGCTGGGCGGACTGCCCGACGCGCTGGCGCGGCGCGTGCGCTTTATCGAGGATGCGCATAGGCGGATCGAAGAGGATTACCTGCGCATCCTTCGGTTCTTTCGTTTTCATGCGCAATATGGCGGGGATGGCGGAATTGACGCCGACGGGCTGGCCGCCGTCGCGGATAATTTGGACGGTCTGGATGGCCTGGCGCGCGAGCGTGTCGGGTCCGAAATGCGACGGATGCTGGCCGCGCCCGATCCCGGCCCGGCGGTCGCGGCGATGGCGCAGGTCGGCGCACTGGCGCGCGTGTTGCCGGGCGCGGATCACCGCGCGCTGGCGCCGCTGGTGCATCTGGAGGGGGAGGTTGCAGCCCCGCCTGATGCCATAAGGCGCCTTGCCGCACTTGGCGGTGAGGATGTACGCGACCGCCTGCGGTTAAGCAATGCTCACGCCGCGCGGCTTGACCTCTTGCGTCGGGAGGTCGGCAGCATGACCGACGCAGGCGTGCTGGGCTACCTTCATGGTGCGGACGCCGCGCATGATATTCTACTGCTGCGCGCCGCCTTGCTAGAGCAGCCGTTGGACAAGGCGGCGCTGGAGGCGGCGACCGAGGGCGCAGAGGCCGTCCTACCCATCGCGGCGGCCGACCTCATGCCGGAATTCCAAGGAGCCGCCCTTGGCGGCAGGCTGAAAATGCTGGAAGAGCGGTGGATTGCTTCGGGCTTTGCCCTTACCAAGGGCGATCTGCTGAAAGAGGGTAAATGAGCTATCTGATTGAACGTCTGGGCCATCAGGGTGACGGCATTGCTGCTGGGCCGGTCTTTGCCCCCATGACATTGCCGGGCGAGCAAGTGACAGGCACGCTGGACGGCCAGCGCCTGACCGATATACGCATCCAGACGCCCAGCGACATACGGGTCGCGCCGCCCTGCCGCCATTTCAAGGCCTGCGGCGGGTGCCAGTTGCAGCACGCGAATGACGCTTTTGTCGCTGCGTGGAAGGAGGACGTCGTGCGAGCTGCATTAGCCGCGCATGGGCTGGAAACCACATTTCTGCCCATCGCCACGTCGCCTGCGCAGGCGCGGCGGCGAGCGACGCTGTCGGCGCGTCGGACGAAAAAAGGTGCGATGGCAGGCTTTCACGGGCGCGCGTCGGACGTGATCGTCGAGATACCGGACTGCCAATTGCTGCACCCGGATCTGATGAAATCAATTCCGGTGGCCGAGGCGTTGGCGCTGCATACGGCCAGCCGCAAGGGCGCGCTGGACGTGGCGGTGTGCCTGACGCGCGGCGGCCTCGACGTGCTTGTCACCGGCGGCAAGCCGCTGGATGGGCCGTTGCGCGTGATGCTGGCGCAATTGGCCGAAACCCATGACCTCGCACGTCTTGCATGGGAAGGGGAGGTGATTGCGATGCGCCGCCCGCCCGTCCAGCGCTTTGGCATAGTCGAGGTGATGCCGCCGCCCGGCGCATTCCTGCAAGCGACGGCTGAGGGTGAGGCGGCGTTGCTGGCGGATGTGCGGGAGGCGATGACTGGTGCGGCGCGTATTGTCGATCTGTTCGCCGGATGCGGCACGTTTGCATTGCCGCTATCCGAAACTGCACGCGTTCATGCCGTCGAAGGTGATTCGGCAATGACCAAATCGCTGGATGCCGGGTGGCGCAAGGCGGCCGGTTTGAAACAGGTGAGCGTCGAGGCGCGCGACCTCTATCGCAGGCCACTGCTGCCGGACGAGCTGGCGCGTTACGACGGCGCGGTCATCGACCCGCCCCGCGCGGGGGCTGAAGCACAGGTCGCACAGTTGATCACGGCAGGTGTCCCGCGCCTTGCCTATGTATCATGCAATCCCGTCACATTTGCGCGCGACGCCGCGGCGTTGATCGCCGGTGGCTATCAACTCGATGCGCTGCGGGTGGTCGATCAGTTCCGATGGTCCAGCCATGTCGAACTGGCGGCCCGCTTCACGCTGGCGTGAGCGCTATCATGTGAAATTTCCCTATCTCATTGCGCCCGTTTCGGGTTATAAAAGCGAAAAAAGAGCAAATCGAGTAGGGCACATGAAAGTACTAAAGTTTCTGGCAATCGCGCTGTTGGTTGTGGGTCTGTCGGCCTGCGGTTCGAAGTTCAAGACCTACAAGGGTCCTGAGGTCACACACGTCGTGCTGGTGAAATCCGAGCGCAAGATGTATCTGCTGCACCACGACAAGGTGCTTGAAGATTACGACTTTGATCTGGGATTCATGCCCGCCGGTCACAAGTCCGAGGAAGGCGACGGGCGCACGCCCGAGGGCACTTACCTGATTGACCGGCGCAATCCGAACAGCAAGTTCCATCTGTCGATTGGCATTTCCTACCCCAACGCCTTTGATCGGGCGCAGGCACATTTGCGCGAAAAGAGCCCGGGTGGCGATATCTTTATCCATGGTCAGCCGAATGGCTTTAAGGGCAAGAACGGGCGGGATTGGACCGCCGGATGCATTGCGGTCACCAACAAGGAGATCGAATGGATCTATGCCATGGTGAGGGACGGAACACCCATCACGCTCTATCCGTGATGGTGCGTCTGGCGTCAGGCCGGGTATGAGTATTTACGGAACAATGAAAGCGCCGGGGCGGAGCATATCCATCCCGGCGCTTTTTCGTTTCATCAATAGTGCCGGGTGGGTGCCTTAGCGACCCATCACCAGCGTCCACCAGATCTTGCCGTTGCTTTCCTGAAGCCAGGAAAAGCCCATGTTGCTTGCCTTGGGTGACAGGATCACGTTGCGTGTGCCGGGCTCTTCCATCCAAGCGGACAGGGTCTCAAGCTCGGTCTCGTAGGTTTCCGAGATCGCCTCGCCGACGAGGCCGCCGGAATAACCGACGCGCTCTATCCGGTCGATCGGCGACGAGCCGTCCGAGCCGAAATGCCAAGGTCGGTTTTGCACCGACATGTCGCGTGAATGGGTCGCGGCAGCGGCATTGAGCTGTGCGTTCAGTTGAACGGCTTGGCGGCCAGCGGCGCCACGCAGCGCGTTCACAGAATCGAGCATGCGGTATTGGATCGCCGACGAATCGCCCCGTCCGATACGATAGACTTTTGGTAGCGGCTTGCCGTCGGCGCCGATTTGCGGCTGGGCCGGAGGTGGCGGGGCGCAAGCACTGAGGGCGAGAAGGGCGGAGACGAGAAGAACCAGAATGCGCGTCATGGGCAGGGACCATCCAGAATGATTGTTTCGCCAATCCCTACAGTGCCGGGCGTTGCGATTCAAACCCACATGATCGGAAGTTTGGCAGAGGCAATAGTTTGAATTGCGACTGCGACTTTCGCGCCATATGGTTGATTTCATCACATGCAACCCGGCCCCCGTGGAGGCAAACATGACACATTCTCCCCTCAAGTCACTGAACAGACGTGGCTTTATCGCTGGTGCCGCTGCCGTAATCGGCGCGCCTGCGCTGGCGCAGAACGTCGGCACTATCGAGATGGAGCGCGAAATTACCCAAAGCCAGCGCCGCAACATCTCGAGTTTTCGCTCGCTGACCTGGCAGCCTTACTTCAAGTCTCTCAGAAACGGAGCTGTGCTGGTCGACATCGATTCGCGTGCCCTGCATTTCTGGAGCGCGGATGGCAGAACCTACAAGCTATATCCGTCGTCGATTCCCCTGTCCGAGGATTTGACCCGCCGCGGGCGCACCAGCGTGACGCGCAAGGTCGCTGGCCCCAGCTGGAGCCCGACGGCAAATATGCTTAGGCGTAACCCCGATTGGCCCAAATACGTGCCGCCCGGCCCCGACAATCCACTGGGCACCCATGCGCTGTATCTGGGGTGGAAGTATTACCGCATCCACGGCACCCACGATACGCGCAAGATCGGGCGAAAGTCGTCGAGTGGCTGTATCGGGCTTTATAATCGGCATATCGCCGAGCTATTCAGCCTCACCAGAGTGGGCACACAAGTGTTGCTAATTTGACGATATTTCGGTGCCTCATGGTCAAAGTCGACCCAGTTGCAATTGCAACAACGTAAATTTGCGCGTTAGTGAATTGACATGAGGTAATCGTCTTGGGTGCTTGCTGCCGTGATGTGCGGTACTGGCTAATTTCTGGAGAATACAATGAAGAAACTCGTTCTCGCCGCTGCACTGTCCGCCGCTGCAACCGCTGGCTATGCTGGCAACATGCAGCCCCCGGTCATGGAAGCACCGGTCATCGTCGAAGATACCAATGCAAGCTCGTCGTCCGCTGGCGTCTGGGTTCCGCTGGTTCTGCTGGCAATCGTCGCAGCTGTCATCATAGCCGACTAAGCTACGCCATTTTTTCGCATTGAAAGGCGCTGGACCTCTGGGTTCAGCGCCTTTTTCGTTGCGTCAACGCCTTAGCTGACCCAGCCCTGCAAATTCTCGCGAATCACTTGGGTCAGCGCGTCAATATGCGCCGGGCTGTCATTCAGGCAGGGGATATAGGTGAATTCCTCACCGCCCGCCTCTTCAAAGCTTTCGCGGATCTCTTCGTTGATCTCTTCCAGCGTTTCTATGCAGTCGGCGGAAAAGGCCGGCGCGACCACGGCGATGCGCCGCTTGCCCTCTTCCTTGGCGAGGCGTGCGACCTCCTTGACGGTGTAGGGCTTCAGCCATTCCTCCGGGCCGAACACGGATTGGAACGTGGTCGTGATCTGGGCGGCATCCCAGCCCAGTCGCTCCTTCAGCAGGCGCGTCGTTTTCTGGCATTGGCAATGGTAGGGATCGCCCTGCGTGAGGTAGCGCTGGGGCATCCCGTGATAGGATACCACGAGGATTTCGGGCGTTGCGGTGCCAGCATACGCCGCCTCGATCGAGCAGGCGAGCGCGTCGATATAGTCCGGATGATCGAAATAGGGCTGTATCGTGCGCGCGGCGGGCTGGCGCGTTTCCTTCATCAGGGCGCGAAAGAACTCGTCGTTTGCCGTGCCGGATGTGGCACCTGCGTATTGCGGATAGAGCGGGAAAAACAGGATGCGGGTGCAGCCTGCCTCGGTCATCTCGCGCACCTTGGTTTGGGTCGAAGGATTGCCATAGCGCATGCAGAAATCGACCATGACATCATCGCCGTGTTCCTCGGTCAGCGTTCTGCGTAGGGCATCCGTCTGGTCGCGGGTGATCGTCATGAGGGGGCTTTCATCCCGCTCTTCGTTCCAGATGGATTTGTAGGCCTTGCCGCTGGTAAAGGGCCGCTTGCTTAGAATGACCAGTTGCAGCAGAGGCTGCCATTTCCATGGGGCGTAGTCGATGACGCGGCGGTCGGACAGGAATTCGCTCAGATAGCGGCGCATCGACCAATAATCGGTCGCATCAGGCGTGCCGAGATTGGCCAGCAGGATGCCGGTTTTCTGCGGCGGAATCGCCGGGTGATCCTTGGGCGCGTGAACGGGGCAGGTGGCACCCTTGGTCGGCTGTGTCATGGGGTCTTTCCTTTGTCCTGCGCCGGGGAGGGGCGGCTTGCCTTCGGACATAAGCGAAATGGGCCGGGGGTCAATCGGGCAGCGGCGTCTCGTCAGTGTTCAGCGCGTCGGCCAGTCGCGTCCTCGCCGAGCCGGGGCGCAGCGGTTGCGGTTGCGAGGCGTCGGGCGACCAGCCGGTGAGAAAGATCAGATCGTAGGTGGCCTCAATCCGGCCATCCGGGCCCGTGAAATGCTCGGTATAGATTTGCGACGCTCGCTCAAAAACCGCGCGCCGCGCAAAATGGCGCGGTCGGGTCTGCATCGCGTTACCCTCGCCCATGGCGCGCAGATCGTGCATCAGGGCGCGCATATCGGCGTAACTGGCGGTCAGAGGCGCACTGTCCACGACCGGCAGGGTCATGCCCGCACGTTGCAAGAGGCCGCCCAGATCACGCACTTCGCCCGTCGGCGCAACGCGGGGCGAAAGACCCCCGGTCACCTCGGCCTCGGCCTGCGCGAGGCTGGCGCGCAACTGGTGCAGCGTGGTGCCACCCGGCATAATGCCGAGGAACAGGCCATCGGGCCTCAGGGCCCGGCGCGATTGGATCAGCTGGCCGACCGGATCGTTGGCCCAATGCAGCGACAATGCGTGGATCACCAGATCATGCGCGCCGGGCGTCAGCGCCAGCGTGTCGTCATCCGCCACGACCACCGCATCTGGAAAGGCCGCGCGCCACGGTTCGGGCCAGCCAGTGACGATGCCGGGCGCGGTAAATGGTTTGTTAACCATCGAGAGGCGATCATGCACTTCGTCAATTGCGGCGTCGTGAAGGAACAACGCGGGCGCAGCGGCGGCGCGGTCGCGCTGGCGCATCAATGCGGCGCGGTCCGTCAGGGCTGCTGTCATAGGGGGATCGCCTTGCTCATGCGGGGAACTTATAGATGAAGGCGACCCGGTTTCAATCGGCCATTCGGCTGGTCTATCCGCCGCGCTGCACCTTTTGCGGTGATCTGGTCGACAGTGATTTCGGCCTCTGTGGTCCCTGTTGGCGCGACACGCCCTTTATCGCCGGGCAGGTCTGCGATCTTTGCGGGGTGCCATTGCCTGCGGGGCCGGATGCGCCGGATGACGTTCTGACCTGTGATGAATGTCTCAGCCTGCCGCGCCCTTGGGATGCTGGCCGTGCCGCGCTGATCTACAAGGGCAACGGGCGCAAAATGGCCCTGATGCTGAAACACGGCGACCGCCAAGATGTGGCAGGCCCGGCCGCGACCTGGATGGCGCGCGCGGCTCAGCCGCTGCTGAAGCCGGATACGCTGATCGCGCCCGTGCCGCTACATTGGCTGCGGCTGCTCAAGCGGCGCTACAATCAGGCAGCGCTGCTGGCGCGCGCCCTTTCGGGTGAAGTGGATCGCCCGATATGCCCAGATCTGCTGATTCGTCCCCGCGCCACTCCATCGCTGGGCGGGCTGGGTCGCGATGCCCGCTTTGCCGCGCTGAACGGCACAATCGCCGTCCATCCACGTCGTCGTAATCGCCTTGCCGGGCGTCACGTGCTGCTGGTGGACGATGTCATGACCTCAGGCGCGACCCTTGCCGCGGCGAGCGAGGCGTGCCGCGCGGGCGGCGCTATTGGCGTCGATATTCTGGTACTGGCGCGCGCGGCCAAGGATGCCTAAATTCAGGGCAAGTTTCTGAATCCCGAGGAATGCGCCATGAAGCCTGTCGAAATCTACACCTCGCCGCTTTGCGGTTTTTGCCACGCGGCCAAGCGGCTGCTGGCGCAAAAGGGCGTCAACTTTTCCGAGATTGACGTGGCGGCGCAGCCTGCGCGCCGCGCCGAGATGACGCAGCGCGCGAATGGCGGACGCACCGTGCCGCAGATTTTCGTCGGCGACACGCATGTCGGCGGCTGTGACGAGCTATTCACGCTGGAGCGGGCGGGCAAGCTGGACGCGTTGCTCGCGGCATGAAGGCCGCGCTGATCCAGCTCAACAGCGGCGACGATCCTGCGGCCAATCTTCCGGTAACCGAGGCGCTGGTAAACGCTGCGGCAGACGGCGGCGCGGGGTTTATCCTGACGCCCGAAGTTACGAATTGCGTGTCCTCTAGCCGCGCCCGGCAAGAGGATGTGCTAACGCTTGAGGGCGAGGATATTACCCTCGCCGCGCTGCGCGATCTGGCGACGCAGCGCGGCATATGGCTGTTGATCGGCTCACTGGCGATCAAGACGGGCGATGCAGATGGCCGGTTTGCCAATCGGTCCTATCTAATTGCGCCGGACGGCCGAACCGTGGCGCGCTATGACAAAATCCACATGTTCGACGTCACGATCAGCGAGAGCGAAAGCTATCGCGAATCGGCCGGGTATCGCCCCGGAACGCAAGCAGTGTTGGCCAAGACGCCCTTTGGCGCTCTGGGCATGACGATCTGCTATGATCTGCGCTTTCCGCATCTTTACCGGAACCTCGCGCAGAGAGGGGGCCAGATCCTGTCGATCCCATCCGCCTTTTCCCCCGTCACCGGCGCCGCGCATTGGCACACTTTGCTGCGCGCCCGCGCGATCGAAACGGGCGCTTATGTGCTGGCCGCGGCACAGACCGGCCCTCACGCAGCGTCGCAAGGCAAGCCGCGCCAGACATATGGCCATTCCCTCGCTGTGTCGCCTTGGGGCGAGGTTTTGGCCGATGGCGGCGAGGGTCCGGGGGTGATTTACGTTGATTTGGACATGGCCGAGGTTACGCTAGCACGCCAGCGCATTCCGGCGCTGACGCATGATCCAGAATTCGGCGGCCCGTGATGGACGATACGCCCACAAACTCCCTTGCCGTCGCACTTTTCAGCGAAATCCTGACGAACGACCAGCTCATTCGCAATCAGCTAAGTCGCGTTCTGCCTAAGGGCATGGAAATTTCACACTTCTCTGTGCTGAACCATTTGGCCCGCGCGGGCACCGAGCGTAGCCCAGGAGAATTGGCCAAAAGTTTTCACGTCACGCGCGGCGCGATGACCAACACTCTGCACAAGCTGGAATGGGCCGGCTATGTCCATGTTCGCCCCGATTGGGACGATGCAAGGCGCAAGCGTGTGTCGATCAGCCCCGCTGGCCGAACCGCGCGCGAAGCGGCGATATCGTCGATCACGCCGCTCATTTCCGAGGTGGTGTCCGAACTGGGCGAGGCTCAGGTGCGCGCCGCCCTGCCAGTGCTGCGCAGCCTGCGCGCCCGGTTAGAGCCGGATGACTAGCTTGGTTTGCGGCTGGCCGTGACGTAGTTCACGCTTAGATCCCGGTCCGAAATCGACCATTTCCAGCTAACCGGGTTAAAGACGAACCCTTTGCGATCCACCGGCTCCAGCCCCGCCTGCCGCAGCAGATCATACAGCTCATCTGGCGTGATGAATTTCGCCCAGTCATGCGTGCCCTTGGGCAGCCAGCGCATCATGTGCTCGGCCCCGATGATCGCCACGACATAACTTTTCGGATTGCGGTTGAGGGTCGAACAGATTTGCAGCCCGCCGGGCCTTAGCAATTCACGACAGGCGATGAGGTAGGTCAGCGGGTCCGACACATGCTCGACCACTTCCATGTTCAGAATGGCGTCGAATTGTTCGCCTGCCTCGGCCAGCGCCTCGGCGGTGGTATGACGATAGTCTATCTCTAGACCCGATTGTTCGGCGTGCAGTTGCGCGACGGGGATGTTCCGCTCGGCGGCATCCGCGCCGACCACCTCGGCACCCAGTCGCGCCATCGGCTCGGCCAACAGGCCGCCGCCACAACCGATATCAAGGATGCGCAGACCCGCAAACGGCGCGTCGCTGCCCAGATCACGTTCGAACCCGGCAGCGATCTGGCGGGTGATGTAGTCCAGCCGACAGGGGTTCATCATGTGCAGCGGCTTGAACTTGCCTGTGGGATCCCACCATTCTTCGGCCATGGCCTGAAACTTGGCGACTTCGCTATCGTCTATGGTGGTCGCTGCCCTTTGCATTCCGCTCTCCGTATGATCAATTATGCTAGGGCTTAACATAGGACGATCATGGATAAAATCTCGGGGCATAAAAGCGCGGTCCAGTACCTATACCACCCGGTTGAGCCGTTCGACCGTCGGATGCTGGATGTCGGCGATGGTCACGAGGTCTATGTCGAGCAATCCGGGAATCCTAGGGGCGCACCTGTCATCGTGCTCCACGGCGGTCCCGGCGGCGGGTGCAGCCCTGCGATGCGTCGCTATTTCGACCCTGAAATCTATCGAATTATTTTGTTCGATCAGCGCGGTTGCGGACGCTCAAAACCTCATGCCAGCGTCGAGGCGAACACAACTTGGCATCTGGTGGATGATATTGAACTGATCCGCAAAACGCTGGGCGTTGAGCGTTGGATCGTCTTTGGCGGCAGTTGGGGTGCGACGCTGGCGCTGATCTACGGAATCACCCACCCCCGGCGATGCACACATCTGGTGCTGCGCGGCGTTTTCACCATGACGCAGGCCGAACTGGACTGGTTCTATGGCGGCGGTGCTGGTCGGTTTTGGCCCGAAACATGGGCGCGTTTCGAGGAACTGATCCCCGAGAACGAGCGTGGCGATATGATCGCAGCCTATCACAAGCGCCTTTTCTCGGGGGATCATCACGTCGAAGTGCGGCACGCCAAAGCGTGGAGCGCGTGGGAAAACGCGCTGGCGACTGTCCGCTCATCCGGCGTGGGTGGTGACAGTCCAGCAGACTATGCCCGTGCCTTTGCCCGGCTAGAGAATCACTATTTCACCAATGCCGGATTCCTCGAGCATGACGGCTGGATCAAGGCCAACATGGCCCGGCTGACAGATGTGCCCGGCACAATCGTGCAGGGGCGCTATGACATGATCTGCCCGCCTGCCACCGCCTATGATCTGTCGAACGCTTGGCCCGGCAGCCGCCTGCATATGATCCCCGTCGCCGGTCACGCCCTGTCCGAGCCGGGAATCAGCGCCGAGTTGGTGCGTGTTATGGATGGGTTGCGTCGCGCCTAATCTTCGGGGGCCGCGCCAATCCCCTTGCATCCCGCCGCCCTCCTCGCTATATCCCCTCCAACAGCGGCGCGCTTCGGGTCCACACCGAGATGCCCACCGGATAATTCAACGGGCCGCGCGCCCGTTTTTTTGTGCTTGAAGACCCTTTGAGAAAGACTGACCGACATACCATGATTAACGACCTTATCGCCAAAGCCGCCATCGACCGCCGCATGGCCGAGATCATCACTCCGGTGATCGAGGATATGGGATTCGATCTGGTGCGCGTGCGGCTGATGGGCGGCAAGTATCACACGCTGCAAATCATGGTCGAGCGGCCCGAGGGCGGCATCGAGGTAGACGAATGCGCGCAGGTATCGACAGCTGTCAGCGCTGCGCTGGATGTCGAGGATCCGCTGACCGAGGCTTATACGCTTGAGGTCAGCAGCCCCGGCATCGACCGGCCCCTCACGATGCTCAAGCATTTCGCGGCGTTCGAGGGCTACGAGGCCAAGATCGAGACGAACGATCTGATCGACGGGCGCAAGCGCTTTAAGGGAATGTTGGCTGGCGTTGAAGGCACCGAGGTGCTGATCAATGTCGAAGAAGGCACCATCGGCCTGCAATTTGACTGGCTGGCGGATGCCAAGTTGGTCCTGACCGACGAACTGATCAAGGAAATGCTGCGTCAGCGTAAGGCGGCGGGCGACACTAATATTGATGAAACCGAGTTTGACGAAATCCAGACTGATACCGGTTCTGAGGAGGACTGAAATCCATGGCAATTACATCCGCAAACCAGCTGGAGCTGCTGCAAACAGCCGAGGCTGTGGCCCGCGAAAAGATGATCGACCCCGGTCTGGTGGTCGAAGCGATGGAAGAATCGCTCTCGCGCGCTGCAAAATCCCGCTACGGCGCGGAAATGGACATTCGCGTATCGATTGATCGCAAGACGGGCCGCGCGACGTTTACCCGCGTTCGCACCGTGGTCGCCGATGACGCGGTCGAAAATTATCAGGCCGAGTTCACTGTCGAGCAGGCCAAAGAATACATGACCGATCCAGAGATCGGCCAAGAGTTCATCGAAGAGGTTCCGCCCGTAGAAATGGGCCGCATCGCGGCGCAATCGGCCAAACAGGTGATCCTGCAAAAAGTCCGCGAAGCCGAGCGTGACCGCCAGTTCGAGGAATTCAAAGACCGCGCTGGCACCATCATCAACGGCCTCGTCAAGCGCGAGGAGTACGGCAACGTCATCGTCGACGTGGGCCGCGGCGAAGCCATCCTGCGCCGCAACGAAAAAATCGGCCGCGAGGCATACCGCCCGAACGACCGCATCCGCTGCTACATCAAGGATGTGCGCCGCGAGCAGCGCGGCCCGCAAATCTTCCTGTCGCGCACCGCGCCGGAATTCATGGCCGAACTCTTTAAAATGGAAGTGCCCGAGATCTACGATGGCATCATTGAGATCAAGGCCGTCGCGCGCGATCCCGGCAGCCGTGCCAAGATCGCCGTCATCAGCTATGACAGCTCCATCGACCCTGTCGGCGCCTGCGTCGGTATGCGCGGCAGCCGCGTTCAGGCCGTCGTGAACGAGCTTCAAGGCGAAAAGATCGACATCATTCCGTGGAACGACGACCAACCGACTTTCCTCGTCAACGCGCTTCAACCCGCCGAGGTCACCAAGGTGGTTCTGGACGAAGAGGCAGGCAAGATCGACGTTGTCGTGCCCGAGGACCAACTGAGCCTTGCCATTGGTCGCCGTGGTCAGAACGTGCGCCTCGCCAGTCAGCTGACAGGTCTGGATATCGACATCATGACCGAGGCCGAGGATAGCGAGCGTCGTCAAAAAGAATTCGAAGAGCGCACCGGCCTGTTTATGGAAAATCTGGATCTGGACGAATTCTTTGCCCAGCTTCTGGTCTCCGAGGGCTTCACCAATCTCGAAGAGGTCGCTTATGTCGAACTGGACGAGCTGCTGGTGATCGACGGTATCGACGATGACACCGCAAAGGAACTGCAGGCCCGCGCCCGCGACATCCTTGAGGCCAAGGCCAAGGCGGCGCTGGACAAGGCGCGCGAACTGGGCGTCGAGGACAGCCTGGTTGAATTTGAAGGTCTGACACCCCAAATGGTTCTTGCGCTGGCCGAAGATGGAGTGAAAACGCTGGAAGACTTCGCGACCTGCGCCGATTGGGAATTGGCCGGCGGCTGGACGATTCAGGACGGTGAGCGGATCAAGGATGACGGCCTACTGGAACCTTTCGACCTCTCGCTGGAGGAAGCACAGGATATGGTCATGACCGCGCGCGTCATGCTCGGCTGGGTCGATCCCACCGAGCTTGAGGGCGAGCCGGACGAAAACGACGAACCCGAGGAGGAATCCGAAGCCTGATTTCAGGCTTCGGAAACACCTGATGGGGCGCGGCGGGCAATCCAAAGACCGAAGTGACGGTCCAGAGCGCAAATGCATCGCCACGGGCGAGGTGCAACCAAAGTATGGGCTCATTCGTTTCGTCATAGGTCCGGATGGCCAGATAGCGCCGGACTTGATGGAGAAACTGCCGGGCCGCGGCATCTGGGTAGCGGCGGATCGAGCCGCGCTGGATAAGGCGGCGACAAAGGGCCTGTTTGCACGCGCCGCGAAACAGCCGGTGCAGGTGCCTGACGGCCTGACCGATTGGGTCGAAAAGCTGCTGGCACAGCGGGTGGTCAATCTGATTAGCCTCGCGCGTAAAGGCGGGCGTGCCGTGTCGGGCTACGAAAAGGTTAAGAGCAGCCTCGACAAGGAAGAGGCCGAAGTTTTGATACAGGCCAGCGACGGGTCCGAGCGTGGAAAATCCAAGCTTAGCACCCCGCATTACGGCACTTTCATCGGGTGGCTCACCGCCGATGAACTGGGTCAGGCCTTTGGGCGGCAAACAACGATCCACGCGGTACTGGGCGCTGGCGGTTTGACGCAACGTGTTGTAGAGGAAGCGGCAAGGCTGAAAGGCCTGCGCGTTTCGGACGATGGCAGCGGCCATCGGAAAGGAAAGAAGACCTCATGAGCGACAACGACGGTAAAAAGACATTGGGTGTCCGTGGCGGTCCGCGTGCGGGCAATGTGAAGCAAAGCTTCAGCCATGGCCGGACCAAGAACGTCGTGGTGGAAACCAAGCGTAAGCGCGTTGTCGTGCCCAAACCGGGTGCGGGAAACTTGGCTGGCGCTGGCAAACCTTCCCCCACTGGCGATCCGTCCAAGCGGCCCGCAGGAATTTCCGATGCGGAAATGGAACGCCGGATGAAGGCGCTTCATGCTGCGAAGGCGCGTGAGGGCGAAGAGGCCCTGCGCCGCGAAGCCGATGAGAAAGAGCGCGAGGCCGACCGCCAGCGCCGGCGCGAAGAGGCCGAGACCAAGGAGCGCGAAGAAAAAGAGCGCGTCGATGCCCTCAAAGCCAAGGCAGACGAGGACGAGCGCCAGCGCGCCGCAGCCGCCGACGCGGCCAAGCAGGCAGCAGCACCGGCGCCCGCGGTCCAGCCTGAGGCATCCCGCACCGCCCCGCGCGGTCCCGCGCCCACATCCGCGCCGCGCAAGCAAGATCGTGAAAACGAGCAAAAGCGCACCAAAGGCAAGGGCATGGGCGACGATAATCGCCGCTCGGGCAAGCTGACGCTGAACCAGGCGCTGTCTGGCGGCGAAGGTGGCCGTCAGAAATCCATGGCCGCCATGAAGCGCAAGCAAGAGCGCGCGCGTCAAAAGGCGATGGGCGGCACGCAAGAGCGTGAAAAAATCATTCGCGACGTGCAGTTGCCGGAAACCATCGCCGTCGGCGAATTGGCCCAGCGTATGGCTGAGCGTGTCGGCGATGTGATCAAGGCGCTGATGAACAATGACATGATGGTCACGCAGAATCAGGCAATCGACGCCGACACTGCCGAGCTGATCATCGAGGAATTCGGTCACCGGGTCGTGCGCGTCTCTGACGCGGATGTGGAGGACGTTATCGCCAAGGTCGAAGACAAGCCCGAAAGCATGAAACCGCGCCCACCCGTCATCACGATCATGGGTCACGTCGACCACGGCAAAACGTCGCTGCTGGACGCCATCCGCGATGCCAAGGTTGTCGCTGGCGAGGCTGGTGGCATCACGCAGCATATCGGTGCCTATCAGGTGACGACGGCCAACGGCGCGGTTCTGTCGTTCCTCGACACACCCGGCCACGCGGCGTTTACGTCGATGCGTGCCCGCGGCGCTCAGGTGACGGATATCGTCGTGCTGGTCGTTGCGGCCGATGACGCGGTCATGCCGCAGACCATCGAGGCTATCAACCACGCCAAGGCCGCCAAGGTGCCGATGATCATCGCGATCAACAAGATCGACAAGCCGGCAGCGGACCCACAAAAGGTGCGTACCGACCTGCTGCAACACGAGGTCGTCGTCGAGGCGATGTCGGGCGATGTGCAGGACGTCGAAGTCAGTGCCAAGACTGGCCAGGGTCTGGACACGTTGCTAGAGGCAATCGCGCTTCAGGCCGAAATCCTCGAACTGAAGGCTAATCCTGATCGCGCCGCCGAAGGTGCCGTGATCGAGGCGCAGCTGGACGTTGGCCGTGGCCCCGTGGCGACTGTCCTGGTCCAGAAGGGCACGCTGCGCACAGGCGACATCTTTGTCGTGGGCGAGCAGTTCGGCAAGGTCCGCGCGCTGATCAACGATCATGGCGAGCGGGTCAAAGAGGCCGGCCCGTCGGTTCCTGTCGAGGTTCTGGGCCTTAGCGGTGCCCCCGAGGCAGGCGATGTCCTGAACGTCGTGAAGTCCGAGGGTCAGGCCCGCGAGATCGCGGAATACCGTGCCAACGCTGCCAAGGCAAAGCGTGCAGCCGCAGGCGCTGCCGTGACGCTGGACCAGATGATGGTGCAAGCCAAAGAAAGCCAGAACGTGGCCGAAATGCCCATCGTGTTGAAGGCCGACGTGCAAGGCAGCGCCGAGGCGATCGTTCAAGCGATGGAAAAGATCGGCAACGACGAGGTGCGCGTGCGCGTCCTGCATTCCGGTGTTGGTGCAATTACCGAGAGCGATATCGGCTTGGCCGAGGCATCCGGTGCGCCGGTGTTTGGCTTCAACGTGCGTGCCAATGCCCCCGCCCGTCAGAGCGCGAACCAGAAGAGTGTCGAGATCCGATACTACTCGGTCATCTACGATCTGGTCGACGACGTGAAGGCGGCGGCTTCGGGCCTCTTGGGCAACGAAATTCGTGAAAAGTTCATCGGCTACGCCAAGATCAAGGAAGTATTCAAGGTTACTGGCGTCGGCATGGTTGCTGGTTGTCTGGTGACCGAGGGCGTCGCCCGCCGCTCCGCCGGTGTGCGCCTCTTGCGCGACGATGTCGTGATCCACGAGGGCACGCTGAAAACGCTCAAGCGCTTCAAGGACGAAGTGCCCGAGGTTCAATCCGGTCAGGAATGCGGTATGGCCTTTGAGAGATACGAAGACATTCGCCCCGATGACGTGATCGAGATCTTTGAGCGCGAAGAAATCGTCCGGACGCTGGATTGATCTACGCCAAGACTGGAATTCGAAAGGGGCGCTCTAATGAGCGCCCCTTTTGCTTTGCATGATGCGTTTTTTGAGCCGGATAAAACGGCTCTATAGCCAATCCCGCAGGATCGGGATCAGCGGCACGTCCGCAGGCGGCATTGGATAATCCCTCAGATCAGTGGCGCGCACCCATTTGAGTGCCTGCCCTTCGCGCCCCTGCACTATCCCGTCCCACTTGCGGCAGGCGAAAAGCGGCATCAGCAGGTGGAAATCATCATAGGAATGGCTGGCGAAGGTCAGCGGTGCGAGGCAGCTGGCCCATGTGTCGATGCCCAGTTCCTCCTGCAATTCGCGGATCAGCGCGGCCTCGGGCGTTTCGCCCTGCTCGACCTTGCCGCCGGGAAATTCCCAAAGGCCCGCCATCGACTTGCCCTCGGGGCGCTGCGCGAGCAGCACACGTCCGTCCACGTCAATCAGCGCGACAGCCGAGACGACGACAGTTTTCACGAGCGATAGTCGGCGTTGATGTCGATATACCCATGCGTCAGATCGCAGGTCCATACGCGCGCGGTGCCGCCGCCAAGGCCCAGATCGACATGGATGATCAGTTCTTGCCGCTTCATGTAGGCGGCCGCCTCATCCTCGCAATAATCAGGGCTGACCCAGCCGTTTTCGGCGACTTTGATATCACCGAACCAGATTGCCAGCGTGTCGCGATCTGCACGCGCGCCGGATTTTCCGATGGCCATTACGACACGGCCCCAGTTCGGGTCCTCGCCCGCTATGGCGGTTTTCACCAAGGGCGAATTGGCAATGGATTTCGCATGTTTGTGCGCGTCGTCGTCACTGGCAGCACCGGTGACCGAGATTTCGACCAGCTTGGTCGCGCCCTCGCCGTCGCGCACCACCTGCTGAGCGAGGTCCAGCATGACGCGGCGAAGCCCCTCCATAAAGCCGATGCTATGTTCGGTTATGGAGACACCTGAAGCGCCGGTCGCGCCTACCAGCAGCGTGTCGGAGGTCGAGGTATCGCTATCGACGGTGATGCAGTTGAATGTGGTACGGTTCAGCGCCGAAACCATGGATTGCAGCACCGGCTGCGGCACCTTTGCGTCGGTAAAGATGTAGACCAGCATCGTGCCCATATCAGGCTCGATCATGCCCGAACCCTTGGCGATGCCGGCGATACGCACGGTCTGGCCGTCAACGTCCACTTCGGTCGCCGAGCCTTTGGGAAAAGTGTCGGTCGTCATGATCGCGCGGGCGGCATCGGCGATGCCGCCGGTCGTCAGGGCCTCTTTCAGATCGGCCAGCTTGGCGACGATGCGCTCATGCTTCATCGGCTCGCCAATCACACCGGTCGAGGACGAAAAGACGCGGTGTTCCGGCAGACCAAGCACCTCCGCGACGCCTGACGTGACTGCGCGCACCGACTCAACACCGTGACGCCCGGTAAAGGCGTTGGAATTGCCGGAATTTACGAGGAACGCCGCGCCCTCATCGCCGCTTCGCGCAATCTTGGCCTGACAATCCAGCACCGGTGCGGACCGAGTAGCCGAGCGGGTGAACACCCCTGCCACCGTGCTGCCGGGCGCCAGATGCGCCAGCATTACGTCAGTGCGCCCTGTATAGCGCACACCGGCGGCGATACTGGCAAAGCGCACCCCCTCGATCACAGGCAGATCAGGAAAATCGGCAGGTGCGAGCGGCGAAACAGAGGTGTTCTTGGCCATGCGCGTTTACTCTTCCAGAAGGTCGAGCTGGTTCAACACAGCCGGGTCCATCGCATCGCCAGCAGTGCGATCTACATCGCCCAGCTCTTGCAGACGGGTGATTTCCTTTTCTATAGCCTTCTGGCGCAGCGCCTCTTCGATCTGGGGGCGGACCTCGTCCAGTTTGGGTGCGTCCTTAATGCGGGTCTCTTCCAGTTTTATCACGTGCCAGCCGAAATCCGTCTGGACCGGATCGCTGACGCTACCGGCCTCCATTCCTTCGACGGCCATCTGAAACGGCTCGACCATCATGCCCTCGCTGAACCAGCCAAGCGCGCCGCCCGACGGGCCGGAGGGGCCGGTGGAATGCTCTTGCGCCAGTGCGGCGAAATCGCCGCCGTCTTTCAGCTCATCGACCAGCTTTTGAGCCTCTTCTTCGGTCTCGACCAGAATATGGGCGGCCTTGTATTCCGAGACATCCTCGCCGTTCAGGAAGTTTTCATCGAAATAGCTCTGGACGGCCTCATCGGTGACTGCAGTCTCGGCGATGCGGGCCATTTCTTCGGTGGCGATCAGCGCGCGGCGCTCATTTTCTAACGCTAGTGCGGCACGCTTGGACAGGTCGTCCTTGCTGGCATCCGCCAGTAGCGTCTGCTGGATCAACTGGTCTAAGATACCGGGGTACAAAACGTCGGCAGGCACCTGCTGAAATTGCTCAGGCAGACCGGCGCGCAGAGTCAGCATGTGACCCAGCGTGATGTCGGTCCCACCCACTGTGGCGACGACGGTGTCGGCATTGACTGCGCTCTCGGTGTCATCTGCGGCGACGACCGGCGCGGCGCCGAGTATCCCCATCAGCATGGCACAGGTGGCAATCGGTTTGAGACGGTCGAGCATATGGCGTTCCTTCACAGTTTGCGGCGGTTGGCGGCGCACAGGGCGCGCGACGTTGACACTAAGCAAGCGGACCCTTACATCGCCTTTGAATACAGGCACATCCCGCTGATACCCCGCCCGACATAGGGTGACAATCGAAACGGGGCAAGGCATTGCCGAACACAACAGATCACAAGACGGGAACGTATTGAACATGCTGGGTATTGGAACGGTCGCCCGTAAGGTTTTCGGCACTGCGAACGACCGAAAGGTCAAGGCGACGCGCCCGCTGGTCGACAAGATCAACGCGCTGGAGCCCGAGATCAAGGCGCTGGATGATGCCGGGCTGATTGCCAAGACGGATGAGCTGCGCGGACGTTTGCAAAAGGGCGAGTCGCTGGACGACCTTCTGCCTGAGGCCTTCGCCAATTGTCGCGAGGCCGCGCGCCGCGCGCTGGGCCTGCGCGCCTTTGATGTGCAGCTGATGGGCGGCATTTTCATGCATCAGGGCAATATTGCCGAAATGAAGACAGGCGAGGGCAAGACGCTGGTCGCCACCTTCCCGGCATATCTTAACGCGCTGGGCGGTAAGGGCGTGCATGTCGTCACCGTCAACGACTACCTTGCCAAGCGTGACTCGGAGTGGATGAGCGCCGTTTTCAGTGCGCTGGGCATGACCACGGGCGTCATCTATCCGCAGCAGGCCGAGGACGAGAAACAGCGCGCCTATGCCTGTGATGTGACCTATGCCACCAACAACGAGCTGGGATTTGATTATCTGCGCGACAACATGAAGTCCGAGCTGACCCAGATGCACCAGCGTGGCCATAACTTTGCCATCGTGGACGAGGTCGACAGCATCCTGATCGACGAGGCGCGGACGCCGTTGATCATCTCGGGGCCGGCGCAGGATCGCAGCGATCTGTATCTGGCGATCGACAAACTGATTCCCGAGCTGGCCGAAGAGCATTACAAGATCGACGAAAAGGCGCGCAGCTGCACCTTTACCGATGAGGGCAACGAGTTTCTCGAAACCCTTCTGGTCGAGCGTGGCGTGCTGCCCGAGGATCAATCGCTCTACGATCCTGAAAGCACGACAATCGTGCATCACGTTAATCAGGGTCTGCGCGCGCACAAGTTGTTCCACAAGGACAAGGATTACATCGTCCGCGACGGCGAGGTCGTGCTGATCGACGAATTCACTGGCCGCATGATGGCGGGGCGGCGCCTGTCCGATGGCCTACATCAGGCCATCGAGGCCAAGGAAGGCGCCGATATCCAGCCCGAGAACGTGACGCTCGCGCAGGTGACGTTTCAGAACTATTTCCGCCTCTATGAAAAACTGTCCGGCATGACCGGCACCGCGTTGACCGAGGCGGACGAGTTTGCCGAAATTTATGGTCTTGGCGTGGTCGCTGTGCCGACAAACCAGCCCATAGCGCGCGTTGACAAGGACGACGCGGTGTTCCGCACCACGGCGGAAAAGTACAAGGCTGTGGTCGAAGAGATCAAAGAGGCCAGCGTCAAGGGCCAGCCCACGCTGGTCGGCACCACGTCTATCGAGAAATCGGAAACGATCAGCCAGCTACTGACGGATGCGGGCATCGACCACAACGTCCTGAACGCGCGCCAGCACGAAAAAGAGGCGCAGATCGTCGGTGACGCGGGCAAGTTGGGCGCAGTGACCATCGCCACCAACATGGCCGGGCGTGGCACCGACATCAAACTCGGTGGCAATATCGACATGAAGATCATGGAGGCGATCGCCGCCGATCCCGATGGCGATCCTGCCGAAATTCGCGCCCGTATCGAAGAGGGGCACAAGACCGAGGAGCAGGCCGTCAAGGATGCTGGCGGTCTCTTTGTCCTTGCCACTGAACGCCACGAGAGTCGCCGGATCGACAACCAGCTGCGCGGCCGCTCGGGGCGTCAGGGCGATCCGGGGCAGTCTTCCTTCTTCTTGTCGCTGGACGATGACCTGATGCGCATCTTCGGATCGGAGCGCCTGGAAAAGGTACTGTCCGGCCTCGGCATGAAAGAGGACGAGGCGATCATTCACCCATGGGTGAACAAATCGCTCGAGCGCGCGCAGGCCAAGGTCGAAGGCCGTAACTTTGACATGCGCAAGCAGCTGCTGAAATTCGACGACGTGATGAACGAGCAGCGCAAGGTGATCTTTAAGCAGCGCCTGGATATCATGCGCGCCGCCGACCTGAGTGACATCGTCAAGGACATGCGCGGCGAGGTGATCGACGATCTGGTCGACCAATTCATGCCGCCCAAGACCTACGCCGATCAGTGGGACATGGAGGGCCTCCATACCGCCATCGCCGAGCAGTTGAACATGGATCTGCCGGTGCAGGCATGGGCCGATGAAGAAGGCGTCGACGACGAGGACATCAGCGAGCGCATTGAAAAGCACGCGAACGAGATGATGGCGAAAAAGGCCGTCGCCTTTGGTCCGGGCAACATGCGGCTGATCGAAAAGCAGCTGCTGCTGCAGACCATCGACAGCAAATGGCGCGATCACCTTCTGATGCTGGAGCATCTGCGCAGCGTCGTCGGTTTTCGTGGCTATGCACAGCGCGATCCGCTGAACGAGTACAAGAACGAGGCCTTCGCCCTGTTTGAGACGATGCTGGACGGCCTGCGTCAGGACGTTACCCAAAAGTTGGGTCAGGTCCAGCCGGTGTCAGAAACCGATCAGCAGCGCATGATGCAGCAAATGATGGACGAGCGCGCCGCGCTTCAGGCCCAGACCGACGCTGCGATCACGCGCGAGGATGGCAAGCAGTCCGCCGCCACTCCGTCCGAGGCACCGCTGCAAGGCTTTGACGAAAACGATTCGTCGACATGGGGCAATCCGGGCCGCAACACGGCCTGCCCCTGCGGATCCGGTGCTAAGTTCAAGCATTGCCACGGACGCCTCGCCTGACGATCTGAACGCGTCATTCGGGCCGTCATCATGCGGCCCGAATGACTCCACATCTGCGCCACATGGCCGCCCTTTTCGCTCGCTAGATATACTGCACAACCAAATTTTTTAGGTGTGTGGAGTTATCAGATGCGAAAGATCAAAATGATCGCGGTGGGATGCGGAACGCTGGCGCTGGCGCTGGGCGCCGGTCATTTCATGCAGTCCCGCACGGTAACTGACCCGGTAGCGCAGGACGAAAGCACTCAGGTGCCCGCCCCCAGCGCGGCACTCAGCGATGCCGCCACTGAAACGCTGGAACTGTCGTCGATCACACTCATCTCCGCCGTTCCGTCGCCGCCCAGTGCAGCGCTGATGCCTGCGCTGCTGCCGCAAACGCCCGACACGCCTCTGATTCGAGAGGCGACATTGCGCGATTCGACGACCAAAACGCTGACCGATGCGCTGCCCTTGGAAGAGCCCGCGCCCAGCCTTGCCTGTAACTACACGCTCACCGCCGACGCGGCGCCCGCTGCGATGGTGTCCCTGTCGCTGGATGCGCCCTGTGCGACCAGCGAGCGGTTTACGATGCATCACAACGGCATGATGTTCACCGGGGTGACCGATGATGACGGCCATGCCAGCATGTTGGTACCCGCCCTCGCGCTGAAAGCGTCGTTCATCGCCGCGTTTGCAAATGGCGAAGGCGCCGTCGCAAATGCCGAGGTCGATAGTGTAAATTATTATCAGCGCGTCGCAGTGCAGTGGCAGGGCGATACAGGCATGCAGCTGCATGCGCTGGAATTTGGTGCGGGATATGACGATGATGGCCATGTCTGGTCGGGTGCACCGCGCGATGTTGCGGCGGCGTCAGATGGCAATCGCGGTTTTCTCACGCGGCTCGGCGCCGCCGATCAGCCCAAGGCACTGATGGCCGAAATATATACCTTTCCCAGCCTGCTGGCGGGCCGCGACGGCGACGTCAACCTGCTTGTTGAGGCCGAGGTGACGCCGCTCAATTGCAACCGCGATATCGATGCACAGGCACTGCAAATGCAGCCCGGCGGCAGCCTGCGCGTGCAGGACGTGACGCTGATGATGCCTGGATGTGGTGCGGTAGGTGACTTTCTGGTGTTGAAAAACCTGCTGAATGACCTCACCATCGTGCGCAACTGACACCTGCGCTCAAGGGGATACTGATGGCACAGCTACGTGCGGCGATTTTCGCCGCACTTTTCCCATGTCTCGCCACCCTGCCCGCTGCCGCGCAGGACGTGACGCTGACCTCGCGCGATGGCGAGGTGACGATTACCGGCGATCTGCAGGGTTTCGATGGCGAGTTCTACCGCGTCGATACCATTTACGGTGAGCTGACAGTCGACGGCTCGGGCGTGCTGTGCGAGGGACCGGGCTGCCCCAACCTGAACGCATATGTCGCCGAGGCGACCCTGTCGGGCGCGCCAACCATCGGCCGCGTGTTGATGCCCGCGCTAATCGAGGCATTCGCACTGCGCCAAGGGCTGGAGCTTTCGCGCGACAACATATCCGACATCATTTTCGCCTACACCCTTTCCGATCCAGCTACACATGAGGCGCGCGGGCGCTTTCATGTGCGCCTGACCAATACCGATGAGGGCTTTGCCGATCTGCTCGCGGGCGAGGCCGACATGGCCATGTCACTGCGCGAGGTCACTCGCAAGGAGGCGATACGTGGCCGCGAAGTGGGCCTTGGCGATCTGCGCGACGCCCGACGCAGCCGCGTGTTGGCGCTCGATGCGCTGGTGCCGCTGGTATCGGCGGGCAATCCGGTGACGACGATCACCACACCCGAACTGGCACAGGTGCTGGCTGGTGAGATTACCGATTGGGTGCAACTCGGCGGCGCCGACGCGCCTATCGCGGTGCATCTGCATGACCCCACCACCGGCCTCGGCCAATCAACCGAAAGGCGGATGCTACAAGGCGGGGCCACGGAATTCGTCGCCGGCGCCATACATCACCTGGATGGTGACGCGCTGTCGCAGGCTGTTGCGCAGGATCCATTCTCGCTGGGCATTGGCAGCCGCTCGGAAAAGGGCCTGACCTTTGAGCTGGCCCTGACCGGAGCTTGCGGATTCGCGATGCAGGCCACCCGTCGCGCGGTCAAGACTGAGGATTACCCCCTTACCGCGCCAATGTTCTTATACCTACCCGCGCGCCGCCTACCCAAGCTGATGCGCGAATTCCTCGCGTTTACCCGCGAGCCAGCAGCGCAATTGGTGATTCGCCGCGCCGGATTTGTCGACCAACTGCCCGAAGAGATCGCGATCAACGATCAGGGCGATCGCTTTGCCAACGCCGTGCTGCGCGCCGGAGAGGAAATCACGCTCAGCGATCTTCAACGTATGACGCGCGTGCTTAGCCCGCTGAAACGTCTGACGACAACCTTTCGATTCGAACCCGGCTCGGCCCGGCTGGACGCGCAGTCACGCTCAAATGTTGAGAGTCTGGCGCGGGCATTGGAAAGCGGTTTCTACGACGGGCGACAGTTAGTCTTTGTCGGTTTTTCAGATGGCGAGGGCCCGGCGAACGCCAACCGCACCATATCCTTGCGCCGCGCAAAGGCCGTGCAGGACGCGGTCATTCGAACTGCCGAAACCGCGCAACTAGACCGGCTCAAGATGGATATAGAGGCTTTCGGCGAAGCGATGCCCATGGCCTGCGATGACAGCGAATGGGGCCGCCGCGCCAATCGCCGGGTCGAGATCTGGATGAAATAGCGCCCAGCGCCTGATCTGCGGGCTTTCAATGTGAACCGCACCGCAGGATTGGAGTATCTTTACGAAGGGAATGCCTGAGGACCGCGCTTAGACAACTTTCATTGTTCGACAAATACTCCCGCCGGACGCGGCTCCGGCTCATTCACTGAGCATCCATTGCCCATCAGGCCAAAAGGCGTGGTAGGCGAAAGCGAACATTACGTCATGTGGAACGTCCCGCCCGCTGGAGTCCCGCACCCGCACAGTGCCGACATCACGCCCCTCTCCGATCCGCGTGGTATCTAGTGCAGATGCCTGTCCGGCCTCCCAAGAGAGCGTCACCTCTGCCTCGCGTATCTCTCTCGCTTCGCGCAGCCGCGTCAACGGCCATGCACGCGCACCGACACGCACGACGCGTGCCAGCGCCGGGATGCCATGCGGCGGAGGATCGCCGCTGTATAGAAATGGGCGCGATGCGCTGTCGTAGCGCGCATAGGGGTTTCGTCCGTATTGCGGGCCTTGCTGTGGCGGCTCCATCACCAGCCCGCCGGGCGCGCGGGCGCGGAACTGGTCCCAGCTTTCCATCCATGCGGGCAGGGCGGTCAACTGCGTTCCCGTGAGATCGCCAACGATGGCGAGGCCTTGTGCCTGCTGCCACCAGCTATGGGTTTCGCGGTCATACATGACCATATCCGAATTGCGCAGCTTGCCCGAGACACCAAAGCTGAGCGTGCCATGCGCGGTGCGCCGGTCGAACACGATGCCCGAGTTGCAGAGCGGGCAGAAGGTGACGGCGATGGGCACGCCTGCCACTGTATCATTCACGATCTCGTGCCACATGAGATAGCGCACCGGATAGGCGCGCGGCGGCGTGCCGGCGATTTCGACAGTGATGACTGGCTCAGGCCCGTCGATGCGCGTCTCGCCTACCGCCTTGCGAAAGGTTGGCGCGTCGATGGCCTGAATGCCGTCCTTGGGCGGGCCGCCCGAGAGAATTTCGGCCCAGCTTTCGATGTTGCGCTTGGCAAAGTTCGTCTGTGGCCACTCAGGTTTCCAGAATGTGGGATCGGCCCCGGCGCCCGTGGCCATCAGGGTCAGCGCGATCAAAGCGAGGCGAAGCATGGTTGCGGTCCTCTCATGTTGCGATTCGCTACAGCATGAGCCACCCGCGCGCTCCGGGCCAGTAAACTTGCCGAGGGATCAGTCGCTATGCTCGCCCTTGGCGCGCTCTGCCTCGATCCGCTCCATCGCCACGATCCATTCGCGGTCCCGCAGGATGCGGCGAAAGGCGCGCCGCAACTCGCCCACGGCGTCGCTTTGATACCAGCGCCCATGCGCAAGGATCAGGCGCTGCGGTTCCCATGCGATCATGCGCTCGACGGCCTCGGCCAATGGTGCCTTGCGAAAGGTCTGGCGCATGTCGGGTGGCATCTTGCCGTCGCTGTCGTCGATTCCGGCGATCCAGACGAGGGGGCGCATCCACGTGGGTAGCTTTGCCGTCTCGAAATTCTCGATCAGGTCGGTCAGGATCAGCGTGGCAGAGGCGCGGTGCAAAAATACCGCCTCGCGATGCACCTTGCTGCCTTCAACGATCATCTGGTCGATTTGTCCGGCCCAAGATGGCTCGGCTTCTTGTCCGAGATCGGTATCGAACACCAGCGATAGACCCTTTTTCGCCGCACGTTCCACTACGCCGGGGGCGGCGTAGGCGGCGGCATCGGGGTAGGCCTGCTGCCAATCGCGGACATACGAATAGTGAATCCAATTAGGCGCGATCAAATGCCTCACCGGCCCCAGAGCGTGCAGTTCGGTGCGTAGCCCGTCCGTCAGTAATGTTGGGGAATGAACCCAAAGATCGCCATTCTCCAGCCGTACCACGGTGCAGCGGGTTGAGAACGGCATACCGTAAAAGCTAAGTGCCGGACCGTCTACCAGCCAAATGTCATCGGCCACGGGCTTGAGCGTGTTCAGTGGCTCATAGCCCGTGGCATTTTTCAGCAGTGCCAAGTCAGTCGATAACTTTGACGGATTGCATGACGTCCGGTGTGCCGTCGACTTCGCCGTTGCTACCGGCGCCGCGCTTGATCGCGTTCACTACGTCCATGCCGTCGGTTACCTTGCCGACGACAGTGTACTGGCCGTTCAGATGCGGTGCGGGGCCGAACATGATAAAGAACTGGCTGTTTGCACTGTCGGGGCTTTGGCTGCGGGCCATGCCGATGACGCCTGCCTCGAACGGTTGGTCCGAAAACTCGGCCTTGAGGTCGGGCATGTCGCTGCCGCCTTGGCCTGCGAGGCTCAAATTGCCACCCTCCAGCTTGCCATTTTGCACATCGCCGGTCTGGGCCATGAAGCCGCTGATGACGCGGTGAAAGACGACGCCGTCATATGCGCCGTCTTTGGCCAGTGCCGTGATCCGCTCCACATGCTGGGGCGCGACATCCTCAAAGAGATCGATGGTGACGGTGCCGTTTGCCTCGCCTCCAATGTCGATCTCAAGGCCAGTGGCCAGCGCCGGTGCGGCGGTCGCCATTAAAACTGCTGCCAGAATATTACGCATCGGAGGCCACCTTGACGCTGATCATACGGTCGGGGTTCGCGGGCGGCTCGCCCTTGGCGATGGCGTCCACATGCTCCATCCCCTGAATGACGCGGCCATAGACGGTGTATTGCCCGTTCAGGAAATGGTTGTCCTTGAAGCTGATGAAAAACTGGCTGTTCGCGCTGTCGGGGTTCGCGCTGCGCGCCGCGCCCAACGTGCCGCGATCATGCGGAATCTTCGAGAATTCGGCCTTGAGGTTCGGCAGGTCACTGCCACCCGTACCCGCGCCGCGGGGATTGTAGTCCTTTTCCATGTTGCCGTTCGCCACATCGCCGGTCTGGGCCATAAAGCCGTCGATCACCCGGTGAAAGGCCACGTTGTCGTAAGCGCCGCTGCGCGCCAGTTCTTTCATCCGCTCGGAATGATCGGGGGCGACGTCGGGCAAAAGCTCAATCGCGACGGTGCCGTCCTTCAGCTCAATGAGGATAGTGTTTTCGGGGTCTTTGATCTCGGCCATGGATGGGCCTCCTTTTTGAATGTATTGCCATGATATCTAGGCGTTTGAGCGCGCGTTGCCAAGCAGGCCGTCTTGACGCATCGGCGTCGTCACGCCAAGAGGGGGCGGACCTCGCTAGGCAAGGATAGTGGCATGAACTGGAAAACCCTCGACGACATGGACCTGAAGGGCAAGCGCGTGCTGACCCGCGTGGACATCAACGTGCCGGTTGAGGGCGGGCGCGTCACCGACGCCACTCGGATCGAGCGGATCGTGGCCACGGTCGAGGATATTCTCGCCAAAGGTGGTCGCCCTATCCTGATTGCGCATTTCGGACGCCCCAAGGGCAAGGTGGTGCTGGATATGTCCCTGCGCGTTGTTCTGCCTGCGTTGGAAAAGGCGCTGGGACATAGTGTGCGCCTGATCGAGACGCTGGAAGGCGCTGAGAACCTGACGGCCGAGGCCGCCGCCGCCGAGGTGCTGCTGCTGGAAAACATCCGCTTTCATCCCGGTGAAGAGGCGAATGATCCCGAATTCGCCGCCCGCCTTGCCGCGCTGGGCGATATCTATTGCAACGATGCCTTTTCCGCCGCGCATCGCGCCCATGCCAGCACGGCGGCCATCGCGCATCTGATGCCCTCTTGCGCGGGCCGTTTGATGCAGGCCGAACTGGAGGCGCTGGAGGCCGCGCTTGGCGCGCCTAAACGCCCGGTCGTCGCCGTCGTTGGCGGCGCCAAGGTATCGACCAAGCTGGATCTGCTGAGCAACCTTGTTGAAAAGGTCGACAGCCTCGTGATTGGCGGCGGTATGGCCAACACGTTCCTTGCGGCGCAGGGCCTGAGCGTGGGCAAGTCGCTGTGCGAGCATGACATGGCAAAAACCGCGCGCCAGATTATGGGCAAAGCCGCCGATCAGGGCTGTGAAATCATCCTGCCTGCCGACATCGTCGTCGCGCGCGAATTCGCCGAGAACGCGCCGAATGAGGTTCTGGCGGTGCATCTGTGCCCCGACGATGCGATGATCCTCGACGCCGGGCCGCGCAGTGTCGCGCGCGTCTCTGAAGCGCTGGATAGAGCGAAAACGTTGATCTGGAACGGCCCCCTTGGTGCATTCGAAATCGAACCGTTTGACGCCGCCACCAACGCCGCCGCCCGTCACGCCGCCGAACTGACCCGCGCGGGCAAGTTGGTGTCGGTCGCGGGCGGCGGCGATACGGTCGCCGCCCTGAATCGGGCTGGGGCAGCGGATGATTTTACCTACATCTCGACCGCCGGGGGCGCGTTTCTGGAATGGATGGAGGGCAAGGATTTGCCTGGTGTCGCCGCCCTGAAGGGGTGAAGCGTTAGCGCGACCACAATTGCCAGCAAGCCGGCGCTGACATAAAAGCGCGCAGGACATTGAAATTTTGATGAGCGGAGCCGAACCCATGCCGAACGCAGCCCAAGCAGAGAAAATTCGCGCCGGGAACGGCTTTGTTGCGGCGCTCGATCAGTCGGGAGGATCGACGCCCAAGGCGCTGGCCCTCTATGGCGTGGCCGAGGATGCCTATGGCTCGGACGCCGAAATGTTCGATCTGATACATGCGATGCGCGCCCGCATCGCGCAGGCGCCCGATTTCAACGGCGACAAAGTGATCGGCGCGATCCTATTCGAGATGACGATGGACCGCGAAATGGGTGGCAAGCCCTCGGCGCGCTACCTTTGGGAAGAACGCGGCGTCGTGCCGTTCCTCAAAGTCGACAAGGGGCTGGAGGCCGAATCCGACGGCGTGCGCCTGATGAAACCGATGCCCGATCTGGATGCGCTGTGCAAACGCGCAGTCGATGCCGGGATATTTGGCACCAAGATGCGCTCGGTCATAGACGCGGCGTCAGCCAGCGGGATTGAGGCGATTGTTGCTCAGCAGTTCGAGGTGGGGCAGCAAATTCTGGGTCACGGCCTGATCCCGATCATCGAACCCGAAGTGACCATCTCGATCAACGACAAGGCCGAGGCTGAGGCCCTACTGCTGGACACGATCGCGCGCCATTTGGACGCATTGCCCGAGGGCACAGAAGTTATGCTGAAGCTGACGCTGCCCGAGACGGCGAACCAGTATCAGGCACTGACCCAGCACCCTGCCGTCATGCGCGTTGTCGCCTTGTCGGGCGGTTATAGCCGCGACGAGGCGAACCGCCGTCTAGCCCAGAATAGTGGAATCGTCGCCAGCTTTAGCCGCGCGCTGACCGAGGGGCTGTCGACCGATCAGACCGATGCCGAGTTCAACTCAACCATCGGCAAAACGATAGACAGCATCCACGCAGCGTCTGTCGTGGGGTGATGTAGGGCACTCGCGCCGTCCTGGTCATCTGCGAAATACGGTGCAAAAATGGTCCGCGCGAGGGCCAAGAGGATCGCGGCGCGATGACCAAACTTGTTTTGCTGCACAAGGCCGACTCGATCTACGAGGACGAGCCGGATGCAAAATATGACTTTCCCAAAAGCTACCTGAAAGCGATCCGCGAGGCGGTCGGCGATTGGGCGATCTATTATGAGCCGGTCAAGGCCGGCCCGCGCGGCTATTTCGCCGTCGCCAAGATCATGTCTGTTATTCCCAAACCAGGGGTAGAGGGCCGGTATCTAGCTCTGATTGAGCCGGGCAGCTACCTGCCGTTTGACCGGGAGGTGCCGCGTCTGAGCGACGGTCGCCCGATGGAACGCGCTTTGATGCAAGCCGATGGGACGCCGAAAAAGGGCGGTGCGCAGCAGTTGGCCGTCCGGCGTCTGCCCGAGGAGGATTTTGCGAGAATTGTCGATCTTGGTCTGCCGCAAGAGCTGGAACAGATTGAGGCCGCCCGTTACGGCACTGTCGCCGCCGGATTCGACGAAGCAGCTACCCCGTTCCATCGCCCGGTGTTGGAGCGTTTGACGCGCCGCCCCTACCGCGATGTTGCGTTTCGCCGCAAGGTCCGCGACGCCTACGACTATCGCTGCGCTCTGTCTGGTCTGCGTCTACGCAATGGCGGCGGTCGCCCCGAAGTGCAGGCGGCGCATATCCGCCCTGTGGAAAGCCACGGCAGTGATTCCGTTCGTAACGGTCTGGCGCTCTCGGGTACACTTCACTGGATGTTTGATCGCGGGTTGATCTCGGTGGCTGAGGACCGCACGATACTGATTTCGCGCAATAAGGTGCCATCCGACGTGACGGACCGTCTGATCGTACCGGATGGCAAGCTGTGCCTGCCAAGCGATCAACGCGATTGGCCGCACCCGGAAAATCTGCGCTGGCACCGCGAGAATGTGTTCGGCCATGTCGTCACGACCGACCCCGTGCCGTGGGCGTAAGGGGGGTCGTAACGATGACGCTGTTGCATCTTTTTGCCGAACTATCCTCGCCAACGGCCTAACGCGCCCTTAGCTCAGTCGCGCAAGGATGGCATCGGTATCGACGCCCGAAATCGCACCGGGTGCGCGGCCGCGCTCTCCGGTGAGGCGGGTTGCGATATAGGCCTCTGCGATGGCGGGCGGCGCTTGTCGGATCAGGACTGACGCGGTCAGCAGCGTGCCCAGGCTATCGGCGTACCAGCGGGCCTGACCCTCATCCGGCAGGCGCGGGAAACGGCCCATATGGGCGCGCAGGGCCGCGTCATAGCGGCGGTATTCGCCAGTGACCTCGCCCAGTGCGTCGCTCAGCACTTCGCCGGACATCGGAACGGTGCGAAGCGTGCGCAGAATGTCGAGGCAGATGACGTTCCCGGACCCTTCCCAGATCGAATTCAGCGGTGCCTCGCGATAAAGCAGCGGCAGGCCGGTATCCTCAATATAGCCCATGCCGCCAAGGCACTCCATCGCCTCGCCGACGACCATCGGACACAGGCGATTGCCAAGGAACTTGGCCAGCGCCACGCCGAGACGTGCGAATGCGCGGCCCTGTTCGGTCGTGTCATCAAAGGCGCGCGCGACGGCAAGGCCCAGTGCCAGCGTGCCCTCCCAGTCCAGCGTGAGGTCGGCCAGCACACTGCGCATCAGCGGCTGGTCGATCAGCTTGGCATCCCCGACGCTGCGATGACTGCACCAGTACTGCGCCGCGCCCAGCGCCGCGCGCATGAGGCCAGCGGGCGCCATCGCAGTATCAAGGCGGGTGTGATGGATCATCTCGACCACGCGGCGGATACCGTCGCCCTCGTCTCCCAGCGGATAGGCCAGTGCGTCTGCATATTCGATCTCGGCCAGCGCGTTCGAGCGGTTGCCCAGTTTGTCCTTTAGCCGCTGGATATGTATCGCGTTGCGCGTGCCGTCCAGCCAGCGCGGCACGAGGAACGCGGTCAACCCGCCGGGGGCCTGTGCCAGCGTGACAAAGCCGTCGGACATGGGGGCGGAGCAGAACCATTTATGCCCGCGCAGCCGATAGGCATCCCCGTCGCGCACGGCGCGGGTGGACGTCCGGCTGAGGTCCGAGCCGCCCTGTTTTTCGGTCAGGGCCATGCCCATGGTCGCTGCAGCCTTTTGCGCCAGCGGTTTGATCGCGGGATCGTAGAGGCGCGCGGTCAGCTTTGGCACCCATTGATCGAACAGGTCGGGCGAGGCGCGCAGGGCAGGGACGGCGGCGTAGGTCATCGTCATGGGACAGCAGACCCCCGGCTCGACCTGCGAGGTCAGATAGACCATCGCGGCATGGGTGGAATGGCCGCCCGTCGCCCCCTCCCACGGTAGCGAGGCATAGCCGGCGCCAAGGCCGGTTTGCAGCAGCGTGTGATAGGCGGGATGATACGCCACCTCGTCCAGTCGCCGCCCACCTGCATCGAACAGGCGCGCTTCGGGCGGGTGGCGGTTCGCGTCGATCCCTGCGTCGCGCATTGCCGTGCGCCCGATCTTGCGCCCATAGAGCGCCAGATGATCGCCATCGGCGCCAAAGCCGTGATCGCGCAGGGCCGGATCACTCTCCCACAGGTCCAGATCGCCGCGCGGAGGGGGTTGATTCAGCACCTCATGCGTGTCGGTCTCACTATGCGGGCCGGACCGGTCCGGGCGGGTGTCGGGCATTCTCGGATCTCCTCTAACGGGTGCATTTAGGCGCTGCCGCCACAAGAATGCAACGCCAACCGCACCTTTGCACGGCATCCGCGAAATGGGATTCCATAGGCGGGGCATATATGACAAGGTGCCCCAAAGGCCCGCTTAGAGGCATATCCAAGAGGCAAGACTGGTGATCAATCGCAAAAAGCCCCCGCTGGGCGTGTTCGTCTATTTCCTCATCGCCTTCGCGCTGGGCACGTATTTTACGTTCGCCGCCGTGCAGGGCGACTTTGGCCTTTTCAGCCGCGCCGAGATCGAGGCGCAGGCGAGTGAGCTTCAGGTTCAACTGAATCAGCTGACCGCCGAAGTCGCTGTGATGGAGAATCTTACCCACCGGCTGTCCGACACCTACCTCGATCTGGATCTTTTGGATGAACAGGCGCGCGCCGTCATCGGCTTGCTGCGCAGCGATGAGATTGTCATTCGCTGAAGCGTTTCGCGTTGAATTTCGGTCACGTATCGAAGGCGAAACGCCCTCAACATTCATAGGCTTTACCGCGTTTCGCTACGGTCCCCGTTTCAAATGCAGAGCGAAACGCTTTGACTCGCCTTGCGTAGACCCCACACTGCTGCCTATCATCAAGAGAGCGCGCAATTGTTTGTGCCGCGTATAGTTTAGCGTTAAACTATCTTTCGACTTATGTGCCAACCAAGGGGATACATGCCAATGGCTGCCCAGAAGAAAGCAAGCAAATCTAATGCTTCGGCGAAAGAGCTGAAAGCGTATTACCACGACATGCTGCTGATCCGACGATTCGAGGAGAAGGCTGGCCAGCTCTATGGGATGGGCCTGATCGGCGGTTTCTGCCACCTCTATATCGGGCAGGAGGCCGTTGTTGTCGGCCTGGAAGCTACCGCCGAAGAGGGCGACAAGCGTATCACCACATACCGCGATCACGGTCACATGCTGGCATGTGGCATGGACCCCAACGGCGTCATGGCCGAGCTGACGGGCCGCGAGGATGGCTATAGCCGCGGCAAGGGCGGTTCGATGCACATGTTTTCGAAGGAAAAGCATTTTTACGGCGGTCACGGCATCGTCGGCGCCAACGTGCCACTGGGTGCCGGGCTTGCGTTTTCCGATAAGTATCGCGGCAATGACCGCGTGACGTTCACCTATTTCGGCGATGGCGCCTCTAATCAGGGGCAGGTCTATGAGACGTTCAACATGGCCGCTCTTTGGGAGTTGCCGGTCGTCTTTGTGATCGAGAATAACCAATATGCGATGGGCACGTCGCAGAAACGTTCGACCTCGACGCCGGATATCTACACGCGGGGTGAGGCCTTTGGCATCCCCGGCGAGGCGGTGGATGGCATGGATGTGCTGGCCGTCAAGGAAGCGGGCGAAAAGGCCGTAGCGCACTGCCGCTCGGGCAAGGGGCCCTATATCCTTGAGATCAAGACTTACCGCTATCGCGGCCATTCGATGTCGGACCCGGCCAAGTATCGCACCCGTGAAGAAGTGCAGAAGATGCGCGATGAAAAGGACTGCATCGAGCATGTGCGCGACCTGCTGCTGACCGGCAAGCACGCGACCGAAGAGGATCTGAAAGCTGTCGACAAGGAGATCAAGAAGATCGTCAACGCCTCGGCCGAGTTCGCCAAGGAAAGCCCCGAGCCGGACGAGGCTGAGTTGTGGACAGACATCTACGCCGAAACCGCGCCGCAGAACGCCTGAGGAGCCAGATACATGCCGACAGAAATACTCATGCCCGCCCTCAGCCCCACCATGGAAGAGGGAACGCTGGCCAAATGGCTGGTCAAAGAGGGCGATAGTGTCGCCTCTGGCGATATTCTTGCCGAAATCGAAACCGACAAGGCCACGATGGAATTCGAAGCCGTCGATGAAGGCACGATAGGCAAGATCCTGATCGAAGCCGGGACCGAAGGCGTCAAGGTGAACACTGCCATCGCTGTGCTGCTGGAAGAGGGCGAAAGCGCCGATGATATCGGCGATGCGCCGAAAAAAGAGGCCGAGCCCAAAGCAGAGGCCGAGCCGAAGCAGGACAAGCCCAAGTCGAAACCTGCCGAAGCCAAGGCACCCCAGCCCGACCGTAGCCCCGACTGGCCCGAAGGCACCGAGACGAAAAAGCAGACCGTGCGCGATGCGCTCAACACCGCCATGGCGGAGGAAATGCGCCGCGATGGCGACGTTTTCATCATGGGTGAGGAAGTGGCCGAGTATCAGGGTGCCTACAAGATTACCCAAAACCTGCTGGAAGAATTCGGCGCCAAGCGGGTGATCGACACGCCCATTACCGAGCATGGCTTTGCCGGGATCGGCGTCGGTGCGGCCTTTGGCGGTCTTCGCCCCATCGTGGAATTCATGACGTGGAATTTCGGGATGCAGGCGATCGACCAGATCATCAACTCGGCAGCCAAAACGCTATACATGTCGGGCGGTCAGATGGGCTGTCCCATCGTGTTCCGCGGCCCCAACGGCGCCGCCGCGCGGGTCGGTGCGCAGCACTCACAGGATTATGCCGCTTGGTATGCGCATATTCCGGGTCTGAAAGTGGTGCAGCCATATTCTGCATCCGACGCCAAGGGCCTGCTGAAATCGGCCATTCGCGACCCTAATCCGGTGATCTTTCTTGAGAATGAGATCCTCTACGGCAAATCATTTGACGTGCCGGTGATGGATGATTTCACCGTGCCGTTCGGCAAGGCACGCATCTGGCGCGAGGGCGAGGATGTGACGATCGTCAGCTTTGGCATCGGCATGACCTATGCGCTGGAAGCGGCTGAAAAGCTGGCCGAGGACGGCATTTCCGCCGAGGTTATTGACCTGCGTACCCTGCGCCCGCTGGACTATGACACCGTCATCGCGTCGGTGATGAAAACCAACCGCTGCGTGACTGTCGAAGAGGGCTGGCCAGTGGCGAGTATCGGCAACCACCTGTCGGCGGTGATCATGGAGCGCGCGTTCGACTACCTCGACGCGCCCGTGATCTGCTGCACTGGCAAGGACGTGCCGATGCCTTATGCCGCAAACCTCGAAAAGCTGGCGCTGACGTCGACCAAAGAGGTCTTGGACGCAGTGCATAAGGTGACCTACAGATGAGTGAACCGTTCCATTTCAACCCCACCCGGCAGGCCTATGTGCTCGATGGGCCTGAAGGGGAGACGCGCTATCGGATCGTGGTGCCGCGTGAGTTTGTGAACGACGAAGCCGGGGACGACGCCAGCGAGGAGGATCGGCTCGCTTGGCTGCGCGCTCACCTGCCGCAAATTCTGTCCGCGTATTCGGCCCGCACCGAAGGCGGCTGGGTCAAGGATCCCTGGAGCCGTGTTCTTGTCGAGGAGATTGACTGATGCCAACGGAAATTCTAATGCCCGCCCTTTCCCCCACGATGGAGGAAGGCACATTGGCAAAATGGCTGGTCAAGGAGGGCGATACCGTCGCCTCCGGCGATCTTCTGGCCGAGATCGAGACAGACAAAGCGACCATGGAATTTGAGGCCGTTGACGACGGCACGATCGGCAAGATCCTGATTTCGGAAGGCACCGAGGGCGTCAAGGTGAACACAGCGATTGCTGTCCTGTTGGAAGAGGGCGAAAGCGCGGACGATATCAAGGATGCTGCAAGTAAGCCTGCGCCTGAACCTGCAAAATCCGAGGACGGCACGCCCAAAGCAAAGAGCGAAGAGGATGCCAAGGGCGCCAGCACCGCAGAGGCGCCCGCTGCACCCAAGGATGCTGATGGCGGACGCATCTTTGCCTCACCGCTGGCGCGAAGGATCGCGGCGGATAAGGGTCTGGACCTTAGCCAGATCGACGGATCGGGGCCACATGGCCGCATCGTCAAGGCTGATGTAGAAAGTGCCGTTCCCGCGAAAAAGGCGGACGTCGCCGAGGCAAGCGCTGCCGGCGCACCCGCCGCAGGTGCACCCAAGGGTCAATCGGCAGACGCCGTCGCCAAAATCTACGAGGGTCGTGAGTATACCGAGGTCAAGCTGGACGGGATGCGCAAGACTATCGCCGCCCGCCTGACCGAGGCCAAGCAGACCGTGCCGCATTTCTACCTGCGTCGCGATATCCGTCTGGATGCGCTGCTGAAATTCCGTAGTCAGTTGAACAAGCAACTGGAAGGAAGAGGCGTCAAACTCAGCGTCAATGACTTCATCATCAAGGCCTGCGCGCTGGCGCTGCAATCCGTGCCGACTGCCAATGCCGTGTGGGCAGGCGACCGGGTGCTACAGCTGAAGCCGTCGGATGTGGCTGTGGCTGTCGCGATCGAGGGCGGGCTCTTTACCCCTGTGCTCAAGGATGCCGATATGAAATCCCTGTCGGCCTTGTCGGCCGAAATGAAGGATCTGGCAGCGCGCGCGCGTGACCGTAAGCTGGCCCCGCATGAGTATCAGGGTGGCAGTTTCGCAATCTCAAACCTCGGCATGTTCGGCATCGACAATTTCGATGCGGTCATTAATCCGCCACACGGCGCGATTTTGGCCGTCGGTGCGGGCGTGAAGAAACCCGTCGTCGGCGCAGATGGTGAACTGGCTGTCGCGACTGTCATGTCAGTCACGCTTAGCGTTGATCATCGGGTGATCGACGGCGCGCTGGGTGCCGATCTGCTAAAGCATATCGTTGAAAATCTGGAAAACCCCATGGTGATGCTGGCCTGAGATAGCAGCTGGCATCAGGCGTAGCCCCGAGACCACATAAAAGCGCGCCAGTCTGGCGCGCTTTTCCGCGCTTGGGCTATCCGAACCACTCAGTGGGCGGTATCAAACTGAAACATTATCTTGAAATCTCTATCCACTGTGTGATTCAGTAGCCTCATAAAAAAAATAAAAAACCTGAGGTGAGCAACATGATGACCAGATCAAGCAGACTATTGGCGTGCGCCATGCTGACCGTGCCGGGAGCGGGGTTGGCGCAGGATTTTACGGGTGCCGCGACGCTGGGATACGCATATTCGTCCGTTTCTGGCTTCCGCCCCAACGTGAACGGCTTTTCACTGGACGGTGCGGGCACGTTCGCATTTCAGAGCGGCTTTAGCCTGGATGTGGACGGATCCCTCCTGCATGCCAATCCGGATCGGGGCGGCAATGCGGGCGTGTTCGATGTAGGCGGTCAGCTGAATTACCGATTTCTGTCCGGTCCGCTTGTCGGCGCTTATTTGGAATATGCGAGTCTGGACAGCAACGGCCTGCTCGGCAGTGATATCAACGCGACATCCTATGGCGTGACCGGGGGGTATGAAGGTTCGCTGCTTCAGGCCACCGCGTTTTTCGGTGGAACGGACGCATCCACCATGCTTGGCGCGTCGTCGGATTGGACGGACTACGGTGTGAATGTGGCTTATACCCCGACCCAATATACCAAGTTCGCGGGTCATTGGATGCGTAGCGACATCGACACTATATTCGCCGAGACAAAGGTGACCAGTATCGGAGTCGGTGGTGACCATGATTTCGGTGCCGGTTTTACTGGTTTTGGCGCAATCAGTCATTTGAACTTTGACGCGCGCAATATCGATGCCACGTCGTATGGTTTTGGTGTCGGCTATGATCTGAGCCAGATTGCGAGGGTCCCCGCGCAAGTGTCATTGGAACTGGCGCGCACCAAGATTGATCCGGTCGGGCCCGATACGGATGTGGATACCATTCGATTTGGCGTCACAATCCCCTTGGGCGCCCGCAGCGGCGGTGCACCGCTGAACAGCGCCGCAAGCAGCGCCATGTCTCCGCGCCACAATGCGCTGTCGACATTCTACGACAATCTCTACTGACTACTTTGAGGGCCTAGGGTGAAATACGAAAGAGCGGACAACTCCGCCCGCTCTTTTTTGGGCTGGCGCAGGCTGAACCTATCGAGACCTATCGAAGTGTCGCCGCATTGCCTCACGAGCGAATAGCAATGCGCCTCAGCGCACGCCCAAAAGCTGATCCATCCTGACCGACGGCTGATCGCATCCCGCCTCGCCCACGATTTTTGCCGGAACGCCTGCGACAGTCTTGCATGGGGGAACCTCCTCCAGCACGACCGAGCCTGCAGCGATTCGGCTGCAATGGCCCACCTTGATATTGCCGAGCACCTTGGCACCAGCACCGATCAGAACGCCGTCACCGATCTTGGGATGACGATCCTCTTCTTCCTTGCCGGTGCCGCCCAGTGTGACGGAGTGCAACATGGACACGTTGTCGCCCACGACGGCAGTTTCGCCAATGACGATGCTGTGGGCGTGGTCAATCATGATCCCCTTGCCGATCTTTGCCGCCGGGTGGATATCAACCCCGAACACCTCAGACACCCGCATTTGGAAAAACCGCGCCATATCGCGCCTTCCATCACGCCAAAGCAAATGCGCAACGCGATAGGCTTGCACGGCCTGAAATCCCTTGAAGAACAATAGCGGCAGGATGTAGCGGTCACATGCGGGATCGCGGTCATAGACGGCCACGATATCTGCCCTTGCAGCAATGCCGGTATCGGGGTCGCTGCGATAGGCCCAGTCACAGATTTCGCGCAGGATCTGCTCGGGCATTTCGTTTGAGGCCAGCTTCATCGATATGCGAAACGCCAGCGCGGAATCCAGCGACCTATGATGCAGAATGCTGGAATGGACCATGCCACCCATCAGCGGTTCGTCCTTGACCGCATCCTGGGCCTCGGTGGTAATCTGGTGCCAGACCGGATCGCATTCGGTCAGCTGTGCGTGCGATTTGCCCATGGCCAAGCTCCTTTTTTCGATGTCCACTATAGCACACGCGAGGGAATGGCAAAATGCAAAGCCGTGATGAAGCAGATCACTGCAATGGATGATATGCCGCTTGCCCATCTACGCTGCGTGATTGCCAAGCGCCTGCGCTCTCTGGACCAAGAGGACGCGTTGGGCGCGGACAACCGCGCAACGGTCCAGCTGGATCAGCAATCAGTGGGCCGTCTGAGCCGGATGGATGCATTGCAAGCCCAAGCGATGGCCAAGGCCCATCATGCTCGCCACGCGGCGGAGCGTCAAAGGCTTATGAGGGCGCTCGCCCGTATGGACGAGGGCGAATTCGGCTATTGTGTGGATTGCGGTGATTCCATCGCTCCGGCGCGACTGGACTTAGATCCAGCCGCGCCGCTCTGCATTTCGTGCGCGCGGGGTTAGCCCGCGACAGCCACCTGCGCAAATATGCCGGGGCCAAACTTTGCCGATAGTTGCGCCACATGCACTTCAAACGGTCCGGCCCCATCTACCGTTTTTTGGGCGGTGTCATAACGCCACGTGGGCGCGGTCAGCGTCACTTCGCGCAATACAGTTCCGCCGCGCATGATGCGCAAAAGGTAGCTTTCGCTTTCTTCGCCCAGCGGAACCTCGGGCGAGTCCCAACGATCGCCATCAATTCGCGTGCGGCGGATCCATGTGACGTCCGTGGCACCGTCCACTGACGTAACGGCGCGTAGATGCGCTGGGCTGTAAGGCCGCAGGCCGATTCCCTCGAATGCAAGAACCGCATGCTGGTAGGATGGATCGTCCACCGGACGCCCGGCCGGACCGATCCTGAAATGCTGCGCCCGTCGCCGCAACGCATCAGCCAGTTCAATCTGGCCTGGGATTCCGTCGATCATCACCAGAAAACTGCCCTCGGGCCAGCCCTTGGCTCCGGCGCTTTCTGTGCCCAGTTGGCCACGCAACCTATGGCTCAGAAAATGAGTATCGGGCCCAATAAGAGCGGCGTCGCGAAATTGAACCATTTCCCATCCGTCCGGCGTGCCGTCTCCGATCGCGCAGAGGTTCGCACCCGACAACAGCGCGTCGTCGTCCACACCTTCGAGCCGTCCCGAAAGCATCCGCACCGTCAGCCCATCGCGCCGGTCAATCAACGCGCCGTCATACGGTGCCAATGCCGTCTCCAGCAGTCCGATCTTCGAACGCCCCTCGATTGTCCGGTTTAGGCGGTAATTGGAATCGCTTCCCGAGGAGAAGAGGGCGACAGACCCCGGCCAGGGCCGCGCCGTTACCGCGAGGTGGGGCGCATTTGGCACCTCCTCGCCAGTCATTAGCGGCAGATCCAGAAATAGCGGTAACACCGGAACCGGCGCCACGAACGGGCGCACGTCGGGCGGCGTCTCGGCGATGTCAATGGGCTGATAGCTTTCGGGTTCGATCCGTACGCCGTCGATGCGCTGGGCATTGCCCATCTGTTCGACGCGGTCGATCCTGAACAACCCCTTGCCCCCGGCTTCGTCCAACCCGATCACGTCGCCCGCGCCCAACGCCAGCAGCGATGGAGGCAGCGTCAGCCGCACGGTATCAATGGATACGCGCGCCTCCGACAACCACCGCTCCGTCACTGCGCGCCCTTCGGCCCGCGTCATCGCCAGCGGCACTTCCGAGCTTGATACGGCATGGGTGGCGTCGTCGGGCAAAATCGCCTCTTCCGAAATCACCTTGAAATCACCGTCAGCCTCGATGAACCGCAGGCGAACCCGCCCGGCGATCTCGGCCGCGCCGCCGCGTGTCTCCTCCAGCCGCGTGCCGCTTTCGGCGTCGCGCACCAGATGATCAATGCCAATCTGCGCCGCCGGGAGCCCATCGCGCATCCTAAACACCAGCACCCCGTCCCGCTCGATCGCGTCGAATCCATAGCGCAGCATCAGCGGCTGAAGGGCCGAGCGCGCTTCGCCGACCTGTTCGACCGAATACCCGCTGACATAACCGAAGAGCTGCGAGGTATCGACGTACAGGAGACCCGCGCGCGCGGTGATCTCTTCAACGACCGACGCCAGCGACCGTGCCGATGTGCGTCCCGTGATCCAATGTCCGCGCGCATGATTCCGCCCGTCGTCCCAGAGCGAACGATTGTTTGGAAAGAACGGAAAAGGCCGCGCGTCCCATGCCCAAACATACGCATGATCCATGTCGATCATCGGCGCGCCGTATTCTGACGACACGGGATTATGCGTCGGGTCGGCCCAGTAGTCGCTCATGGCGCGCATATACTGCCGCTGGATCAAATCGTCCCGCCGCCCGTTAGAGAATTTCGGCAGAGCCGATTCAGACGACTTGGCATCGACGAATTTGTTCGGCTCGTTCGTGCCCTTGTCGATCGCGGCACAGCCGATCTCGGTAAAGCGGATCGGCTTCGACCGTGGGACCCAGGCGCTGGGCTGTGTCGCGCGCACGCCATCCACCCGGTCGTGATGCACGTTCTGCCACCAACCCCGGATATCTTTGTTGCGCCACACCCACGGCTCGCCATAGGCGTCATCAGTGATCGGGGTTCGGATTTGCGCCTGTGCCGCCTCGGGCGAATGGTAGAACCAGTCATAGCCCTCGCCGCCCTCGATGTTCGCCTTGAGATAGTCCAGATCATAGATCGACCCCCAAGCCGCATCCGCGTGGTCCTGCCCGTCGCGCCAATCGGACAACGGCATGTAATTATCGATCCCGATGAAATCTATATTCTCATCCGCCCAGAGCGGATCCAGATGGAAGTACCGGTCGCCCGATCCATCCTGCGGCTGATAGCCGAAATACTCTGACCAGTCGGCAGCATAGCCGATCTTGACGTCGGGCCCGAGCAGTGCACGCACTTCGGCTGCCAGATCGATCAGTGCCGACACCGCAGGAAAGCTGCCGTTTGAGCCGCGAATTTGCGTCAGTCCACGCATCTCCGAGCCGATGCAGAAACTCTCGACCCCGCCCGCGATCGCGCAAATTGCAGCGTTATGCAGAATAAATCGCCGATAGCTCCACTCATCCGGACCGGTATAGGTGACCGGGCTGATCGGCTGGAGCGGCTCGAGTTTCAACAGATCAAAATACTCGTTTTCCCTCGCTCCGCTGATCGGTGCGGGAGTCTCTGGAATTTGTGGGTAGAGACCGAAATCGGCGGCGCTTGCCGTGCCGAAGAACGCAGCAACCTCCGCGTCGGCCCCGCCTGTTCCATCCGTACTGTTATCGCGTCCCGGCGCCTCGGACAGCGTAATGCGACCGCGCCACGGCAAGGGCGGCTGCGACTCCGCATCGCTGTAAGGATCGGGCAGGGCATTGCCTGCGACCTGGTCCATCAGGATGAACGGATAGAACATCACATCCTGCCCGGCGTCTTTCAGCGCAATGATCGCCTCAATGACCGACGTATCGGTCGGCGTGCCACCGTAGATGGCATTGCCCTCATCGGTTTGCGGAACGGCAAGTGCCTGTCGCCGCGACTGCCCAGCGACTGACCACGGCATGTTTCGCGCATCATAATTTTTTTGCTCGACCTTCGGACGCAGATTGCAATTATCGCAGCGCAGGTCATCGCCGAACCAGCTAACCACCAACGACGTGCTGCGACAGGCTGGCAACTCACCGGTGAGCGACTCAAGCGACGTGGCAAAATCGGTTTTGCCCGAGGGTGTGTTCACGTTAACCAGCGCTGACGCGCCCGGCCCGTAATTCAGCGTCACAGGTGTCGTCGCTAATGTGTATTCACCGCTGCCGGACAACAATGCAACCGCCCGCACGCTGCGAACCGGGTCCAACTCGGCGCCTTCTACTTCCAGTTGCGATGGGCGCGTCACCTCAAAGGTGAATTGTGGCACGCGGTTTCCAAATGGGCCGAGGTCCAGATCTTCGATCACCACATAGGCCGTGCCGCGATAGGCAGGAACGGTGCCTGTACCCTCAACGGCTTCAATCTTGGGGTCGGGTAGCTGATCGCGGGTACCGGGATAGACCCGCATTACGACCGAGTCGCGCGCAATCTCGCTACCGTCTGCCCAAATGCGGCCAACATGGCTGATCTCGCCGTCGCACAGCGCCAGCGCAACGCTGACCGAATAGCTGAACTGCTTCGTTTTGGGGCTGCTGGGCGCACCTTTTCCGCCCCCTCCGGTGACATTCACCTCCTCGCGGAATTCAGTTGCCCAAATAATTTGCCCAGCGACGCGCATCCGCCCGTAGATCTGCGCGATCGCGTCGCCCTCACCTGATCCGGTCAGGCGCAGACGGCTGGCACGGCCTGTCTCAACCACGTCCGAGCCTTGTCCCATAAGTCGTTGATCGATCGAGCGCCCGATGACCCCCCCGGCAAACCGCCCGACAGCAGCCATGGACAGGCCCAGTACCGTGCCGCCGACTGATCCACCAATGGCCGCACCCGCAGCAGATAATAGAATAGTCGCCATCAGATACGCTCCTCGGGAAAAGTAAACCGCGCCACAATCCGGCGCCGCCACGGCAGGCTTAGCGGGCTTTCGACGACCGCATGACCTGAATAGGCATGAACAAAGGACGCCTCAGCGCCCAGGCGACCTGCAATGCCCAGATGTTTGGCCACCGCGCCGTCACGCATGCGAAAGAGCAGCACATCGCCCGGCGCTTCCTCTGACAGATTCTTGGGCACCAAGTGTCGCTGCGCCGCCTGCCAGAGCGCCTCGATGCGCGCAGGCTCGGACCAGTCCATCGAATAAGCGGGCGGCGTTTCGGGTTCGGTGCCCAGCACCTCGCGCCAGACGCCTCGCAGCAAACCCAGACAGTCGGTCCCGGCCCCCTTGCAAGACGCCTGATGCAGATAAGGCGTGCCGATCCAGCCGCGTGCGGCGCTCACGACCCGCTGATGAAATATATCGGTCATCGCCGACTCCCTCCATCAAGGCTACTGGACCGGGACGGATCAGTGATCGACCAGTCATCACCGGGAATGTCCGGAAAACCCTGAAAGTTGTAAAAGTTCTGGAATTTCAGACGACAAGTCACAGCGCGCTTATCGCAACCGGCTTCCAGCCGAAGAATGTCGCCCACGCGCACATCCGCGCGCAGCGGGTGCCACAATTCGATCGCGCGCTGTTTGCCGTCCATACCATCGCGCTTGATCAGCCCGCCTAACCCCTTGGCTGTGCCATCCAAAACGATCAAACGGCCATGCCGAAACCATTCCGCGTCGAAACCGCCAAAGGGTGCGAATCGAAAAACCCGCCTATCCTCGATCTCATCTGCGGCCACTTCCTTGGAGTAGCCAGAAGTATTCATATCGAACCCACAGCTGCGATCTCCCAACACAGCCGAGCACGGCTTTTGGTAAACCCGCCCCAAGGGCCGGTTCAGCGCCTCGGTCAGGCCGCGCAACTCCGCCTCGAACGCCCCGCCCGAGCGGCGCAATTCGCCAATTGTGCCACGAAACTGCAAATGCCGCTGGCGCACGTCCTGCCAATTGACCAGCCAGGCGCGGATCTCGGCGCCGTCATAGCGGCCCGCCTCGATATCCTCCTCGCGGATTGATGTATCGCTCAGCGCACCCAATGCCTCGGTATTGTCCACCGACAAGCCCGTCGTCTGTTGAATCGCCAAGGCGCTCAGCCCCGTATCGGCGCGAAACGTAAGCCCATTAAAACTGAGCGGACCGTCGTGATCGGTGAATCCCAATACGACACCATCCTTGCGCTCCAGCGCCCAGGCCCGGCAGGTCGTGGTGACACCCGTCTGCAAATGCGCGTGCAGCGCGCTATCCAGCCCGCTCATACCCGGATCTCCACCACGGGCACGTTCGGTGCGTCTCCAGCTTGAAAGCTTGCAACACTAACCAAAACGCGGTCTGTGTCGAACCGCACCGGCACATCGAATTCATAGCCGGCCGTCACCCGTTCGCCGTCGTTCGGCGGGTGGTTGAACGTCACGATCCCAGTGCTGCAATCCACCTGGTAATGCACGCCTTCGTCCTGCTCGTCCCCGCCAATGCCGATTCGAATCGACCCGCAAACTGGCTTGGTAATGGGGCGCGCGTAGGTATGCTCGCCCGACCGATAGGTCTTGATCAGTTGAAAGGTTGGCGACAGGTCGTCGCCGAACGCAATTAGCTGATCGTCATAGGCAGGATCCAGCAGCGCACCTCCCGATTTATAGTCGGCCCAGTCCTTCCAGCGAAAACCATGGATCTGCCCGCGCCGCGCCTCGAAAAACGCGATCAGCGCCTCGATATCATCGAGGCCCCGCATGGCGACGCCTGCGTCATAGCGGCGACGCGAATGTTGCCAAGGCGTGTTACGTTCTTCGAATCCGTTGGCCAGCGTTACGACATCCGTTTGCCGCTCCGGCCCGCCGACCGAGCCAAAGCTCAGGTTCGCCGGAAATCTTACTTCGTGGAAACCCATGGTCTTTCTCCCCTTTACCGATTGCGCTGACCGCGCCCCAGAACCCGGCTCATCTGCGCTGCGATCTGGCCTTGGCTGCGGCGGAACCCTTCGGCATCGGGCGTCGTGATGTTCATCACTACGCTTACATTTCCGCCGCCACCGCCGCCGCGCACACCCAGTTTGCCGTCAGCGCCGCGCGCCAGCGGCATGATCGCCTCCGGCCCCGCCTCGCCCATCAATCCGGTGCCGCCACGCATCGGAAAGGTCACCGGCCCACTAACAACTCCGCCGCTGGCGAATGGCTGCACGCGCCCCTGCGAAAAGCTCGCACCCTTCTCAAAGGGAAATAGGTTCCCGACAATGCTGCCGACCCCACCGGCCAACAGTCCGCCCACATGATCGCTCACCGGTTTCACGGCAGCGTTAAAGGCCGTGTTGATCATCGAACTGGCCAGCGTGCGTAGTGATGACGACAGGCTGTCTCCGTCGACCACCGCCCCCTTGATCGCGCGCCTCAAACCTCGGCTCATCCCGCGGTCCAAGGTTGCCACGTCATATCCGGTCTTTTCGAACGTGCCGCGTACCCTTGCCAGCTCCGCGTTGAACGCCGCTGCCATATCTGTGGCAGCGCCCAAAGACCCGTCCAGCGCCTCGATCTGTGCGTCCAACGCGTCAAGATTTTCACCGTCACTCATCGTCATTCTCTCCTCGCGTATCGGGATAGGCCTGCATCAAGGCATCCAGCCGATCCCGCACCAAAGGCGCGCCGCCTTGCGCCTCGCCCAGCATCACCCGCAGCTCGGCGGGGGTCAGCGCCCAAAATTCGGCGGGCCTCAGCGCCAGACCTCGCAGCCCAGCCTGCATAAGCCCCGGCCAGTCGAACCCGCTCATCGGTTTTCAGGCAACATGAAGGCCCGTGCCAGCAACTCCGCCGCCGCGCGGGCCGCCGCCAGCGGCCCGCCTTCGATCTCGGCAGCGATCAAGTCGCCCGACGTGCCTTGCCAGCCCCCGCCGCGCAGACCCGCGACGATCAGCGCCAGCACGTCGCGGGTCGAAAACGCACCCGCTTCGAACCGTTCGACCAGATCCACCAATGAGCCTGCCGCCAGCCCTGCTTCCAGCTCGGCCAAAGCGCCCAAAGTCAGCTTTAGTGCGCGCCGCTCACCGTCGATGACTACCGCCACCTCACCTGCCCAAGGGTTTGCCATCTCAGATCGCCGTAAAGATCATGCGACCGGCGCTGGCCAGCGACAGCTCGTATGTCGCCTCACCATCATGGCTGCCCGCATATTCGATCGACGTCACCTGAAACGGCCCCTCGATAATGCCGAAATCTGGGATGACAACCTGAAAGGCGGGCGTCTCGCCGTCAAAGAAGATCTGCCGCGTCCGCTCGTCCGAACCCGCGTCGCGGAAAATACCCGATCCGCTGATCGCCGCCGATTTGATGCCGGCACCGCCCAGCAATTCACGCCAGCCGCCCGCACTCTCCAGGCTCGTTACATCCACGCTTTCGGCGTTAAAGCTGATGCGCGTCGCGCGCAGCCCTGCCACCGATTCAAAGTTGCCATCACCCGTTAGATCGACCTTGATCAGAAGGTCCTTGCCGTTTTGAACTGCCATGTGTCTCGTCTCCGATTGAATAGGTTAAACTGCGTCGTCGACGCGCGCGCGAAACGTCAGATCGATCCGCCGCAGCTGATCGTCGCGCCGCGCCCGTGCTTTGTAGAAATTCAGCGCCGCCAGATGCCCCCGGTCCAGACTCAGCTCCGCGTCTGTCAGCGCATCACCGACCGCCGCCGCCGCTTGTTTGGCCGCCGCAAAACCGGCGGCATCACTGACGACCGACACCGTGAACCGATGCCACGCCCCGCCCGATGTCGCGTCCGAGCGATCCCGCACATCCTCAGGACCCAGCGTCACATAGAGCGAGGGCAGCGCGCCCGCCGGAGGTGCGTCATAGATCGCCCCGCCAACCAGCGCCGATAGCTCCGCATCGCCGATGAGTTGCCCGTAAACCGCCGCCTGTAGCGCCGCCGATCCGCCATAGCTCATACCGCCACCTCCTCTTGCGCATAGCAGGTGAGGTAGCGACCCAGCGGGTCGCGCTCCGTCACCGCTTCGATCCTGAAAATGCGGCTGCCCTCGCGCAACCGCTGTTCGGGCTTTGGGCGCGAGGGCGCACCATAGGGCGCCGCTCTGACCGTGATCTTGTAGCCGATGCTTGACAGTTGCGCTGTACCGCCCACGACTTCGCGTCCCGTGCGCGCGATGATTTCCGCCCACACTTCACCCACTTGTTGCCACGTCTCGGCGTAGCCGCCCGCGCCATCGGGTGCGCGCTCCGGTGCCTCCAGCGCCAGATGCCGGTTAAGGTTGATACGCTTCATCACGCAGCCCCCCCGCCCAGCAGGCGCACGGTACGATATCGCTCGATCAGGCTGGTCACGCCAAAAGGCATACAGCCCCCGCCCAGCGCCGTGTCGGCGCGATACTCATAGAAATGTGCGGCCAACAGCAGCACCGCCTGGCCCAAGTCGGCAGGCAGATCGCCCCACGCCGCGCCAAAGCCTGCGCGAAATCGCACCACCACGGCCCCACCTGACGGGACGGGCGGCAGGATAGTGCCCACTGGCACCAACCGGGGCCGATGAGTGTCCTTCTCCAGCCGGAAATGTGCCGGATTGGCCACGTCCTCACTGCCTGACATATGCCGCAGCACGACATCCTCGATGGCCTTCACCGGCGCAATCGGAAGCGCCTGCCCATAGCCCGTGCGCCACGCCGTCAATTCCCACGAGAATACCCGCTCGATCAGCACCTTGCCGGTGCGCGCCTCGATCGACGCGATAGCAGCGCGTAGGAAACTCGCCAGAACCGGGCCTTGCACATCATCGTCGGAAAATCCCGTTCCCAGCCGCAGATGCGCCTTGAATTGCGCTATCGGCAGCGCGGCCTCGGGAACGGCGGTTTCTTCAATCAACATCATGGAATAACTCCGATAGTCCCGGATCCCTCCGGTGGTTCAGGCGCGCGCCACCAGCGTTGCTCGGACGGAGGGGAGCAGCTGGACAACGCATCAAGTGAATGGCGGCGCGCGCCACGGACGGGGGCAGATACCCCCGCCCGATCCGCGCCTCGCTTAGGAGGTCGCGAATTTCAGCAGCTTGATCGCTGCATAGTCGCTGACGTCACCGCCGACGCGCTTGGTCGCATAGAATAGAACGTGCGGCTTGGCGCTGAAGGGGTCGCGCAAAACGCGCAGGTCCGGGCGCTCGGCGACGGTATAGCCCGCGCCGAAATCACCAAACGCGACCGACATCGAACCGCTCGCCATGTCCGGCATGTCCTCGGCAATCAGCACAGCATAACCCAGCAGGCGCGCAGGCTCGCCCGCAGCCAAGCCATCGGACCAAAGGAAGCGGCCATCAGCGTCTTTCATCTTGCGCAGCGCGCCAGCAGTCTTGGAGTTCATCACAAAGCTGGCATTAGCGCGGTATTCGGCACCCAGGGCATAGACCAGATCGATCACCGCATCGGCACTGTCGAAATCGCCATCCACGCCCGTCGGAACGTAGCCGAGGTTGCCCCAGGTCCAGACGTCATTGTCGATCGACGGCTTGGTCAGAAAACCAGTCGGCTTATCCACACCGTCACCCGCAACGAACGCCGCCGCCTCGGCACGCGCGAACTTGTCCGCGATACGGCCAGCCAGCCAGCCTTCGATGTCGAAAGCTGAATCATCCAGCAGACGCTGCGATGCTTTGGGCAGGGCGCTCAACTCGTGCAGTGGAATAGTGATGCGGTCGATGCCGGGGGTCGCCGTCTCATTTACGCCAGCTGCCTCGGTGGCCCAACCATGACCGACATCGCCATGATCGATCAAAACATCAAAGCTGGTTGCCTCGACAGCCACGACATTGGCAATCGCACGGATCGATGCTGTTGCGCTCAGCGTCGACTTGATCGTGCTGGCCGTCTGCGGATCGACCAGATAGCCGCCATCGCCAGCGACGGACGTGCCCAGCGCCTTGCCTTCCAGCTCCAGACCGCGCAGGCCGTCATCATCGCCCGAACGCAGATAGGCATTGAATGCCTTCTGATGTGGCGCGGGGCCGTCATTGCCGCCCGCCAAAACAGGACGCGCAGGCACAAAGGATTTACGTTCGAACATGGTCATTTTCTCTTCTTGTTGTTGCAGTCGTTCTTCGATGTCGGACTGAAAGCCCTTCAACTCTTGCACAAAGCCCGCCACGGCGGACTTCACCTCGGCCACCGGCTGGTGGCCCTCGGACACATCTTCCCCGGCCCGAGAAATCCCGGTTTCATTCATCACCTGCTCCTTGTTTCGTTGTCGGTTTTTCCGGCGCTAGCCCCGCGCCAATTCCCGGCGCGCGGCCTCGAAGGTCGCCGCCAATTCACGCAGATCGCCGGCATTCAGGTTGTCGCCCTTTGCCGCCACCCGCGCACTGGGAAGCATGGGGAACGTCACTAGCGACACTTCCCACAACTCCAGTTCCTGCAAGAGCCTCTGACCCTTGTTGTTCTTACTCGCCCGCACCGTGCGATACCCAATGCTGAGGCCATCAATTGCACCTGCACCGATCAGCGCGGCGGCTTCACGCCCGCGCCCGATCGCCTCCAGCAGACGGCCCTTGACGTAAAGCCCGCGCTTGTCCTCTCGCACCTCATCCCAGATGCCGATAGGCTGCGCCGGGTCATGCTGCCACAGCATCTTGACCTGGCGGCTCTCGGCGCTCAGCTTGGCGAGTGATTTGGTATAGGCACCCGCCATCACCACATCGCCGCCTTGATCGGTGTCGCCAAAATAGCTGGCATAACCCTCGATCTCGACGCCGTCCTTGACAGTCAGGTCCGCATCGAACCGTGCAAACTTGCGCTCCAGCCCTGTGTCGATATCCATACGCCTCATCCTTTCCTCAAACCTCATGGCACCGCCGTTAGAAGGGGCTGCAATGCCTGTGCCAGCATCGCGCCCGCGATGCCGTAAACCGCCAGCCATAGACGCCGCTCCAGACGCTCCATCGCCTCTTCCAGTTTCTTCTGCCGATCTGCCAACGCTTGAAATTTCAGCACCGCCACCCGCTCGTTCGCTTCCAGCCGCAGCGCAGGCGCACAATCGAACGCCTCAAAGCCATAGCGCTCTGGCCGCCTGTCATCCGGCCTGCGCTCTTCATTCATCCGCGCAACCCGGCTCAGGCAGGGCAGGCAACCCCAGCAGACTGCGCTTTTCGCCGTCGGTCAGGAAATCAGCGCCTGCAACCCGTGCCCATTGCGCATCGCGTTCAGCGGCCAGCGCAGGCACCTGATCCAGATCAGGCTTCAGATCCAGCGCCGTGCCTTCGAACCCACTCAACCAGTCCGACAGACTTGCCGCCACTCGGCTCGCCAGCGGCAGAATAGTCAGCCGGAAAAACGCCCGGTTCGCCTCCTGATAGTTAGAATAGGTCGCATCCCCCGGTACCCCCAGCAGCATTGGAGGCACGCCAAAGGCCAGCGCAATCTCGCGCGCCGCGCTCTCCTTGGTCTTCTGAAACTCCATGTCCGAGGGCGAAAATCCCATCGGCTTCCAATCCAGCCCGCCTTCCAGCAGCATCGGCCGCCCTGCGTTGCGCGCGCCCTGATGATGGCTTTCCATCTCATCCACCAGCCGCTGATACTGATCCGTGCTCAGCGTTCCTTGGCCCTCAGCGCCGCGATAAATAATCGCCCCCGAAGGCCGCGCCGCATTGTCCAGCAACGCCTTGGACCAACGCGAAGCCGAATTATGCACATCCACGGCCTGTGCCGCTGCCTGCATGGGCGACAGCCCATAGTGATCGTCCTGCGGATGAAAGCTCTTGATATGACAAACCGCCGGATGTCCCTGGCTTACGTCGAACCGATGCTTGCGGCCGCTCACGGCGTATTCATACGCTACCGGCCAGCCATCTGCGCCGGGTACAACACTCATCCGGTCCGAGCGCAGCACATGCAGCTCGACCGGCGCGCCATCTGCACCGCCTACGGCTTCGACATAGGCATTGCCAGTCAACAGTAGCTGACCATAAAGCGCCTCCAACAACTCTGCGCGTCCCTGCGCAGGGTTCGGGCTGCGGATCAGCGACAGCATCGGATGCTCTGCATAACGCTGTTCCGCGTCCTGCAAGACCAGAGGCAGCGCCGCGGCCGCCTCGGCGATCATCTTGACGCAGCGAAAACCCACCGGATTGCCAGCAAAACCCTGCCGCGTCAGCGTTCCGCTGTCCCGCGCGCTCCACGCCACCCGGTTTGAGCCATGCCATGCCATCACGCGGCCCGCCGCGCTGGCCTTGACCTCGGGGACGCTAGGCTGCGCCGCGCCTTGCCGAAAGAAGTCCATGATCATCTGTCGTCACTCCTTGCTGTGCCGTACCGAACTTTAGGCGACTGCCTTTGATCCGCTGTTGAAGGCATCAGACACCTAAAGGTTTAAGAAAATTAAATCAGACCGTGCGCTGGTGGGTGCGACCCTTGCTGCGTTGTCCCCAACACGGTTTTTCTGGGCAACCCTGCACGGCGCCGCTAACGTACAACGGCTAGGAGGCCCCAAAATGCGATCCGAATCTCTGCAAAATTTCCTTGATGCTGCCCAAAGCGCCTTTGCCACGCGCGTCCAGAATCCGCACGCCACCGCGTCTCTGTCGCGCATCTTTGCAGCACTTGAGACGCACGGAACACCATCGGACGCCCTCGGCTCCCGGCTTCCACCCTGCGTCCATCTGGAACAGGCGGCCAATCCACAGAATTTCCCTGATCCGACTCTGCACCGCCTGATAGAGACGTTTCAGACGCTCGAGTCGGATCTTCAATGGTGGCCGCGCAAAGGCGACTGGACCAACGCCGGGCCGGGCTTTGGCGACAATCATGCCAACGCCATGATTGTCGGTCCCGGCGGGGCCGAGCGGCGCAGCGACGTCTGGATCGGCGCATCACTGGTCGCGCCTAACATCCGCTATCCCGACCACGACCACCCGCCAGAAGAGACCTATCTGGTTCTCAGCCCCGGTCAGTTCATGCAAGGCTTGGATAACTGGTTCGAGCCGGGCATTGGCGGCACTCTCTACAATCCGCCCGGTATCTTGCACGCGATGCATTCGGGCGACGCGCCACTTTTCGCCTTTTGGGCGCTCTGGGCCGAACCGCATCCAGCGTGATCGCGCCGGGCGGCCTAGGTCAGACCGCCCGGCTAACGCCTTAAACCGCTCGCACCCGTGGGTGTCGCCACTTTGCCGCTGGTTCGATCATCAGTTCATGTAAGGCCCAGACCAGCGCATCGACGCGATCAGGGCTGCCCTTGCCCTCGTAGCCCTGCACGGTCATCGCGCACATCTGATCCTCCAGATCGCCTAGCCCGCGCAAGTGATGCACGCGTCCCTGCTCATACAATGCCGCAATAGGCTCGGCCCGCGCCACCTTGCCCCGGCTTGCATGAACGGTCTTGATCGGGACCATGGGGTCGATTTGCCGGATGACCTCCGATACCATCTCACCACCCTGATTGACCTCGGCGACCAGTCGCTCGGCCCCCCATGACTGCATCGCGCGCACGGATGCAGCCGCCCATTTGGCCGGGCTGGCTGCGCTGACCGACTCGTCAGCCAGCACATAGGCGCGCCAATCCTGCACCGGTCCCCGCGTGATTGCGCCGACCACGACGATCCCGCACTCATCTGCCTTTGGACCACCCGTCACAGGTGGGTCGACCGCCACGACAATACGATCCATCTCGGGCGCTAACTCCACCCGGATCTCTTCCAGCATACTGGTCGTCCACAATGCCCCTTCCGCATCCTCCATCAGAACGCCGTCCAGTTCCTGGCGCCCTAACCGCGTCCCGGCATAGCGCGTGCGCACCTCCTCCAAAAAGCTCTCGGCCAGAAACGCCTTGTTCGCCTCAGTTGGGGCGCTGGTCGTGACGGTCGAAGACGATTTTAGCAACTCCTTCAAAACCCCCACGTTGCGCGGCGTCGTCGTCACGCAGACGCGCGGTCGCTCCCCTAATCGCAACGCGAACTGAAGCATATCCCAAGTCTCGCGCGCCTTCTTCCACTTCGCCATCTCGTCGACCCACGCCCCGTCGAACTGCGGCCCGCGCAACCCCTCCGGCTCATGCGCGGAAAACACCTGCGCGACGGCCCCGTTCGGCCAGATCAGCCGCGCCTTGGACGCCTGCCACTCAGGTCGCCTGTCGGGCGGAGAGCAGGCCAATATACCGCTCTCGCCGAACACCATTACGTCTCTAACCTGCGCTACAGTCTCTCCAATCAGTGCCAGCCGCCGGCACGGCCCAGCGTCCAAGGGTGTCGATCCTTCGACCTGCGCGCGCACCCACTCCGCCCCGGCGCGGGTTTTCCCCGCGCCGCGACCGCCCATGATGACCCATGACCGCCAGTCGCCCTCAGGCGGCAGCTGATGTTTCATCGCCCAGAACTCGAACAGATAGGGCAGCGCCAGCAGTTCCCCTTCATCAAGGCTATCTAGGAAAGCGTCCCGGACATCCGGCCCTTCTGAGGCGATCCAGACGGCACCCGATCGAATCCCGTGCTGCGTCCATGTCGAGGGCGTATCCATTGACGATCCCCTGTTCTTTCTTCTTGCGTTGCTCAAGTTGTGTCTCCGCTTCTATTGCCATTTTCAGCCATTGCCGAATGTCGCCCAGAATTCGGCTTCGGTTTTTGATATCGTCAAAATCCTCGGCCCGGACCTTGTCCGACAGCGCCTCCAGATCCTCACACATGCCGCGCAGCTGACGTTCCAGCGTAGTGACAGTCGCGCTCAGACCCGAGGGGCCTTCTTCGGGTGTTATCAAACTCATTCGTGATCACTGCCTCATGCGATTGCGTTGTTGCCCCACCGCCCGCGCAAAATGAAAAAGCGACCGCCGAGGTTTTACCCTCGGGGCCGCTTGCCCACTTCTTCCAGCATGTCACAACCTATACGCGAGACCGTTCGCAAAGTCAAACGATTTCAATAGGCTGAGCGACTCTAACCGCCCGTATTGATCACACTTTCTTAAGGTTTAGCCGTTCACGTCCACCACAACGCGACCCTTCACCTTACCCTTCAGGATATCCTGGCCCAGTTCCGGCAGATCGCTCAGCGTGGCCGGTTGCACCATCGCTTCCAGCTTCTCCATCGGCAGATCCGACGCGATCCGCTTCCACGCTTCGACACGCCGCTCATATGGCTGCATGACCGAATCGATGCCCAAGAGGTTCACTCCCCGCAGGATAAACGGCGTAATCAGCGCGCCCTCGATAGGCGCGCCGCCTGCCAGACCAATCGCGGCGACGGACGAGCCGTACTTCATCTGCTTCAGTACCCGCCCCAGCATCACACCGGCCACCGCATCGACGCAGCCCGACCATTTCTCGGCCTCCAGAGGCTTCCGCGTGACTTCGGTCAGTTCGTCACGGGGCACGATCTGCGTCGCCCCCAAGTCTTTCAGATAATCTTCCGTCTCGGGTCGTCCCGTCACCGCGGCCACCTTGTAGCCCAACTGCGACAGTACGGCGACAGCCACGCTCCCCACGCCGCCAGCGGCCCCCGTCACCAGCACCGGATCCGCGTCGGGCACCAGCCCCGCATCCTCCAGCGCCATGATTGCGAGCATCGCGGTTAATCCCGCCGTGCCCACTGCCATCGCCTGACGCGTGTCCAGACCGTCTGGCAAAGGCACCAGCCAGTCGGCCTTGACCCGCGCTTTTTGAGAGTAGCCGCCCCAGTGCGCCTCACCCACGCGCCAGCCGGTCAGAACCACCTTGTCGCCCGCCTTGTAGCGCGCGTCATCCGACGACTCGATCGTGCCGGCAAAATCAATCCCCGGCACATGCGGATATTTCCGTACCAGCCCACCACCGGGCCCGATGCAAAGACCATCCTTGTAGTTGACCGTCGAATATTCGACCGCCACCGTCACGTCGCCATCGGGCAGATCACTCTCGGATAGCTGGGTCACAGCGGCGCTGGTCTTGCCGCTCTCTTCGTCCTTACTTACGACCAAGGCGTTGAACGTCATGTCTCGTCTCCTTCTGGGGTTAAGGTCAGAACGCGGCCTGACACTATCCGTTCCGTGTGGCTGCGACCCGATCGCCTACTCACCGGGCGTCCAGTCCATACCGCGATCAATGGGAAAGATCGGCCGCGCGATCTTCTCAAACGCGAACAGATCCAGATTCGAACTGGTGATCCCTGCGCTCGCACATTCCAGTACGATCCGCGATAGCGGGCCAAAGACAGGGCGGCAATACATCCGCGACTTGAGGATCAAAAACCGCGCCGCGATGGGGTCGATGCCTGCGCACGCGAACACACCCAAATCCCAAGGTTCATGCGGGCGCTCGGTGATCAGAACAGTTGCCGCACCCATCTCCAGTACCGCAGCGCGCCCCATGTCGCAGGTCTGCCCTGTATAGATCGGCCCGCTAACAACATAACGACCTTCCCCAACAAAGCCCACAACGCCACTTAGAGCCAATGGAGCCTTCGCAGGAAACCCCTCCAGAGGCACCTTGTTTCCCAGCGCGATCGTTATCTCGGCCCCGGTTCCAGCCGCTCTCATCTGCGCAACGACCTCGGGATCGCAAATCGGCCCGGCGATAATGCCAGTCAATCCGGCGTCCAGCGCCGCCTCCAACACACCGATTGTGTCGCAGGTGCCGCCCGACATACAGTTATCACCATGATCCAGTAACAAAACCGGGCCATCCCCCGGCTCTTCGGAGGCGCGCACGGCGCTGGCCAGCGTCTCGGCCAAGGGCGCCTCATTATAGACAAACCCTTCCCGCCCCGACCATGCCGCGCGGGCCAGTTCATCGGCCACTCCGCGCGCCAGTGCAGCGTTGTTCGCGACAGCGACGACCGATACGCCAACATCGGCAATGTCAGATAGTGGAAACCCGCCAAAGACCGTCACCGCATGAACGCCTTCGCGCAATTCCGCCTCGCGCGCAGCCGCCACGAGGTCGGTCATGATCCCCGGCTCTTCGGTGTTCATCTTCAATGTTTGTGCCAGGATCGGCGGATGCGACAGCGCCATGACCGGCGCTGGACCGCCCTGCAACATGGCATCCATCATGCGCACCACGTGGCGACCCGTCTCGTACATGTCGATATGCGGATAGGTCTTGAACCCGGCAATGCAGTCACAATTTTCGACCATCCGCGTGGTGATATTGCCATGCAGGTCCAGCGCCACGCCCATCGGCACACCCGGTGCTGCGGTCCGCAAACGCGCCAGCAACTCGCCCTCGCAGTCGTCGATACCGCGCGCCACCATCGCGCCGTGCAGGTCAAGCAGGATCGCATCGCAGCCATCCTGCACCGCCTCCACTATCGGCGCGGCCAGCGCCTCGAACACGTCTGCTTCTGCCGGTCCGCTGGGGTTGGCCGTCGCGCACAGCGGTGTCACCAACTCCGCACCCTGAGCCTGAGCATATTCAATGAACGCCCCAAAGGCGGTTGCCGACCCAGTGCCGAATTCCAGCGCCGCCGCGCCATGTAGCGGGCCAAAATCCTCCAGCGGTGTCTGCACGGGCGAAAACGTGTTTGTCTCATGATTGAAACGGGCGGCGACGATACGCATGGCAGGGTTCCTCTTGGGCTAGTCGGGCTGGGTAGGACGCTTGGCGCGCCCTGTCAGGGTGATCGCGATCGACAACACGATCAAGCCCAGAGCGACGATCTTTTGCCAACTCACCGGCTCGCCCAGCAGAACAATGGCCGAAATCACTCCGACTGTCGGCGCGGTCAGGATGGAAATGGCAGCGACCGTCGCAGGCAGGCGACGCAGCAGAACGCTCCACAGGAAATAACAGGTCGCCATCGGTCCCGCGACGTGAAAGGCGAATACCATCCACGTTGCCCGTCCCGGCCATATGGCCAAGGCATCCGGCTCCAGCCACAGCGCCAATGGCCAGGCCAGAATCAACGAGACCACGAAGAACCAAAATGTCAGCGCCAGCGGCGATAGCGACCATTTACGCCCTTGCACCAGCACGTTGCCGATGGACCACGAGAGCGCGGCCATCAATATCAGGAACGGCCCCAGCGGTGCTGCGACCAGCGCCGCCAGATCAACCGACGCCAATACGCACAGCCCGGCCAGCCCGATCAGCACTGCCGCGATCCGCCGCTTGGTCAACCGCTCGCCTAAGAAAATTGACGCCAGCACAGCTGTGATGGCTGGCATCGTATAGGCGATGATCGCGGCCCGTGATGCTTCTGTCAGCAATTGGCCAAGCGCGGTCGTGACGTTGAAGCCAAAGATCACGAACAGACCCGCCGCAATGATCGGCAGCGCCTCCCTCGGTGCGGGACGCAGCCGGTGACCCAAACCGCGCACGATGCAGAACAGCACCACCGCCCCGCCGGTGAATCCCGCCGCCCGCAGCGTAAAGGGCGGCACCTCGCGCAGCATGAATTTAACCGCAGGCCAGTTCAGCCCCCAAAGGACACCCACCAGCGCAACCATGACCAGCGTGAAAGGCGTCAGTCGCTGCTCCAAGGTGTTGCTCCCGCTTGAGGCGCGCCGTCCCAGCATGGAAAGGGCGCGACAGCCGGGACCGTCACACAAGTTGCGCCGGGTTTCCATGGCGAATCAGCCCAGCGAATTAGCCCAGTGACTTTTTAGTGCAGCCGCGTGTAAACCAGCGGCGGACCCTCCCCCGAGGCGGCAAAGCAAGGACCATGCAGATGCGCACGATTTTCGTCACCGGCACTGCCGGCTTCATCGGCTATCACCTCGCCCGGCACCTTCTGGCCGAAGGCTTCCGCGTGGTCGGTTTCGACGGCATGACCGATTACTACGATGTTGCGCTGAAACGTCGCCGCCATCAGATGCTGCTGCAAACCCCCGGCTTTACCGCTCATGAGGGTCTGCTTGAGGATATGGACCTGCTGTCCCGGTGCATTCAGAACGCTGCGCCTGACGTCATCGTCCACCTCGCCGGACAGGCGGGCGTGCGCTACAGCCTTGAAAATCCGCGTAGCTATATTTCCGCCAATATTGAGGGCACGTTCAACCTGATGGAATGCGCCCGCGAACTAGCGCCCGCGCATCTGCTGATGGCCTCAACCTCATCCGTCTATGGCGCGAACACCAACATGCCATTCAATGAACTGCAAAAGGCCGACATGCCGCTCACACTCTATGCCGCGACCAAGCGCGCGAACGAGCATATGGCACATTCCTACGCCCACCTGTGGAAAATCCCGACAACGATGTTCCGCTTTTTCACCGTCTACGGACCGTGGGGCCGCCCCGATCTGGCGCTCTATAAATTCGTGCGCGCCGCGCTGGATGGCGAGGCAATCGACGTATATAATCATGGCCGCATGGCCCGCGATTTCACCTATGTCGATGATCTGGTCCACGGCATTAGACTGCTGATCGACACGCCCCCCGTCCAGCCCGACAACCCCGATGATATCGCCCCGAACGACAGCCTTAGCGCAGCCGCGCCGTTCCGCGTGGTCAATATCGGCAATGGCGAGCGGGTCGAACTGATGGATTTCATCGCCGCGATCGAGGCCAAGCTGGGCTTTGAGATGAAGAAGAACATGATGGAGATGCAAAAGGGCGACGTGCCCGGCACTTGGGCCGATTCGTCCCTGCTTGAGGATTTGACAGGCTATCGGCCAAATACACCGGTCGCCGAAGGGATCGGGAAATTTATCGACTGGTATCGCGACTACCGCCAATAGGTGTCGCTAGCCTTTGGCGCCCTGGCCACGCGCATAGACATCCTCATAGCGGATGATGTCGTCCTCGCCCAGATAACTACCAGTCTGCACCTCGATCAGCACCATTGGCAGCTTGCCGGGGTTCTCCATTCGGTGCACCGCGCCCAGCGGGATATAGACCGACTGGTTCTCGCTGATCAGGCTCACCTTGTCGTCAATCGTAACCTTCGCAGTGCCCTCGACGACGATCCAATGCTCAGAACGGTGGTGGTGGCTTTGCAGACTCAGAGCCGCGCCGGGATGCACATGGATGCGCTTGACCTGAAAGCGCGCACCGATTGCGAGGCTCTCGAACCAGCCCCAGGGGCGATAGTCACGCGGTAACGTCTCGGCCTGCACAGCACCCTTGGCTTTCAGCGCGGCAACGGCCCTTTTCACTTCCTGCGCCCGGTCCTTGTGTGCCACCAGCACCGCGTCGGGCATCGCAACAACGATCACGTCGCTCAGCCCGATCCCAACCAGCTCCTGATTGCTATCCTCGGCGCGCAGCAGCGTGTCATGGCAGTCCAGCGCCGTCGCAGGCCCCCAAGTGACGACGCCATCGTCGTCCGGCCCACTCTTGCGCCAGACAGCGTCCCAGCCGCCCAGATCGGACCAGTCGCCGCCAAAGGGCACAACCGTCAGATTGTCCGCCTTCTCCATCACGGCATAGTCGATCGAAATATCGTCCAGCGTCGCCCAAGGCGCGGCCGCGAGGCGGATAAAGTTTAGATCGTTCTCGGCCCCCTCGACAGCGGCGCGTACACTTTTCAACATGTCAGGCGCATGTGCGGCAAAGGCGTCGATGATCGCACGCACGGACAGCAGGAAAATGCCTGCATTCCACAAATGCGCGCCCCCATCCAGCAACGCCTGCGCCTTGGCCGCGTCAGGCTTCTCGACAAAGCCCTTCAGCGGTTGTGGCACAGGCGCAAAATCAGCCTCAGGCGCTTCGGACATCGCCAGCCAGCCATAGCCTGTCTCGGCGCGGTCGGGTCGGATACCAAATGTCACCAACTGGCCATCCTTTGCAGCAGGCACCGCTGCGCGCACCGCAGCGCGAAACGCCGCCGCGTCGGGGATCACATGATCGGACGGCGCCACCAGCATCACCGCTTCGGGGTTTTCCGCCTCCAATATCAGCGCCCCGGCCAGCACCGCAGGCGCGGTATTACGTCCTTCTGGCTCGATCAGCGTCGCTGCGGGCGAGATTTCTATCGCTGCCAGCTGCTCGGTCACGATAAAGCGGAAATCGCTGCCGGTGATGATCGTCGGCGGCGCAAACCCCTCGCCTGAAAGGCGCCGCGCTGACGCCTGAAACAGGCTCTCATCGCCGGTCAGCTTGGCGAATTGCTTGGGATAGCTCTTGCGCGACAGGGGCCACAGCCGCGTCCCGGAACCGCCGCACAGCAACAGCGGATGTATGATATCGGTCATAAAAAATGTCCTCGGACTGAATGCGCAGGCTTAGGCTTAAGTCTCTACATCTTGTTTCACAATGCAACACTGCTTTATGCCTGCGTTGACATGAACAGTAATTTTCCCCTCACTCGTGACCTTGTGCTGATCGGCGGCGGCCACGCCCATGCGCTGGTGCTGCGCAAATGGGGTATGAACCCCTTGCCTGGCGCGCGCCTGACGCTGATCGACCCGAACCCCAAGGCGCCCTATACCGGCATGCTGCCCGGCCATATCGCCGGGCATTATCCGCGCGCTACGCTCGATATCGATCTCGGCCGCCTCGCGCGTTTCGCCGAGGCACGTCTGATTGTCGGCAGCGCGGTCGGGGTTGACCGCGCCGCTCGCCGTGTGCAGGTCGAGGGACGGCCAGACATCGCGTATGATGTGCTGTCCATTGATGTCGGCATTACGTCCGCACCCGCCAAAATCCCAGGATTCGACAGCCACGGCATCGCCGCCAAGCCGCTGGGCCCTTTCGCGGACCGCTGGCAGAATTTCGTCGAGGCCGTGCAAGCCGGCTCCGCATCGCCCGATTGCGTCATTCTGGGTGGCGGAGTGGCCGGGGTCGAACTGGCGCTCGCCATGCAATACCGTTTGTCCCATGTCACTGCAGCACCCCGCGTGCATGTTATCGACACCAAACGCGCCCTCACCGGCGTCGCGCCCGCAACCGCCCGCATCCTGCGCGCGCGGATGAGAAAAGCCGGGATCAGTCTCAGCGAAGACGCAGAAATCATTAAAGTAGCCTTTGATAGTGTCGAAATCGCGAATGGCATCGCCATTCCCTCTAGTCTCACCGTCGCAGCCGCCGGCGCGCGCCCATGGCCGTGGCTCGCGGACACGGGGCTGGACCTGACGGAAGGTTTTATCACCGTCGGTCCCGACCTGCGCAGCAGGAACGATCCGGCCATATTTGCTGCAGGTGATTGCGCCCATTTCGCACATGCCCCGCGCCCCAAGGCTGGCGTCTACGCCGTTCGCGCCGCTCCGATCCTGCACGACAATCTGCGCGCTGCTCTCACAGATCAGACCCAAACCCGCCGATTCAAGCCGCAAAAGCGCTATCTTAAGCTGGTCTCACTGGGTGTCAGAGCTGCCGTTGCGGATCGCGGCGCGCTAGGCCTTTCCCTGCCGGGCCTCTGGCACTGGAAGGACCGGATTGACCAGCGCTTCATGCAGAAGTTTCACGACTTCCCCACAATGCCCACCCCGCCGCTCCCGCGCGAAATGGCGACAGGCGTGGCGCAGGAACTGGCCCACCATCCCATGATCTGCGGCGGCTGCGGTGCCAAGGTCGGTCCCGGCGCGCTACACGCCGCACTTGATAACGCGCGCGCGGCTCATTCCAAGGGCCAGCGCGCCGATGTCCTCATCCGCCCCGGCGACGACGCAGGCGCGTTATCCATTGGCGGGCAGGTGCAGGTCATCAGCACCGATCATCTGCGCGCCTTCACCGCTGATCCGTGGCTCATGGCGCGCATTACGGCCCTTCACGCGCTGGGCGATATCTGGGCCATGGGTGCCGCGCCCCAGGCTGTGCTGATCAATATTGTCCTGCCCCGGATGAGCGACCCTCTACAGGCCCGAACACTGGCCGAAATCATGTCGGGCACCCAAGACGTCATGACCGACGCAGGCGCCGAAATCATCGGCGGCCACACCACCCAAGGGGCCGAGCTGACCATTGGGTGCACAGTGACCGGCCTTATGGAGCCGGGCCGCGTGCCCATTGGCATCGGTGGCGCGCGGCCCGGCGATCGCCTGATAATGACCGGCGCACTTGGCACCGGCGTGATCCTCGCCGCTGATATGGCTGGAAAGGCGGACGGCGACGTGGTGCGCGGCGCGCTGGATCATATGGCCACAAACCCCAAACGAGCTGCACAGAGCCTGATATCTGCCCATGCGATGACTGACGTGACTGGCTTTGGCCTGGCCGGGCACCTCCTTGCTATCTGCCGGGCCAGCGGCTGTGGGGCGACGCTAGACATGTCGGCCCTACCGCTGCTGGAGGGCGCGCAATTGCTGCTGGAAGCGGGACACAGCTCATCTTTGCATAGCGCCAATAAGGCCTATTCAGGACCTCATATACACGGCCTCGGCAATGACGCGCAGAGCGAGATTCTTTTCGACCCCCAGACAGCCGGCGGCTTTCTCGCCGCTCTCGCGCCCAAAGATGCAGAAAGCGCCCTCGCGCATCTGTCCGAAATCGGCATCCCCGCTACCGAGATTGGCACGATAGACGATGCTCCGTCGCGTATTACCCTTCGTTAGTGCCTGCCGATGCGTCTATTGCCTCGATCAGATCTGGCAGTGCAGCGCGCAGCGTGGCATCGTCCAGCGCAGGCAATGGGACTGTCTTGGGCGTTGCCATATCCTGACGATCCCGGGCGCGCTGGTAACCTGGGTCATAATGAAGGCGGATCAATTCCTCGGCCAAGGCTGCAAAATCGCCTGTCCCGACCATCTCTTGCCAGTGATTGACAATCTCATGCCCGCGCAGCGGCCTGAGCAGATCGAGACTGGTGCGCAGATCATCAGGCTTGTCGGTCATGTCGCCGTAAGCATGGGCCAGATATTCCGCTCGCGCTTCGACGGAGGCCGTAACCCTCACGACCGGCGCCATTTTCATCACTGCCCATAGACTGGGCGGCACGATGCGCGTGCCCACCTTATGCGACTCGGCTTCGATCACCACCGGGCGGGCGGGATCCAGCGCCGCAATACACTGCGCCAGCCGTCCCTCGAATAGCTTCTGAGGGGGCTGACCACCCGGCCGCGCCCCAAGGGCCGAGCCGCGATGATTGGCCAACCCTTCAAGGTCGATCACCTGCACGCCCGTGTCGCTCAGCAGTTCTAGCAGGCGTGTCTTGGCCGTGCCGGTATTGCCGTCCAGCAGCACGGGGCGCAGCGCCAAAGGTTGTTCGTACAGCATCTGCACCACCAGTCGCCGATAGGCGCGATACCCTCCGTCCAGCAGACTGACGCGCCATCCGATCTGATCCAGAATTGAGGCAAATGATCCCGATCGCTGACCGCCCCGCCAGCAATAGATCATAGGTCGCCAGCTGCCGTCGTGCTCAGCCAGTGGCCCCTCGAGATGCGCCGCGACATTGCGCGCGACCAATGCCGCGCCGATGCGCCGCGCCTTGAATCGGTCATCCTGCACATAGATCGTGCCGACGCGCGCACGCTCATCGTCGTCTAGGCTGGGCAGGTTGACCGCACCCGGCAGATGATCCTCGGCGAACTCGGCGGGCGAGCGTGCGTCGATCAGCATGTCGATGGGCAGTTCCGCCAGTTGGGCGATATCTGTGAGGGTCAGTTTCATGTCATCGCCCTACTGCGGATCGCCGCCGCTGGGAACGGCAAATTCGAGGCGACGTTTGTGCGATAGCGATAAGGAGACTGGCCGATTAGGTTAGAATCAGCTCTGATGGCCATATCAGTCCCGAAATCTAAGCGCTCCGCGCAGCGCCCGTGCCGCCAGCGGTTCGAACAGGCCGGCCTGGCTTTTGAAACCCATACGCTGCATCGCCTCACCTTCGCTGGTAGCGGGCGGGGCCGTGACAGACGCAACGATCAACTGCGCCATCTGCACCTTATTCATTGCCGCCTCCTTCAAACGCAAGAGCGCGGGCAGCAACCTGCGCTCGACAGGGTCGAAATCGCTGCCCAGCGGAAAATCCGGTAGATCGTTGTCCCGCCATGGTGCCAGCCAACGCTTGACCTGTTCAGGCGTATTCTGGCGATGCGCGTCCGGCACGCGCCACGCGCTGTCCAGCTTGCCAGCCTTCTGCGCTTCTTGCGTGACCTTGTCCTGAAACCGGCTGTCGGCGATGGCAATCATACGTTTGATCACCTCTTCATCGGTCTGCCCGCGCAGATCTGCGGTGCCGTATTCAGTGACCACTATATCGCGCATGTGGCGCGGAATAGTGACGACTTGGGTCTGCCACACGATGTTTGATGTCACGCGCCCGCCACTGGTGCGCGTCGCAGGCAGCGTGGCAATGGCTCGCGCGGCCTCCAGCGCAAAGGCTTGCTCGAAAAAGTCGAACTGACCGCCGACACCACTGACCACCTGCCCCATTTTGGCCGAATCCGACATGAGATCACCCAGAAGGCTGGCCTGCATCGCGCCGTTGACAAACCGGGCATTGACGCGCGCTGCCCGCTTGACGGCCTCGTCGCCGTACAGCGCGTTGGTATAGCTGACCGGCATCATCGCGATTTTGGCCCGCTGCGCAGACGGCATGGCGCGCAGGCGGGCATACATATCGCGCGCTTCGATAAAGAACCCGGCGTGTATCGTCGCGCCGTCCACCTCGCGGCGCAGTATTCCCGCCTCAAAAAGGGCAACGATCCCGCCAACCAGCATCTCAGTTACGGCGTACAGTCCGGCATCAAAAGAGCCGGTTTCCGCGCCCACCAGCGGGAACGGCGCCGCTTTCCAGAGGTCGTCCAGCGCGCGACGATCGCGCAACAGCAGCGCATTGGCGACGGCATCGCCAATCGCACCGATTCCGATCTGTAGCGTTCCACCATCAGGCACCAACCGCGCGACATGCAGCCCGATGGCATGCTGCGCGTTCGCGACCGGGCGCCGCACTGCAGAAAAGAGACTATAAGGCGCGATAGGCTCTAATATCATGCCAATTTCAGACATCTCCAGCGCCGCCGCACCGCCCATGAAGGGCAATTCATCACTGATCTCGGCGACAGCGATAAACTCCATCTCCCCCTCCGCCCGTTTGGTGAACAGATCGGCGGAAATATCGGTGTTGCATGACATGCTCAGCCGCTCACCATCGGATGCGAAAAGCTGAGCGACGACATTGGGCCGCTGCGCTATCAGAACATCGCGCGCATGTGTATAGTTCGCGGCGATATAGTGACGCTGCGCGTAGTCGTTACCCAACCAATCACCAGCCTGAAAAAAGAACTCTGACACGCTGATATTATCGGGCATAGCTCCGTCGCGGATCAACTCGGCATAGCGCAGCGGTGGGTATGCGCCAAACAGGCGATCCATAGCCGGCTCCAGGAATCGCCGCTCCATATCCGTCTTGGGACGCGGGCGGCTAAGCGTTAGCGCGGTAAAGATCGACAGATGCAGCGTTGGATCGGTCTCGGCCGCGCGCACCAGCGCGTTGACGATGCTGACGGGCTTGCCGAGCCCCAAGGGCAGGGCGAGGCGCACAACACCATCCATTTGCGCGAAAATGGCCTGCGCCATTTCACTGTCGTCCTGAAAAACCTCTGGCTTAGCCAAGCGTTTTCCAGCCGGGATCGGGCGCAAAGCGGGGGCCATACGCTTGTTCCAGCTGCTCCAGCCGCCTGACGATCTCATCGATTCCGCGCGCCTGCGCGTAATGCATCGGACCGCCGCGGAATGGTGCCCACCCGGTGGCGAATATCATCGCAGCGTCGATATCGTCGGCCTCGGCCACGATCCCCTGGCGCAGCACCTCGACACAAGCGTCCAGCATTGGCAGAATCAGCCTATCGGTCAGGTCGTCAGGCGCGTCCTCGTCGCTACTTGGGTGCGGCGTGCCGTCAAACCAATCGTAAAACCCTTTGCCAGTCTTCTTGCCTGTTTCGCCTGCCGCGACCTTGTCCCGCAGAATCTGCGAAATAGGCGCCATCGGCTTTTCCAGACCGTCCGACAGGCTTGTCGCCACATGCAAACCAATATCGAGGCCTACCTGATCGGCCAGCGTGACCGGCCCCATCGGCATCCCAAAGCGCAGCGCAGCGGTGTCGATGACCTCTTTCGACACGCCCTCGTCCATCAGCGCCATCGCCTCCATCATGTAAGGCACCAGCGCCCGATTGACTAGGAAACCGGGGTAATCGGAAACATGCACCGGCAGCTTTTTGATCGTTCCGCAAAAGGCGGCGAGGCGGGTGGCGGTATCGCTTGACGTATCTGCCCCCTTGATAACCTCGACAAGGTCGACTTTGGACACGGGGTTAAAGAAATGCAGCCCGGCAAAGCGTGCGGCGTCGGGCGCGTGTTCGGCCAGTTCATCCACCGAAAGGCTGGAAGTGTTGCTAGCCAGTATCGCGCCCTTTTTCATGCCGGATTTCAGCCCGTCATAGATCTTTTGCTTGATGTCGACCTTTTCCGGTCCAGCCTCGATGATCAGGTCCGCAGCGGCAATGCCATAACCTTTGGGGTCGGGCATCAGCCGGTCCAGCGCGTCACGTTTATCGACACTACTAAGGTGTTTAGAGCCACATATCTCACGTGCCAGCTTGATCGCGCGCCCCAGCGCCTCGGGCGACGTGTCCCCCAGCGTAACCTGCTTGCCCTGGATCGCGGCAACTGCGGCGATCTCGGCGCCCATGGCGCCCGCGCCGATGACATGGACATGCGCAATACCGTCCTCACCCTTGGCATTGCCGCGCAGCCGCTGACGTAGGAAAAATGCGCGTTGCAGGTTCTTGGACGTGTCGGTCTGAAGCAGCTTGCCGAACGACTCGATTTCGGCCTTTTGCATCGCCTTGGCGTCATCCCCATGCTCTTCCCACAGGTCGATCAGCGCGTAGGGCGCCGGATAATGCGCCTTGGGGGCCTTCTTTTCGGTCGCGCTGCGCATCTGCCGCGCCGCGTAGCTGCGCGCAGCGCCAAGACCGAAAGCGCGGCTTTTCAGCCCTTGCTCACGCTCTTCCAGCTTGCCATTGGCAGCGGCCTCGACCGCGGCGGCGACATGGCGTTCCTCTACCACGGCATCGAGCAGCCCCAGCGATTTCGCCTTCCTCGTGTGCGCGCTCTTGCCAGTCAGCATCAGCGTCATCGCCTCAGTAGGGTCGATCAACGCAATCGAGCGAAAGGTTCCGCCTAGGCCCGGATGCAAGCCCAATTGCACCTCTGGAAAGGCAAAAGAGGCGCCCTTTACCCCGATACGGATATCACAAGCCAGCGCCATCTCGAATCCCCCGCCCAACGCCGCACCATGCACGACGCAAATCGTGGGACAGGATAACGCGGCGAGGCGGTCGAACACCGCGTGCCCCTCTTTCAGCAGCTTTTCGGGGTCGGCGGCCACATCCTTGAATTCGGAAATATCCGCCCCGGCGGCAAAACCAGCATCCTTGGCAGAGCGGATGACAAGCGCCTTTGGCATGTCCTTTTCCGCCGCAGCCAGAAGTTGATCCAGCTCCTCCAAAACCTTGCGGGAAATGACATTGACCCCGCTGCCCTCGCAATCCATGACCAGCCACAGGACGCCATTCGCATCCCGCCCACTGCGCCAGTTGCCTTGCCGCGCACCCGCGCCGCCCATTTCGCGCAGTTCAGCGCCCAGAAATTCCATCACAGCCCCGGTCATTGCACAGCCTCCAACAGCATGGCGCCACCCAGTCCGCCACCGATACATTCGGTCGCGATCCCGCGCTTGGCTCCGCGTTTCTTCATCGCATTCGCCAGATGCAGCACGATCCGGTTGCCGCTGGTTCCGACGGGATGCCCCAGCGAGATCGCGCCGCCATCGACGTTCAGCCTATCGCGGTCGATCCGCCCGAATGCGGCATCGTATCCCAGTACCTCGCGGCAGAAATCGTCGTCACTCCATGCGGCCACGCAAGCCAGAACCTGCGCCGCAAACGCCTCGTTCAATTCCCAGAGATCGATGTCGTCCACCCCATAACCATGTCGCTGGGCAATGGGTGTCGACGCCATCACTGGCCCGAGGCCCATGACGGCAGGATCCAGCCCCGCCCATTCGCTGTCGGTAATCTCGGCCAGTGGCTCCAACCCGTGGGCATTGACGGCCTTTTCGGACGCGACGATCACCCAGCTTGCGCCATCGGTAATCTGGCTGGAATTACCGGCCGTCACCTTGCCGTATGGCCTCTCGAAGACCGGCTTCGGCTTGGCCAGCCCCTGCATGTCGCTATCCGGACGCACGCCGTTGTCATGGTCGTAAACGGTGCCATCAGGGTCGAAGGCTGTCATGACCTCGTTTTCAAGCGTGCCGTCCTTTTGGGCAGCGGCTAGGCGGTGGTGGCTCTGCATCGCGTAGGCGTCCGCTGATTGCCGGTCGATGCCAAAACGGTGCGCAAGGATTTCGGCGGTCTGGCCCATGCCCAGATCTGTGATGGGGTCGGTCAATCCGCGCTCCAGCCCGATGATCGGCTTGAAAAATTCAGGCTTGATCCCGGTCATCAGCTTTACTTTGTCCAGCGGACTGCGCGCAGCGGCCAGGCCCCCCATCCATTCAGCAGCCGACTGGCGCAGGATCAGGGGCGCATGGCTGAGGGCTTCGGCCCCGCCCGCAAGGATCATGTCGTGGCTGCCCGAGCGGATATAGCGATACGCCGTGTCGATACTCTGCATCCCCGAGCCGCAGTTGATCTGCACGTTGAATGCGACCATCTTTTCGCCCAGCCCCAGCCTGAGGGCGGCAACACGGGCGGGGTTCGCCTCGTCCGCCATGACGTTTACGCAGCCGAGGATGACCAGATCGAATGCGGTGCGATCAAACGGCTGTCGCGCCAGCAGGGGTCGCCCGCACTGCACCGCCAGATCGACGGGGGTGAACGGGCCGGGGGTGCCGCGCGCCTTGAGGAACGGCGTGCGCGCACCATCGACCAGAAAAACGCGTTGGGATTGCGTCATTGTGCGGCCTCCTGTGAGGGGTTTTTCTGTGAATAGTGGTTCTGTGCGTTGGGCGTGTAGCCTCTAAAGTAGCGCGACAGCTCGTCCGGGGTGAAATCGTCGACGGCGATGACGCGGGCGACCAGATCGCTCATTTCAGCGATATCCCTCATTTCAGCGTCGCTGACGATGCCCGCCTCCAACCCTTCCTGAGGCGTCTTGCGAGCGTCGCGCAGCCGCTTCATCACGGGTGCCATTTCGTTCACCTTGGCGTAGCAATCGTTCAGCAGCATGATGCTAGGATGATTGCACCCGCCTGCGATGCGTCCAGTAATGCGCTCGCGCGTGGGCGACGGGGCATAGATCAGATCGCTGCATGTCTCGACCAGCACATCGTCGGGCCCCTTCTCGCGCCGACCGGGCCAAGTGATGCCCCGCAGAATGGCGGCGGCCCAGCGCGCGGGCAGATTGACGATCACATCGTCCAGTGCTGTCTGGATGCGCTGGAATCCCGCCTCGGCAGCGTAGTTAAGCACCGGCAGATCGGCCTCCTGACGCCCCTCATCGTCCCAGCGTTTGAGTGCGGCGGAAATGATATACATCTCGGACAGGATATCGCCCATGCGCGACGACAGCATCTCTTTGCGTTTTAGAGCACCACCCAGTGTCAGGAAACAGACATCGGCCGTCAGCGCATAAGCGGCAGACCAGCGACCAAGGCGGCGATAGATATGTGTGGCTTTGCCCGCATCGGGTGCGGGCGCAAAGCGGCCCCCGGTCAGTGCGCGGCCCCACGCGCGAAACAGCGTGCGCGTCGTATGCCCGATATGGGCCCAAACGGACTTGTCGAACATCTCCAGCGATTTTTCTGGATCAGGCTCCTGCAAGGCCATCATATTGTCCAGCATATGCGGATGCGCGCGGATTGACCCCTGCCCAAAGATGATCAGGCTGCGTGTGACGATATTCGCCCCCTCTACCGTAATCCCGATGGGAACGGCGCGATAAAGCGGCAGTAGATAGTTCGACGGCCCGTCGATAACAGCCTTGCCCGAATGCACGTCCATTGCATCGTTCAGTGCCTCGCGCATCCGGAACGTTGCGTGCGCCTTCATGATGGCCGAAATCACCGACAGTGCGCGCCCTTCGTCCAGCCCCGCACAGGTCAGATGCCGTGCGGCGTCCATCGCATAAGCATCTGCCGCCAGCTTGCCCATGCGCATCTGCACACCACCAAACTTGCCGATCGGCAGGCGAAATTGCTCGCGAATACGCGCATATGCCCCTGTCGTGTGCGCGCTCAGCGCAATGGCGGCGCAGCCCATCGAGGGTAGCGAGATGCCCCGCCCGGCGGCCAGCGCGCTCATCAGCATCATCCAGCCGCGTCCGGCGTAATCCGGCCCGCCGATGATATTGTCGAGCGGAATGAACACATCCTTGCCCGTAGTTGGCCCGTTCATGAACATGGTCGAGGCCGGGATATGCCTACGCCCGGTTTCGACCCCATCCAGATCAGTCGGAACCAGCGCGCAGGTGATACCGATTTCTTCGGTATCGCCGATCAACCCGTCAGGATCGCGCAGCTTGAACGCCAGTCCCAGCACCGTGCAGACGGGCGACAGCGTGATGTAGCGCTTGGCCCAGTTCAGGCGGATGCCCAGCACCTCCTTGCCGTCCCACTGCCCCTTGCAGATCACGCCATCATCCACCATTGCACTGGCGTCAGATCCAGCCTCGGCACTGGTCAGGCCAAAGGCAGGTAGCTCGCGCCCATCGGCAAGGCGGGGTAGCCAGTAATCCTGCTGCTCCTGCGTGCCGAACTGATGCAGCAGCTCACCCGGCCCCAACGAATTTGGCACCATCACCGTCACCGCAGCCGCGACTGAGCGGGTCGAGATAAAACGCACCACTTCACTATGCGCAAACGCGGAAAAGGCGAGACCACCATGCGATTTCGGGATGATCATCCCGAAAAACCCGTTCTCGCGCAGAAATTTCCACACTTCGGGCGGCAGGTCTGCGGTGTCCTGATTGATCGTCCAGTCGTCCAGCATATCGCACAGCTCACGGCATGGTCCGTCCAGAAACGCCTGTTCGTCTTTGGTCAGGCGCGGGGCGGCGACGGAACGTAACTTGGACCAGTCCGGATTGCCCGAGAAAAGCTCGGCATCCCACCAGACTTCGCCCGCGTTCAACGCTTCGCTTTCGGTGTCCGAAAGGGCGGGCAAAGCGGCCTTAGCCCAGCGGTGAATGGGCCGGGTAATGTATCTGGCGCGAAAGGAAGACATGGCAGGCTCCTTCATTAACATTAAGACAACGCGCGACTGTGGCACAGTGTTCCCTTTGCCGCAGTTCGAAGAATGTGCCGCTACAGCGTTCGTTACGCAATGTCGGCGCGCCCAAGTTCCATCACCGGGCGTCAAGACTGCAAGGAAGCGCCACCAGCCGATGCCGGGCCTGTCGATACTGAGTTAGTCGATAAACGCAGGCGTTATCATCTTCATATCATCGAAATCTCCGGCTGTCATCGTGCGCGCATAAGCGAGAGAAGGCCATCCTCCGGGCTTCCCAAATCCACCCCGAGGCCGAGACCGTGCCGGTCACCGACATGCGCAGCGCCGCATTTGATCGCTGGCAACAGGTCCACGGCAGGGCGCTGGGCAGCAGATGTTAGCGTCCGATAATGCCGGGCTATTTACCACTTAGGCCAAGGGGCTTCGCTTGTTCCTGCAAACTGCGATGCTGGGTTGTATGGTACGGCGCTAGATTAATACGCACCCGGCACGCTGGGCCAGCATATCGGCGATCTGCCGCAGCACATGCGGCGGGCCGATGGTCAGCGTGCCAATGCCTGTGCGCGGACCAGATTTCCCTCCAGCCAAATGTCGCTCTGATCAGCCGGCGCGACACTAATCGGCACGTTAGACAGGCTGCCGGAACATAGGCTCGACGTTCTCGGAGAAGCCCTTCCGGCGGCTAACTCTCTGTGTCGCCGGCTGAGGCACTCAGGTCACGAATCGCTCAACCACCGCGCGAAGCATTGCTAGATTCATCGTATCTACAGATCAGCCGCCAGTTCGCATGACGTTGCTGCTGTGGCAGGCTGGCCAATTGCTGTGCGAGGTGCGCTGTGCTAATAACGACACCCATCAGGATAGAGACGCAATTCACCCGATTGTCAGTCCTGACCCGACAGATCGCGGGTAAATATTTTGTCCGCGCAATCTGAAATGTCGTCCGTCACGCGGTTGGCGACGATGATATCGCTCTCGGCCTTGAACGCCTCAAGATCGGCCAGCACGCGCGAGCCAAAGAAGTGATCCTCGTGCAACGCGGGCTCATAGACGATAACTTCGATCCCCTTGGCTTTGATCCGCTTCATGATGCCTTGGATCGACGACTGGCGAAAATTGTCGCTGCCCGCCTTCATGACCAACCGGTAGACGCCGACGATGCGCGGGCGGCGCGCGATGATCTGGTCCGACAGAAAATCCTTGCGGGTGCGGTTGGCGTCCACAATAGCGCGTATCAGGTTCTGGGGCACTTCGGAATAGTTCGCCAAAAGCTGCTTGGTATCTTTGGGCAGGCAATAGCCACCATAGCCGAAGGAGGGGTTGTTATAGTGCGCGCCGATGCGCGGATCGAGGCCGATACCGTCGATGATCTGGCGCGTGTCCATGCCGCCCGCCATCGCATAACTGTCCAGCTCGTTAAAAAAGGCGACGCGCATCGCGAGGTAGGTATTGGCAAAGAGCTTGATCGCCTCGGCCTCGTCGGGGTCGGTAAAAAGGATCGGCGCGTCCTTGGTGATCGCGCCCTCAAGCAGCAGATCAGCAAAGATGCGCGCGCGTTCCGACCGTTCGCCGACGATGATGCGGCTAGGGTGCAGATTGTCATGCAACGCGCGCCCCTCACGCAGGAACTCGGGCGAAAAGATCACCTGATCGGTGTTCAGCCGTTTGCGGAGTTCCCGCACGAAGCCGACCGGCACGGTCGATTTGATCACGATCGTCGCGCGGGTGTTCACCGCGATCACGTCACGGATCACCGCCTCGACCGAAGAGGTGTCGAAATAGTTGCTCTGCGCATCGTAGTTCGTGGGTGTCGCGACAATGACGAAATCCGCGTCCGAGTAAGCGTTGTCCCCGTCCGTGGTCGCGGTCAGGCTAAGCGTTCCGGCCGCTAGATACGCCTCTATATCCGGGTCAACGACGGGGCTTTGACCCGCATTCACCATCTCGGCCCGCTGAGGCGAAATGTCAATTGCGATCACATCATGTGCCCCCGCCAGCAGGACCGCGTTCGACAATCCGACATAGCCGATACCGGCAACCGCTATTTTCATTAAATCACTCGCCTTGGCATGTCAGATTGGGCTCAATGCCTCTGCTTTAGAACACGGGCGCGGCCCGGACAACCTTTGTCACCAGTAGTGTAGCTGGCTCTGTCACCGCTTTGCCGCATATAGGTGGGCGACTGCACCAGCGACGCGGCAACGTTGCGCGGTTCAGCCGAGCAGCAGGATCAGTGGTATTGGCCTGACCCCTGAATTGGTGTCACGCACGCTGACAGGCTTAGTGCGTCAGTTCGATGTCCGGCTGGGATTTCGTCAGATCGTCCAGCGAACGTAGTTGGCCGATAAGCGCCTCCATACGGTCGACGGGGATCATGTTTGGTCCATCACTGGGCGCGTTATCGGGATCTTCATGCGTCTCGATAAACAGCGCCGAGACGCCTACCGCTACAGCCGCCCGCGCCAGCACGGGCGCGAATTCGCGCTGCCCGCCGCTGGTCGTGCCCTGACCGCCCGGTTGTTGGACCGAATGCGTGGCGTCGAACACCACCGGATACCCCGTGCGTGCCATCGTCGGCAGCCCGCGAAAGTCACTAACCAGCGTGTTATAGCCAAAGGACGTGCCGCGATCGCACAGCATGATCCGCTCGTTCCCGGTGCTGGCGATCTTGTCTGCGACATTGCCCATGTCCCATGGGGCCAGGAATTGGCCCTTCTTAACGTTGATCGCGCAGCCGGTTTCGCCAGCGGCTAGTAGCAGATCGGTCTGGCGACAGAGGAACGCGGGGATCTGGATCACATCCACGACCTCGCCCGCCGGGGCGCATTGACGTGCGTCATGCACGTCCGTCAGGACGGGGCATCCGAACTCATCACGGATCTTGCTGAGAATGGTCAGCCCCTCGTCCATACCCAAGCCCCGTTGCGTCGCCAGAGAGGACCGGTTCGCCTTGTCGTAGCTGGCCTTAAAGATGAACCGCGTGCCGGTCGGCGCGCAGGCCTCCGCGATCCGTTCGGCCATCATGCGCGTGTGGTCCAAGCTTTCCAATTGGCATGGGCCGGTGATCAGTGCGAATGGCAAACGCGCGCCGATGTCGATATCGCGGACGGTGATAATGCGTGTTTCGATCATTGTGACTCCAATGCTGCCTCAATGCGGGCAACGTCGCCGGGATTGTTTAGCTCCCAAAATACCCGCCCGCGCGCATCCACTTCGACGCAGCGCACGCCGATGCCCGCGCTGAGGAATCGCAACTGCTCCAATCCCTCAAGCTGTTCGAGCGAAGAGGCAGGCGTCTTTACATAGGATTTCAACGCATCCGGACGATAGGCATAGACACCCACATGGTGAAAGACCGGGATCGGCTGGGGCAGGGTGCCGGGGGCGATGTAAGGGATCACCTCCTTGGAGAAGTAGAGCGCGTTCATATGCCGGTCGAAAACCGCCGTCGTGCCGCCCACGCGGTCGTTTTTGCGATCCTCGATGAAATTATCGTAGGTTTGCTGGTCACAGCGCAGCACGGGCGTCGCCATCGCCACAGTCGGATCGGTCGCCATCGCGGCCATCAGCCCCTCGACGAACCACGGCGGCGTCAGCGGCGCGTCGCCTTGAAAGTTAATCACCAGATCGGGGGCCGTATCCATCTGCGCCAACGCATCCGCGCAGCGGGCGGTGCCGTTCTCGCAATCCTCGGAGGTCATGACCACATCGGCGCCAAAGCTGCGCGCGTGTTCGGCGATGCGCGCATCGTCGGTGGCGACATAGACTGCATCGACGCCCTCGATGGCGCTGGCCGCCTCCCAACTCATGTGAATGAGGCTTTTGGCGCTGCCGTCCTTCTGGCGTAGTTCAACCAGCGGCTTGCCGGGATAGCGGGTCGAGGCGTATCGCGCCGGAATAAAGATCACCGTTTTCATATGCTGCCTCTCGGATGCCTGTTCGGTTCCATACATCATAACATGGCCGCAGGGGCAATCTTGCGCCGTGGTCATGGCATTTACGGGGTCCTTGTGTTAGCGCAAAGGCGCTTATGCCACATGCAAGGGATGCGCATGATGATCCAATCCGCCAAAGGCCCATCCGGTTCCGCCTCGCCAGACGACATACGGCGTAGTGCGACCCGCGTGCTGACGATCGAGGCCGACGCACTGGCGCATATGGCCGCGCATCTGCCTGCCGATTTCGCACCTGCGGTCGAATGCATGATGGCCTGCACGGGCCGCGTGATCGTGGCCGGCATCGGTAAGTCCGGCCATATCGGGCGCAAGATTGCGGCAACGCTGGCCTCGACCGGCACGCCGTCGCACTTCGTCCATGTCGCCGAGGCCAGCCATGGCGATCTGGGGATGCTGGGCAGCCATGATGTCTGCGTGCTGATCTCGAACTCGGGCGAGACGGCGGAAATGCACGATATGATCTACCACACGCAGCGGTTTTCAATTCCGCTGATCGGCATTTCGTCGAACGCGTCCAGCACCCTAATGCGCGCTGCCGACTACCGCCTGACCCTGCCCGACCGCCCCGAGGCGTGCCCGATTGGCATGGCACCGACCACGTCGACCACGCTGGCGCTGGCGCTGGGCGATGCGCTGGCTGTGGCCTTGATGGAGCGGCGCGGCATCTCGGCCGCTGATTTCGGCGTGTTCCATCCTGGCGGCAAGCTGGGCGCGCAGCTGCGCCGGGTCAGCGATCTGATGCATGGCGGCGATGAAATTCCGGCGGTGGATGAGAATACTGCGATGAGCGACGTGCTACTGGCGATGACGTCGCATGGCCTTGGCCTTGCCGTGGTGATGCGCGGCGAGCATATCGCCGGCGTCATCACCGATGGCGATTTGCGCCGCAACATGGCCGGCCTGATGGAGCGCCGCGCGATCGACGTGGCCAACACTGACCCGCTGACCGTGCCGCCCGATTGCCTCGCCTCCGAGGCGTTGGCGGTCCTCAACGCGCGCAAGGTCAACGTGTTGCTGGTCGCGGATGAAAACCGCAAGCCGCTGGGCGTTCTGCATATCCACGACCTGCTGCGCGCCGGTGTGATGTAGCGCCTAGATCAACGCCGTCAGGATGAAAATGTTACTGCGGTTGGAGTTGCCACCTCGGTCAGTCGCTGGGCAAGGCTCCCGTCATCTCCAAGATCGACCAGCGCGTCGAGCACGGTAAAGGCGCAGGCAATGCTGCGCGGCTTACTCCGCATCCTTGCCAGACGATCCAGTTCATATTGATCTGGTAGCCCCGGAAAGCCAACTGACAACGCCTATATCGCGGCCTTCAACGGCCGCCTACGCCAGGAATGCCTGAATGCCTCCTGTCCATGGCGAATGCACGGACGCGGATCAACGAATGGCGGGCCGATTACGCCGAAACTCGGCCGTATTCATCGCTCGGAAACTTGAAGCCGAGCGAATTTGCGGCCCAACTGAACCAACCCGAAAGGTCGCATTAAGATCGGACCTCAAACGGGGTGAACTCCAACCAATGATAGACTAACTTTCAGTCTGGAACACTTAGACGGGACCGATCAATCCGGACCTGCAGGGCCAAAGATCGGCAACTAGATCGGATGACCAAAGTTGTGGCCGGTGAGTGACAAAAATCGACGTACGATTCTTCAAGGTAGCGAAATCACGCAGTTTCATTTAAAATCACGGGAGCAAGGCCGCGCGAAACGCGCTGGCCATCAGGACAGGCCGCCATGCCAACGACATATTCAGACCAATTCTGGCTGATCGATCCATCTGCTCCGCCGACTGCGGGAAGCACACTTAGCGTGTCCGTGTTCGACATTATTGACCAAGACGACAACGATCTGATCGACCAGTTAGCAGGCGACTCGGTCGACGGCGTGGGCATTACGCGCTCTTACCCGGGCGACACGGTAACTGTGACGATTCCTGGCGGTGCAACCGTCACAATTACAGGCGTAACCTTTTATCTAGCTGACGGCCGGGTCGTATTCACGCCCTCCGACGGAAGTGCTTTGGAAACCTCGACGTTCGTCAGCAGCACCTTTGTGAACACGCAAGGACCATTGCCGGTCTCGTCGCTGGGGCCGCCGTGTTTTGTCGCCGGTACTTTGATCGAGACAGCGGACGGCAAGAAGGCAGTCGAGACGCTCGAGCCCGGCGAGATCATTATCGGATATGGTGGTGAACAGTTGATACTGACGAAGGTATTGCGCAGTTCTCTCTTTATCCGCGATCTCGTCAATAATCCCAATCTACGTCCGGTCCGGATCATGGCCGGATCGTTGGGGAACGGGCTTCCTGAACGTGATCTGCTTGTATCGCGCCAACACAGAATGCTGGTACAATCGCGGATCGCCGAGCGCATGTTCGATACGTCCGAAGTGTTGATCTCGGCAATCAAATTGACAGGAATGGCCGGAATTTTCGTTGATGAATCCATTACGGCCGTCGAATACGTCCACGTGCTTTTTGAACAGCACGAAATCATCTATGCAGAGGGCGCACCGACCGAAAGCCTGTTCACTGGTCCCGAAGCCCTGAAAGGCATCAGCTTGGAGGCGCGTGAGGAAATCCTTTCGATCTTTCCGGAAATTGCAGAGTTGGATTACTCACCAGAACCGGCCCGCTTTATCCCGTCCAGCAGATTGCAAAAGCAACTCATCGCGCGGCATCTGAAGAACAACAAACCTGTTGTAAGTGAGCTGCGGAATTGACGGTTCGACCCATGATCTAGTCTGCTACGAACGCGTAGGGCCACTTTAAAGCACCAGCAGAGGCACGGTGCAGACTCCTGCGACCTCCGCCTCGCCCACTGCTAGCTGAACGGCCGGATTTTAGCGCGAGGTGGCGACCGAATGCCTATAAAAATTCCGCGATTTCAACAAACTTCGGGAATTTTGGTGCCCAGGAGAGGACTCGAACCTCCACACCGTTGCCAGTACTAGCACCTGAAGCTAGCGCGTCTACCATTCCGCCACCTGGGCAGGTCACGTGAGGGGGCGTTTAGACCCCGGCCAGTGGCGTGTCAACGGCGTTTTTCGCGCAGGTCGCGATGCTGCCTTGCCCGCCGCGCCCTGCGCAGGTAGGACAGAAGACGCACGGGAACTCAGCTAAGCGCGCCGGAGGTTACTCAAATGTCGAAACTGGTCACTATCTTTGGTGGATCGGGCTTTGTCGGTCGCTATGTCGCGTATCGCATGGCGCAGGATGGCTGGCGCATACGCGTCGCTTGCCGCAGGCCGGAATATGCCGGATTTGTGCGCACCTACGGCGTTGTCGGGCAGGTCGAGCCTGTGATGTGCAACATCCGCAATGACGCCAGTGTGCGTGCTGTGACCCATGACGCCGACGCCGTGGTTAACTGCGTTGGCACGTTTGATCGCAAGGGCAAGAACAATTTCGGCGCCGTGCAGGATGAGGGCGCATCGCGCATCGCGCGTATCGCTGCCGAAGAGGGCGCATCGCACCTCGTGCACATTTCGGCCATCGGCGCGGATGTCGAGGCCAACAGTCTTTACGCCCAGAGCAAGGGCCGCGGCGAAGAGGGCGTGCTGGAGCATTTCCCGAATGCCGTCATCCTGCGTCCCTCGGTCGTCTTTGGCCCCGAGGATCAGTTTTTCAACCGCTTTGCCGGGATGACCAAGATGGGTCCGATCCTGCCGGTCGTCGGGGCGGGCACACGGTTTCAGCCAGTCTATGTAGATGACGTTGCGCAGGCCGCCGCGCTGTGCGCCGAGGGCAAGGCCGCGCCCGGCATCTATGAGCTGGGCGGTCCGGATGTGCACACCTTCCGCGAGTTGATGCAGACGATGCTGGACGTCATTCGTCGCCGTCGCCTGATCATGAATATTCCCTTCCTCCCGGCGCGCGCCTTGGCGGCGGTGATGGAGCTGGGCCAGACTGTGACGCTGGGATTGGTTCCGGCGCAGATCACGCGCGATCAGGTGACGACGCTTAAATCCGATAATATTGTGCAGGACGGTGCGCGCGGTCTTGCTGATCTGGGCATCGCGCCGACGGCGATCATGGCCGTTCTGCCTGACTACCTGTGGCGCTTTCGCCCATCGGGCCAATATGCAGCGATCAAGGAATCGGCCAAGGATGCCGAAAGCAAGCTAAGCGCTAATTAACGACGCCGTAAACGCCGCCACAGAGCGGTAGGCTGAGGCACCCGCCAAATGGCGGTCAATCGAAACAGGCAAGATCGGGACAGCTATGTCCGACACCACATTGGTCGCAGCCGCCCTCGGGCTGATCGAGGGCCTGACCGAGTTCATTCCAGTTTCGTCCACTGGCCATCTGCTGCTGACCGGTCATTTCCTCGGCTTTAACAGCCCGGGGCGCAGTTTCGAGGTCGTGATTCAGCTGGGCGCGGTGCTGGCGCTGCTGTTTGTCTACTTCACCCAACTGACGCAGGTTCTGATCGACGCGCCGCACAGCCGGCGCGCGCGGCGATTTCTGGCGACGGTCATCGTGGCCTTCCTGCCCGCGCTCTTTATCGGTGTTCTGGCGCATGATTTCATCAAGCATGTTCTGTTCGAGACGCCTGTGCTGGTGGCGGTGATGCTGATCCTCGGGGGAATCGTTCTCGTCTTCGTTGACCGTTTTGCGCCGCCGCCTCACCATGACGACGCGACTGATCTGCCGATATGGGTGGCGTTGCGTATCGGTCTGTTTCAGTGCCTCGCGATGATCCCCGGTACCAGCCGGTCTGGCGCGACGATCGTGGGCGCACTGCTGATGGGCGTGGATAAACGGGCGGCGGCGGAATTCTCGTTCTTTTTGTCGATACCGACGATGATGGGGGCGGTGGCCTACGACCTCTTTCAGAATCGTGCCGTGCTGGACCTGAGCGCAATGGGCGACATCGCCATAGGATTTGCGCTGGCGTTTGTCAGTGGCATCGCGGTTGTCAGATGGCTGCTCGGGTTCGTATCGCGTAATGGCTATGCGCCGTTTGGATGGTGGCGAATCATCATTGGATCGGTGGCGCTGGCGCTGCTGTTAACGGGTTACTGACCTAAAGGTAACGTAAGCTTACCCAAATCGGAGTATCTGTGGCGGCGTTTTTCTGCTGAGCCGTCATTTTCCTTAATATGAGACAGTAATGCTGTCTTTTATAGCATTCGATATCGGTTTATCCGTTCAAGGCTGAATAGATAGGTGCGCCGATGGCCGACAACTCGATGCTGAAGTTCACGACAGTGATGCGCGATATGCCCGACAAGCGTGCGCCAGACCTGCGCGCCCGCGATTTTCGCGAGATCTACGCAGAATACGCAAGTGAAAAGGCAAAGGAACAGTCTAGCCGGTGCAGCCAATGTGGCGTGCCCTATTGCCAAAGCCATTGCCCCCTGCACAACAACATCCCCGACTGGCTGCGCCTGACCGCCGAGGGTCGCCTGCGCGAGGCGTATGAACTTAGCCAAGCTACCAACACATTCCCCGAGATTTGTGGTCGCATCTGCCCGCAGGACCGCCTGTGCGAAGGCAACTGCGTAATCGAGACCTCCGGCCACGGCACTGTCACCATCGGCGCGGTCGAGAAGTACATCACCGATACCGCGTGGGACGAGGGCTGGGTCTCGCCCGCGCAGCCGACGCATGAGCGTATCGAGAGTGTCGGCATCATCGGCGCCGGTCCCGGCGGCCTCGCCGCTGCTGACATGCTGCGGCGCGCGGGCGTGCAGGTCACTGTCTATGACCGATATGATCGCGGCGGCGGATTGATGACCTACGGCATCCCCGGCTTCAAGCTGGAGAAGGACGTCGTGATGCGCCGGATGCAGCAGCTCGAGGATAGCGGCGTGGCGTTCGAGCTGAATTGCAACATTGGCGAGGATACGTCATTCGCCGATCTGCGCGCAAAGCATCACGCGATCATCATCGCCACTGGCGTCTATAAATCCCGCGATCTGCCCGGGCCGGGCGCGGGTGCGCAAGGCATCGTGCGCGCCATCGACTATCTGACGACCAGCAACCGCCAGTCTTTTGGCGATGCGGTGCCGGATTTCGACAGTGGCGAACTGAACGCAAGCGGCAAGCGCGTCGTCGTCATCGGCGGAGGTGACACGGCGATGGACTGCGTGCGCACCGCCATTCGGCAGGGCGCAACCTCGGTCAAATGCCTCTATCGCCGCGACCGCGCCAACATGCCCGGCAGCCAGCGCGAGGTCGCCAATGCCGAGGAAGAGGGCGTCGTCTTTGACTGGCTCAGCCTGCCCAAGGGGTTCAGCGGCGATCCGGTCAGCGCGGTCCGCGTCCAGCAGATGCGCCTTGGCGCGCCGGATGCCACAGGTCGCCAATCGCCCGAGGAAATCGAGGGCGCCGTGCATAACGAGCCTGCCGATCTGGTGATCAAGGCGCTGGGATTCGAGGCCGAAGAATTGCCGGTGCTCTGGGAACAGCCCGAATTGGAAATCACCCGCTGGGGCACGATCAAGGCTGAATTCACCTCAGGCCGCACGTCGCTGCCCGGCGTCTATGCTGTGGGCGACATCGTGCGCGGCGCGTCGCTGGTGGTCTGGGCCATCCGCGACGGGCGCGACACCGCCGCCGCTTTGCTGGACGACCTGAAGGCGGCGCAAGCGGTGGCGGCGGAATGAGCGGTGGCGGGCAATACCGCACCAGCGGCAGGCTGGAGGGGCGTTGCCTCTGCGGTGCGGTGACGGTAAAGGTCGATGGCGGATATATCGCCGCCATCGCGGCCTGTCATTGCAGTATGTGCCAACGCTGGGCGGGCGCGCTCTTTGCCACGTTTGACGCAGATGCGGATGCAGTACAGGTGGAGGGCGCCGTGACGCGCTATCCGTCTACGCACTTTTCGGAGCGGGCGTTCTGCCCGGCCTGTGGCAGCAACCTCTGGCTGCGTGATACGAACGTGCAGGATGCGCCCTACGAGTTAATGCCGGGACCGTTCCCGGCGGCGGCCGAGTTTCCGCTTATCTCAGAAATCTACATCGACCGCCGCCCGGCTTATCTGCCGATTGTCGGCGACCATGCGACGCATACCCGCGCCGAGTATGAAGCCGCTCACAACCATGTCGAAGGAGACGACCCATGACCACCTACGATGCCAAATGGGCCTCCGCAGAGCAGGCCAAGCGCGACTGGATGGCCGAGAACGGCATGTATGCCCATGACGAGGAGCATTCGTCTTGTGGTGTTGGCCTTGTTGTCGCCGTCAGCGGCAAGCGGTCGCGCCGCGTGGTGCAGGCAGGCATCGACGCGCTAAAGGCGATATGGCACCGCGGCGCGGTCGACGCGGATGGCAAGACCGGCGATGGCGCGGGTATCCATGTGCAGATTCCAGTCTCCTTCATCTACGACCAGATCCGCCGCACAGGGCACGAGCCACGACAGGATCAATTGGTCGCCGTCGGTCAAGTGTTTCTGCCCCGCACCGATTTTGGCGCGCAAGAGGCGTGCCGCACGATTGTCGAAACCGAAGTGCTGCGCATGGGCCACACGATCTATGGCTGGCGGCACGTTCCGGTCAATGTCGACTGCCTCGGCGAAAAGGCCAACGCGACCCGCCCCGAGATCGAGCAGATCCTGATCTCGAACGCGCGCGGCATCGACGAAGAGGATTTCGAGCGCGAGCTTTACGTCATCCGCCGCCGCGTGGAAAAGGCTGTGATCGCCGCCGGGATCGCCAATTTCTACATCGCTTCCCTGTCGTGCCGCAGCATCATCTACAAGGGCATGATGCTGGCCGAAGAGGTCGCGGTTTTCTACCCCGACCTCATGGACGAACGGTTCAAATCCGCCTTTGCCATCTATCACCAGCGCTATTCGACCAACACTTTCCCGCAATGGTGGCTGGCACAGCCGTTTCGGATGCTGGCCCATAACGGCGAGATCAATACGCTCAGGGGCAACGTCAACTGGATGAAAAGCCACGAGATCCGCATGGCTAGCGGCGCCTTCGGAGACCTCGCCGAAGATATCAAACCCATCGTGCCAAATGGCGCGTCCGATTCAGCGGCGCTGGATTCCGTGTTCGAAGTGCTGGTACGCGCGGGCCGCTCGGCCCCGATGGCGAAAACCATGCTGGTGCCGGAATCCTGGTCCAATCAGGCACAGGAACTGCCGCAGGCATGGTGCGATATGTATTCCTATTGCAACTCCGTGATGGAACCGTGGGACGGCCCCGCCGCCCTTGCCATGACTGATGGCCGATGGGTCTGTGCGGGCCTTGATCGCAATGGCCTGCGCCCGATGCGCTATGTCGTGACCGGCGACGGGCTGGTGATCGCTGGCAGTGAGGCGGGGATGGTGCCCATTGACGAGGCAACCGTGCGCGAAAAGGGTGCGCTGGGACCGGGCCAGATGCTGGCTGTCGATATGCAAGAGGGCAAGCTCTATAACGACGTCGAGATTAAGGACCGTCTGGCTGCCGCCCGTCCCTTTGGCGAGTGGGTCGGCAAGATCAACAATCTTGATGACAAGCTGACCGTGACCAGCGAGGCCGCGATGCATACGGGTGGCGATCTGCGCCGCCGCCAGATCGCGGCAGGCTATACCATCGAAGAGCTGGAGCAGATCCTTGCCCCCATGGGCGAGGATGGCAAAGAGGCGATTGCCTCGATGGGTGACGACACGCCCAGCGCGGTTTTGTCGACACAGTACCGCCCGCTCAGCCATTTTTTCCGCCAGAACTTTTCTCAGGTGACGAACCCGCCGGTTGATTCCTTGCGCGAATACCGGGTGATGAGTCTCAAAACCCGCTTTGGGAATCTGAATAACGTGTTGGACGAGAGCGGCGCGCAGACCCAGATTATCGTGCTGGATAGCCCCTTTGTCGGCAACAGCGAGTGGAACGTGCTGCTGAGCCAGTTCAGCTCGGATGTGGGGACCATTGATTGCACCTTCACGCCCGGCCCGAATGCCTTGCAAGAGGGTCTGACGCGCATCCGTGCCGAGGCAGAGGATGCCGTGCGCAGTGGTGCGGGACATCTGGTGCTGACCGATCAGGCGGTGGGCGAGGGGCGCATCGGGATGCCGATGATCCTCGCGACCAGTGCTGTGCACAGCCACCTCACGCGCAAGGGTCTGCGCACGTTCTGCTCACTCAATGTGCGCTCTGCCGAGTGCATTGACCCGCATTATTTTGCCGTGCTGATTGGCGCGGGCGCCACGATCGTTAACGCCTATCTGGCCCAGGATTCGCTGGCCGACCGGATCGACCGGAACTTGGTGGACGGCACTCTTACCGAGGTGGTCGCGCGCTATCGCAAGGCGATCGACGCGGGCCTGCTGAAAATCATGTCCAAGATGGGGATATCGGTCATCTCGTCCTATCGCGGCGGCCTGAATTTTGAGGCTATCGGTCTCAGCCGGGCGATGTGCGCCGAATATTTCCCCGGCCTCGTCAGTCGCATCAGTGGCATCGGTGTTAGCGGCATCCAGACCAAGCTGGAAGAGATCCACGACCGCGCCTATAGCGGCCCCGACAACGTCCTGCCCATCGGCGGTTTCTACAAGGCGCGCAAGTCAGGCGAGAGCCACGCATGGGGCGCGCAGACCATGCATATGCTGCAAACCGCCTGCAACACAGCCAGCTTCGATCTGTGGAAGCGATACTCGGCGGCCATGCAATCCACCCCGCCGATCCACCTGCGCGACCTTATGGCGATCAAGCCGATGGGCAAGGCGATCCCGCTGGACGAGGTCGAAAGCGTTACGGCAATCCGCAGGCGGTTCGTCACGCCCGGCATGTCACTGGGCGCGCTGTCGCCCGAGGCGCACAAAACGCTGAACGTGGCGATGAACCGCATCGGCGCGCGCAGCGATTCTGGCGAGGGCGGCGAGGACCCCGCCCACTTCACGCCCGAACCGAATGGCGACAACCCCTCGGCCAAGATCAAGCAGGTTGCCTCTGGTCGCTTCGGCGTTACCGCCGAATACCTCAACCAATGCGAAGAGTTAGAGATCAAAGTCGCTCAGGGTGCCAAGCCCGGCGAGGGTGGCCAACTGCCCGGCATGAAGGTGACCGAACTTATCGCGCGGCTGCGCCTTTCGACGCCGGGCGTGACGCTGATCTCGCCCCCGCCGCATCATGATATCTATTCGATCGAGGATTTGGCGCAGCTGATCTATGACCTTAAGCAGATCAATCCTATCGCCAAGGTCACGGTAAAGCTGGTCGCCCAGTCCGGCGTCGGCACGATTGCCGCTGGCGTGGCCAAGGCCAAGGCCGACGTCATCCTGATATCGGGCCATAATGGCGGCACCGGCGCCAGCCCCGCCACGTCGATCAAATACGCAGGGCTGCCGTGGGAAATGGGCCTGACCGAGGCGCATCAGGTTCTGTCGATGAACAATCTTCGCGATCGCATCACGTTGCGCACCGATGGCGGTCTGCGCACCGGACGCGACATCGTCATGGCCGCGATGATGGGGGCCGAGGAATACGGCATCGGCACCGCCGCCCTGATCTCGATGGGCTGCATCATGGTGCGACAGTGCCAGTCTAACACCTGCCCCGTCGGCGTGTGCACGCAAGATGAGGCGCTGCGCGCCAAATTCACCGGCAATGCCGAGAAGGTCGTGAACCTCATCACCTTCTACGCTCAGGAGGTGCGCGAAATACTGGCCAGCATTGGCGCGCGCTCGCTAGACGAAGTGATAGGGCGCGCTGATCTGCTGACACAGGTCAGCCGTGGCAGCGCACATCTGGACGATCTGGACCTCAATCCGATGCTGATTACCGTCGCGAGCCACAGTGCGCCACTGAACCGCAACCGCGAGAGAAATGCCGTGCCCGACACACTGGACGCCGAGATCGTCCGCGACGCCGCGCGTTTCCTGAATGACGGGGAAAAGATGCAGTTGCACTACGCCGTGCAAAACACGCACCGGACCGTTGGCACTCGCCTCAGCAGCCATATCGTGCGCAAGTTCGGGATGCGTAACAGCCTGCAACCCGACCACTTGACGGTCAAGCTGTCAGGAAGTGCGGGCCAGTCCTTGGGCGCCTTCGCCGCGCCGGGGCTGAAGCTGGAAGTGTCTGGCGATGCCAATGATTACGTCGGCAAGGGTCTGTCGGGCGGCATCATCGTCGTGCGCCCGCCCATGTCCAGCCCCCTGGACGCCAGCCAAAATACGATCATCGGCAACACGGTGCTATACGGTGCGACCGCTGGCTATCTCTTTGCGGCCGGGCGCGCGGGCGAGCGGTTCGCCGTGCGCAATTCGGGCGCGCAAGTCGTGGTCGAGGGCTGTGGCAGCAATGGATGCGAATACATGACCGGCGGCGTCGCCGTGATACTGGGCCGCATCGGCGCGAATTTCGGTGCAGGCATGACGGGCGGTATGGCCTATCTTTATGATCCTGAGGGCCGAGCGGCCCCCCTGATGAACCGCGAGACGATTGTGACCAGCGCAGTCGAGCACCCCCACTGGGAGGAGCAGTTGCGCAACCTGATCCAACGCCACGCGGATGAGACGGGCAGTCGCAAGGCACTGGATATCCTACAGCATTGGGACGTTGAAAGGGCACATTTCCTGCAAATCTGCCCGCGCGAGATGTTGGACAAACTGCCCCACCCGCTGAGCGATCAGCAAGTGGCGATGCCTGCCGAATAGGGTGTATTCCAAGGAAAAAACCCCGGACGCTGCGTCGGCATCCGGGGTTCTTTTTGAGTATTTTTGGAACAATGAAAGCCTAGATGCTCGCCTCATACAGCGCGCGAAGGTTTTCCCTGGTCAGCTTGACAGGATTGCCTCCACAACTGGGATCCTTGACCGCCTCGCTCACCAGTTCGTCAATGCGGGCGGCGTCGACGCCCATGTCGCTCAGCTTGCGGGGGATGCCCAGCGCGTCGTTAAACTCCTGCACGAAGCTGCAAAAGCCGTCAAAGCCGCCCTCGATATCGAGGTAAGCGGCGGCAGTGCGAAAGCGATCCTTGATCTGGGGCGCGTTCAGTTTCAGCACGGCAGGCATGCAAACAGCGTTGGTCGTGCCATGATGCGTGCCGAAAACCGCGCCGACCGGATGGCTCATCGCGTGGATCGCGCCAAGGCCTTTCTGGAACGCGGTCGCGCCCATCATCGCGGCGCTCATCATATGCGCGCGCGCCTCCAGATTATTGCCGTCCGCATAGGCGCGGGGGAGGTAATCCTTGACCAGACGCATCCCTTCCAGCGCCATGCCTTGGCTCATCGGGTGGTAATGCGGGCTGCTGAACGCCTCGACGCAATGCGCAAAGGCGTCAAGGCCAGTGCCTGCGGTGATGAACTTTGGCATCCCGGTGGTTAGTTCGGGATCGCATATGACGACCTCGGGCATCACCTTGGGGTGAAAAATAATCTTTTTCACGTGCGTTTTAGAGTTGGTGATGACGCTGGCGCGCCCCACTTCCGAGCCGGTTCCGGCGGTCGTCGGCACTGCTATAATCGGCGCGATGGCATCGCCGTCGGCGCGCGTCCACCAGTCGTCGACATCCTCATAGTCCCAGACGGGACGCGTCTGACCGGCCATAAAGGCGACCATTTTGCCAAGGTCCAGCCCTGAGCCGCCGCCAAAGGCGATCACGCCGTCATGGCCACCTGCCTTGTAGGCAGCGACGCCTGCATCCAGATTCTTCTCGTTCGGATTGGGATCGACTTCGCTAAAAATGCCGCGGCCCAGCCCTGCGCCCTCCATGATGTCCAGCACCTGCGCGGTGATCGGCAGATCTGCCAGCCCCTTGTCTGTAACCAGCAGGGGGCGCTTGATATTGGCCTGCTTGCAAGCGTCAGGCAGTTCGGCAATGCGGCCAGCGCCGAATTTGACAGAGGTTGGGTAGGACCAGTTTCCGGTCAGGTTCATTTTGTCACCTTTTTGAGATGGTAGGATTTGGGGCGTGTCAGATTGTGATAGCCGATGACCGACAGCCCGCCGCCCTTGCCGGTATCCTTGCAGCCTGTCCAGCACAGACCGGGATCAAGGTAGTCGGCCCGGTTCATGAACACGGTACCCGTCTCAATCCGCTCGCCAACAGCCTGCGCGCGGTCCAGATCGGCGGTCCAGAGACTGGCGGTCAGGCCGAAATTACTGTCGTTCATCAGCTCGATTGCCTCGTCGTCCGATGACACCTTCATGATGCCAACTACGGGGCCAAAGCTTTCGTCGCGCATCACGCGCATGTCATGCGTTACGTTCGTCAGGATCTGGGGCGTGAGATAAGCGCCGCCATCGTCGGCGGCCATCGTTTCGATATGCGCGGTCGCGCCCGCCTTCACGGCCTCGTCGATCTGGTTGCGCACTTCTTTGGCAAAGCGGAGATGCGCCATCGGGCCGATGGTGGTGGAGGGGTCCAGAGGATCGCCCAGACTATAGCCCTGAACGATCTTCACCGCCTTCTCGACAAAGGCGTCGTAGAGGCTTTCGTGCACATAGATCCGTTCGATCCCGCAGCAGCATTGGCCCGAGTTGAACATGGCCCCATCGATCAGCGTATCGACGGCGGCATCAAGGTCAGCGTCGTCCATGACGTAACCTGGATCCTTACCGCCGAGCTCTGTGGTAACGGGCGTAAATGTGCCGGCCGCCGCGCTCTCCATCGCGCGTCCGCCACCGACCGAGCCCGTGAAGTTCACGAAATCCACCGCGCGATCCGCGATCAGCTGTGACGTGGTGTCGTGGCCGAGAAACACGTTCTGAAACACGTCCTCCGGCACACCAGCCGCATGGAATGCCTGCGCCATCCGCTCGCCCACCAGCAGTGTCTGTGTGGCATGTTTCAGCAGCACGGTATTCCCTGCAATCAGCGCAGGCGCGACCGTGTTGATCGCGGTCATGTAGGGGTAATTCCACGGCGCGACGACCAGAACGACACCATGTGGCAGCCGTTTGATGTAGCGCTTGAACGTCGCATCTTCGCCCACTTCGATATCGGCCAGCGCCTCGCCAGCGATCTTTGCCATGTGCGACGCGCGCTCGTCAAAGCCGCCGAATTCGCCGCCATAGCGCACTGGCCGTCCCATCATGAGGGCCAACTCGGGCACCACCTCGTCGTTCATTGCACCCACGGCGGCGACCCCGGCCATGACCAGGCGGATACGCTCGTCCAGGGGCCGGGCCGCCCAGTTTACTTGCGCTATCCGCGCCCGATGCGCAGCCGCGCGCGCGCCGTCGATATCCAGCGTCTCGCGCGTGGCGAAAACCGATCCGTCGATCGGCGAAATGCAGGTCAGTGTCTTGCTCATTCCAAACCTATCCAGTCATTCACAAAGGCCAATGCATCTTGTGGCCTCAAATACCCCCGTTGGAGCCTCCGGCGCTCACAGTCGGTGTAGTCACCCGCCCTAGCCTAGCACCGCTCGAATCCGCGCGCGATTTCGTAATCTGTAACGGCGGCCTCGAAATCCTCGATTTCGACTTCGGCGGCGCGGGCGTAGTGGTCGACCACGTCATCCCCCAGCGCCGCGCGCAACATGTCCGAACTCTTTAGCGATACAAAGGCGTCGCGCAAGTTTGTCGGGATCATACCCTCGTCGCCCGAATAGGCGTCGCCCTTGAACGGTGGGGCCAATTTCAGCCCCTCTTCGATCCCGGCGATTCCGGCGGCCAGCTGCACGGCCATGGCGAGGTAGGGGTTGATATCCGATCCGCCAACGCGGCATTCGACGCGAACCGCCTTGGTGCTTGCACCGCAAAGGCGGAACCCGGCGGTGCGGTTGTCGACCGACCAAATGGTGCGCGTGGGGGCAAATGTGCCTTTGACGAACCGCTTGTAGCTGTTGATGTAGGGCGCGAGGAAATAGGTGTAGTCGGGCGCGTATTTCAGCATTCCGGCCATGTAGGTCTTCATCATATCGGACATGCCCAAACCATCGCTCTTGTCGAAGAAGACGTTTTCGCCGTCCTTCCACAGCGATTGATGCACATGCGACGAGCTGCCGGTGCGGTCGGGGCTCCATTTTGGCAAGAAGCTGACGGCGTGACCCTGTTGCCAAGCGATCTCTTTCGTCGCGTGCTTGGCGATGGTGTGATAATCCGCCGTATCCAGCGCGGCGGCGTATTTGATATTCAGCTCTTCCTGACCGGCCTCGGCCTCGCCCTTGGTGCACTCAATTGGCAGGCCTGCATCCCACAGATGATTGCGAAGGGGGCGCATCACGTGTTCTTCCTTGGTGGTCTGGAAGATGTTGTAATCCTCATTATAGCCGGAAATCGGCGCTAGGTCGCGAAAGCCGCCCTTGCGGATCTCGTCAAAGCTTTTCTCAAAGAGAAAGAACTCCAGCTCGGTCGCCATCATGGCGGTGAACCCCATTTTCTCCAGCCGGGCCAGTTGCTTTTTCAGCACGGCGCGGGGCGAGTGTGGGACCGGCTCATGCGTGTCGTGATCCAGCACGTCGCACAGGATCATGACGGTCCCCTCCAGCCACGGCACGGGGCGCAGCGTGTCCAGATCGGGCTGCATGACATAATCGCCATATCCGGTTTCCCAGCCGGTGCTGGCGTAGCCTTCGGGTGTGGCCATCTCCAGATCGGTGGCCAGCAGGTAGTTGCAGCAATGCGTTTCCTTGTAGGCACCATTCACGAAATGCTTGGCGTGAAACCGTTTGCCCATAAGGCGCCCCTGCATGTCGACAAGGCAGACGAGAACGGTGTCGATCGTGCCGTCCTTTACCTGTTTTTTCAGATCATCAAAGGTCAGGGCAGGGGTCTGGGCAGGCATGATGCACCTCAAGGAAAGCATGTTGTGAACGGGACGCGCCCCGGCGATGTGCCGGGGCCTCCCAATTTTTTTTTATGACGGATCAGCCGTTGGTGTAGGGAGGTCCGGCCTTGCTGATCACGTCGTTATAGTCGCGGAAGATCTTGACGACCTTCTGGTGCACTTCGCCTTCTTCTGCGATCTCGTCCCAGAAGGTGACGGCAGCCTCTTCGACGGCCTTCCATTCGTTTTGCGGGATGGTGCGCAGCTGCAGCTTGTCGCCTTGGGCGCGCAGGCGCGCCTCGCCGCCCCAGTACCACTGGTTGCGGTAGGTATGGCTGGCCTCGATACCGGCCATGACGATCTGCTTCAGATGCTCAGGCAGGTCGGCCCAGCGCTGCGGATTGACAAAGAACGACCCGATCCACGCGCCCGAGATGTTGTTGGTCAGGAAGTAATCCGTGACGTCCGCCCAGCCGACCGTGTAATCCTCGGTGATGCCCGACCATGCCATGCCGTCCAACTCGCCGGTTTGCACCGCCACCTCGGCATCCTCGTAGGGGATGCTGACCGGCACGACGCCGAACTGCGCCAGGAACCGCCCCGCTGTGGGGAATGTGTATAGCTTCAGCCCGTCCAGATCCTCAAGCGACGTGATTTCGCGGGTGGTGTTGAAGTTGCAGGGGTCTTGGCCCGCAGCCGACAGCCACGTGACGCCAACCTTTTCGTATTCCTCGCGCCAGATATCGGCGAGGCCGTATTGGTTGAACAGGACTGGCACGTCGAGGATATGCTTGGTCGCCAACGGAAAGTACCCGCCAAACCGTTGCAGCGGCGTGGGCGAGGCCATGGAATCGTCGTCCGAATGGACCGCGTCAATGGTGCCGCGCTGAAGCGCCTGAAACAGCTCTCCGGTAGGGACGATCTGATCGGCGTAATAAAGTTCGATCTCCATCTCGCCGTTGGCGGCATTGTTGATGTAGTCGATGGCGGGTTTCGTCACCTCTTCGCCCAGCGCTGCGCCGGCGTAGGTCTGGAAACGCCACTTGATCGGCGCTTGCGCGCGGACGATTGCGGGCGCGCCCAGCGCGGTGGCCGCTGTGCCGATACCGGCGGAGGCCAGGAATTTTCTGCGTGTGGTCATCTCTTCTCTCCTTGTTGAGGTCATTATACGCTCCTTTGCGGAGTTCTGGTTGTGGCTCAATTATACACCAGATTGGGCAGCCATAGCGCTATTTCAGGGAATGCCATGACGGCTGCCAATGCCGCCACCATCACCCCAACGAACGGAATGATGGAGCGATAGATGTCGCGTATCGAAATCTCGGGCGGGGCCATGGCGCGCATCAGGAACAGGTTATAGCCAAAGGGCGGCGTCATGTAGGCGATCTGGCAAGTGATCGTATAGAGGATGCCATACCACACCAGATCGAAACCCAGATCACCCACCAGCGGCACGTATAGCGGTGCCACGATGACCAGCATCGCGGTATCGTCCAGAAACGTGCCCATCACGATAAAGCTGAGCTGCATCAGGATCAGGATGATCCACGGGTCCAGCCCCCATTGCGCGGTGAACAGATCCGAGATCGCCCTGACCGCGCCCAGCCCGTCAAAGATCGCGCCGAACCCCAGCGCGGCGAGGATGATCCACATGAACATGCAGCTGATGCCCAGGGTATTGCGCACCGAATTCTCGAACACTTCGCGCGTCATTCGCCCCTTGAGAACGGCGGCGACAAAGGCGGCCATGGCACCGATCGCGCTGCTCTCGACCAGCGAGGTCCAGCCCTTGACGAAAGGCACCATCATCACCGCAAAGATGACCAGCGGCAGCACGCCCGCCGACAGCAGGCGCAGCTTTTCGCGGGTCGACACGTTACGCTCTTCTACGGGCAGGGGCGGGCCCAAGTCCGGCTGCATCCGGCACCGCACATAGATGTAGATGATGAACATCGTTGCCATCATCAGGCCGGGGATTACACCAGCCAGCCATAGCTGACCCACTGGCTGGCGCGCGATCATCGCGTATAGCACCAGCACCACCGACGGCGGCACGAGGATGCCAAGACTTGATCCCGCCTGAATGACGCCCGTCACCATGACCTTGTCGTAACCGCGTTTCAGCAGCTCGGGCAGCGCGATAGTCGCGCCGATGGCCATGCCTGCGACCGACAGTCCGTTCATCGCCGAAATCAGCACCATCAGGCCGATCGTGCCAATAGCCAGACCACCGCGCACCGGCCCCATCCAGACATGAAACATCTTGTAGAGGTCATCGGCGATGCGCGACTCAGACAGCACGTAGCCCATGAAAATGAACATCGGCAGCGTCAGCAGCGGATACCATTTCATCAGCTTCATCGCGGCGGAGAACGGCATGTCGGCGCCACCCGTGCCCCACAGCAGCATCCCCCCGGCAGCGGCGACAAATCCGATAGCGCCGAACACGCGCTGACCCGTCAGCAACATCAGCATCATCGAGCTGAACATCAGGGTGGCGATCATTTCGTATGACATTAAATCTCCACCCCGCGGATACGGCCAATATCGCGGAAGAATTCAGCGAGCACTTGCAACAGCATCAGCGTGACGCCGACGATCATGATGGCCTTGAGGGGCCAGATATAGGGGCGCCACGCCGTCGGGCTGCGCTCCATAAAGCCCATCTTGTCCTTGGCCGCAGACGGGCCTTCGGTGACGAACGTCGTGAACAGATCCCAGAAGAATACGAACGGCTCGCCGTCAAAATGCCCCAGCGAGTAGGCGGCCGACCCGATAGCGCCATATAGCAGAACGCCCAGATAGAACATCAGGAACAGGACGGTAAACGCATCCATCCATGCCTTTTGCCGAATAGACCAGTTGCCATAAAATAGGTCCATCCGCACGTTCGATCCCATCTGGATCGAATAGGGACCACCCAGAACGTAGTAGGCGACCATGATGAACTGCGCCATTTCCAGCGTCCAGAGGGTCGGATCAAAGAAGGTCTTGGAGACCGACGACCACATAAGCACGCCGATCAGTGCGAATATCAGGTACATCGCAATGCGCCCGATGAAATAGTTCAGCGCGTCGACGCCGTGTACAAAGCCGCGAATGACCCTAGGCATGCGCCGCTCCTTGGGTTTGAAGCCCCAGATGGACCAGCGCGCATGCGATCATGCGACACAACTCGCCGCCGATGGTGGCGATACCTTCGGGTGTGCGCAGCAGGTCGTTGCGCACCTCGATCATGACGTTGGGCAGGTCATGGGCCAGCCCGTGGATTTGCAGCGAATGGGTCACACCATCCTCGGGACCGTAGGGGCGATTGCGATGAACGGCGCGGTGCGTCAGCTTTTTGCCGGCCTTCAGCATCGGGTCGGCCAGCGCGGTATCGCTGTCATGCAGGATGCCGATTTCCGTCTCGCGCGGTGCGCCGTAATAGACAGGGGTAAAGCTGTGGACCGTGATCAGCGCGGTCGGCTGCGCGCGGGCGCGGCGTACCTCAACCTGCGCAGCGACGGCGTCGCAAAAGGGGCCATAGATAGTCTCAATTCGCTCATCGCGCTGGCTGGCGCTTAGACCGACATTGCCAGGCACCTCGATCAGTTCGGATTTCTCGGGCATGGCGCTGGCCGCCTCGGGCGGGCGGTTGCAATCATAGACCAGCCGCGAGACGGTGCTGGCAACGACCGTGCCGTCAAGGCACTCCTTCAGATGCAGCGCCAGATCGCGCGCGCCGGGATCCCACGCGGCATGACTGATTGCCGCCTCTGGGCTGAGGCCCAAACCATTATAGCGGTCGGGAATATGATGCGCCGCATGTTCGCACAGGATCAGCGCGGCGCCCTTGGCATCCGCCCCGATCACCTCCACCACACCCTCGGCCACAGACTCGCCCGGCATCGCATCCCCCTGATTTCTGAAAAATTGTTTTCACGGCGCAGAATTTCTGTCAATATCTTTCCAGACATTTTTTGCACGCAGCCCCTTCCAAAGGCATTCGGACCCATGAGCAAACCGGCTACTTCCGTGCGCGAGGCGATCCGCACCCGTTACGCCGCGCTAACCCAGTCCGAGCGCAAGTTCGCGCAGGCGCTGCTGGACAATTATCCCGCAGCGGGCCTCGCCTCGATCACCATCTCGGCCGCGAATGCGGACGTCTCGACACCGACGCTGGCTCGTCTGGTGCAAAAGCTGGGCTTTAAGGGGTATCCGCAATTCCAGCAGGCACTACTGGCCGAGCTTGAGGCCAAGGTTTCTGGCCCGACCCGGCGGCGCGATCAATGGGCCAGCGACGTGCCGGAATCCCACCTGCTGAACCGCTTTGCCACCGCTATCGGCGATAATATCGAGCAAACACTGACCAACATCGACAGCGCGCAATTCGACGCTGCCGTGCAGATGCTGGCCGACACAGACAGGCGGCTTTATGTCGTCGGCGGGCGTATCAGCCGCGCGCTGGCCGAGTATGCGTTTACGCATTTTCAGGCGGTGCGCCAGCGCATCACGCATATGACGTCCAGTTCGGCCACATGGCCGCATTACGTGCTGGACATGAATGAGGGCGACGTGCTGCTGCTGTTCGACATGCGCCGCTACGAGACGAACCTACTGCGCCTTGCCCAACTGGCGACTGAACGCGGCGTGCGCATCATCCTGATCACCGATCAATGGGCCAGCCCGGTGGCTAGCCATGCCGCGCATACCTTTCATTGCTGGACGCAGATCCCCTCGGCATGGGACAGCAATACGTCGACCATGATGTTGCTTGAGGCGCTGATCGCCGCCGCGCAGGAGGTGAACTGGCCCGAAACGCGCAGCCGATACGAGCGGCTCGACAGCATATTCGACGCCGCCCGCCTGTTCGAAAAGTGACGCGGCTCAGCGGGTGCCAAGGCTGCGTAGTGCATCGTCGCGGGCATGTCCCAGCGCGGCGATATCCATGCCAGAGCGCGCCATTACACGCAGCCCAGAATAGACGGCCAGCACCATCTGCGCGCGGCGCTGGGCGTCAGCCGGTGGCATGATCTCGGCCAGTGTATGTTCCAGCGCACTGCCCAACTTGGCGTAACAGCGTTGCACGATCTCGGCGGTTTTCGGGTCCAGCGCCGCACGGTCCGCCGACGCATTGCACAGGAAACAACCGCGCGCGTCGCCCGCGTCGCGCAGCGCGGCTATGGGGGCGTCCAGAAACGCCCCGATCCGGTCCATCGCAGACCCGTGGCCCTCGCGCAGCGTGCGCACGCCCGCGTCGATCATTTGCGTCTCGAACGCGGCCAATGCGCGTAGATACATCGACTGCTTGTTGCCGAACGTCGCGTAGAGGCTGGCCTTGCCCAGTCCGGTCGCCTTGATGATGTCGCTCAGCCCGGTCGCCTCATACCCATGCTCCCAGAACAGCTGCATTATCTTTGCCAGCGTGTCGCCTTCGTTGAACTGGCGCGGGCGGCCGGGTGCGGATCTAACTTCGCTCATCTGTGATTTCCTTATTCTCGGCCGAAGGGTCTGTAACGCGCAGTCGTCATAACCGGGCTGCGATTGCTGCGACACTTCTGTCTAATTTAAGACCATCTGGTCAACTTTAAAGGATCAAAGATGTGACACCTGCTTTCAGCCTATCCAGCCAGCCAAGGAAACGACCGAGTGCCCCCCAGCTAGTCGCGCCTTTGCGGAAAAATAAAAAGCACTACAGCGGTTTAGCGACTTCCTTACCAAAGAATTGCTTTTGAGTCCGATGGCGCGCAAACTGCGCCCAATTAAAAAACAAACAGGGAGTCGAAAATGACAATGAAAAATGGCCTCAGCCGCCGCTCGGTCTTGCGCGGAGGTGCCGCATTGGGTGGTGCCGCCCTCGCCGCGCCGCTCTACAGTAAATCTGCCCGCGCCTCGTCGGGCGAGCTAAACATCCTGATGTGGTCGGATTACCTGCCACCCGCCTTCCTCGAAGGGTTCGAGAAAGAGTCGGGCATCAAGGTGAATTATACCGGCATCGGCTCGAACGAGGAAATCATCAACAAGATGAAAGCCTCCAAGGGGCAGGGCGTTGACATTATATCGCCCACCAACAACCGCTCGCTGCAATGGGGCCCGCTGGAACTGCTTCAGCCCTTCGACATGAGTCGCGTCAATCTGGATGCCGTCAATCCGGCCATGTCGCAAATCGGTGAGACGGCCTGGAATTTCGGTGATTCAGGCTCGCATTGGCTGCCGCATATTTGGGGCACCGAAGGCATCGCATATCGTACGGACAAGTTTCTGCCCGAGGGCGATATTCCCAGCTATGGAGATGTCTGGGCCGAGGCGAACGCGGGCAAGACGATGGGTCGCCCCCATTCAATGCTGCTGGGCGCGGGCCTCTTTATGGAAGCCTCGGGCGAGATGGAGCCGGGATCGGTCTGGGCTGCCTACGAGGACGAGGAAACGATGCGCAAGGTTTGGAACCAGATCGCCGACTGGTGCATCGAGCGTAAGGACCGCATCAAGCTGCTGTGGAACGACGCCGACACCCAGAAAAACGGCCTGCTGAACGAGGGCGTGATTGTTGGCCAGACTTGGGATGGCCCGCCTCTGGCGTTGAAGACGGCAGGCGAGCCGGTGACGTATCAGGCCCCGAAAGAAGGCTCGATGGCGTGGGTTGATGGTATGTCGCTGCCAATCGGTGCCGAGAATATCGACCAGATCTATGCCTTCATCGACTATGCCTACCAAAAGGAACCGGCTGGCAAGGCGATCGACGATCACGGCTATAACTCGCCCGTGCTGGGCGCGGACGAGTTCGCCGGCGACGCCTACAAGAAGAACTTTGCCGAGGCCTATCCCGGCGATGCGCTGGCAAACCTTAACCCCTGGCCAGCCGAGGCACCGTGGTATGCGGACGTACGGACCGAGTTCGTGAACCGTTTCGTCAGCGCCTAATAAAAACGCACCCCTCGGCAGTGTCGGGGGGTGTCTCATTACATCAGAATGTCCGGCCCGAGGGCCGCAATCAGACCGCACAGACGCGGCAGGGGGATAGTGCATGAGCGCAGGGGTGGGCGTCGACCTCAAGGATCTGTGGATCCGCTTTGGTGATTTCGTGGCCGTCAGGGACGCGAATGTCGCCGTCAAAGGCGGCGAATTCTTCAGCTTTCTTGGCCCCTCGGGCTGTGGCAAAACAACAATCCTGCGGGCGGTTTCAGGCTTTCTCGACCCTAGCGAGGGCGACATTTTGATCGGCGGAAACTCGATGCGCGGGATCGGCCCGAACAAGCGGCCGACGGCGCTAATTTTTCAGAACCTCGCACTGTTTCCGCTGATGAAGGTCTGGGAGAACATCGCCTTTTCCATGGAGATTTCTGGCGCCAGCGCCAAGGCGCGTCGCAAGCGTGCGGACGAGCTGCTGGACATGATCGCGCTGTCGGATCAGGGTGACAAGCTGCCCAGCGAGCTATCCGGCGGCCAGCGCCAGCGCGTCGCCATCGCCCGCGCGCTCTGTGCCGAGCCGGACGTGCTGCTGCTGGACGAACCTCTATCCGCGCTGGATTTGAAACTGCGCCAGCACATGCGCACCGAGCTTCGCGAGATCCAGCAGCGCGTTGGCATCACGTTTATCTACATTACACACGATCAGGGCGAGGCGTTGACCATGTCCGACAGCATCGCGGTGATGAAGGCCGGCGTGATCGACCAGATCGGCAGGGGTAAGGAGATTTACAACGATCCCGCGACGCCCTTTGTTGCGTCCTTCGTTGGGGAAAACAATGTCTTTCGAGGCAAGGTGAAATCGGTCAACGGTGCCGAGGCGTCGATCGCAACCAACCGCAGTGGCGACTTGGTCGCGCGCATTTCTGGTGCCAATCAGGGTCTGTTGAAACCCGGCGACGACGCGATGATCTTTATCCGCCCCGAGGCATTTTCGCTGGCCGAGAGCCAGTCAGACGGCAACACTCGCGTGACCGCGCGCGTGACAAACGAGGAATTTGAGGGCAGCGCCTTTAACATCTTTATGGAGGGCGATCAGGGCAAGCAGATCAAGGTGGCGATCCCCAATCTGGGCCAATCCTTTGAGTCGCGCCAGGGCCGGACCATCGCGCTGGAATACGATGTGCAAAACGCCGTCGCCATGCCAGCCGGGCCGATGGCGACCGAATGAGGGGGCGCGGATGCCGGCTTTCCTGAAAGAATTCTACAAGCGCAACGGCACCCTCATGGGCAGCCTCATGCTGGGGCTAGTGTTGTTTTGGACCATCGGCCTCATCATCCTGCCACAGCTGTCGATGCTGGATTTCTCATTCCGCCCGAACCTGCCACCGCCCGAAATGGGCGGACCCAAGGACGTCTATACGCTCGAAAATTATCGCCATCTGATCTTTGGTCCCGAAGGTGCCAGCGCCGCCTACAACTACGTCGACCTTGAGGTGTTTTTTCGCACCATCGTCGCCGCCATCTGCATCACGATCTTTAACCTGATCCTGTGCTATCCGATCGCCTATTATCTGGGCCAGAGCCGTGGCAACAAGGTCCGCATCTTTGTGCTGATGCTGATCATCCCCTATTGGATCAACGAAATTCTGCGTGCTTTTGCGTTGCGCATCATCTTTGGCCAGACCGGCGTGCTGAACATCGTCCTTGTTAATCTTGGCATCTTTGATCAGCCCTATGATTTTATTCGGCACGACATCGCGCTCTATGCCGGCCTTGGCTATGCCTACATCCTGCTGATGATCTTCCCCATCTACAACGTGATCGAGAGCCTTGATCGAAACCAGATCGAGGCGGCGCGCGATATGGGCGCGTCATGGGTCCGCATCCATCGCCGCGTCGTGATCCCCTATGCCAAGCCGGGCATCAGCAGCGGTTGCACGATCGTCTTTATGCTGTCGGCAGGTGCGCTGGCCGCGCCGCAGATTCTGGGTGGACCCAGTAGTCTGTGGTTCACGCAGATCATCTATCAATGGTTCAACGACAACAGCAACTGGCCGCAGGGCGCGGCCTATGCAGTGGTCCTGCTGGTCACGTGTATCTTGCTGGTCATGGCCGTCATGCGCCTCTTTAAGGTGAACATGGGGGACATCGGCAAATGAAGCTGACGTTCCTGCGCCTGTCATTCTGGCTCTACCTCGCCCTCTTTTTCGCGTACCTTCTGGGCCCTCTGGTCATCATGTCGATCACCGCGTTCAATTCACCGTCCTTCCCGCGCATGACCCCGTGGGAGTGCCTTACGTTCGACTGGTTTGGCGCACTGTTCCGGGACGAGCGTATCCTGAACGGGATCAAGAACAGCCTGATCGTCGGCCTCGGCACCGTGATCCTGTCGGTCACGATGGGGCTGGCGGCGGCGCTGATGCTGACGCAGATCTGGCCAAAACTGCGCGCCACTTTTTACACGCTGATCATCGCGCCCATCCTCATCCCCGGTGTGGTTCTGGGCATCTCGACCCTCGTGTTCTGGGACCGGGTCGCACGGATGCTGGGTCAACAGCCGGGCGGCTTCCTGTCCAACGGCATTTTTCTGACAATCATCGGTCAATCCACATTCATCGCCTCCTACTGCATGCTCGTCCTCGTCGCGCGGCTGCAACGCTACGATGTTTCGCTGACCGAGGCCGCGCTGGACCTTGGCGCGACACACGCGCAGGCGTTTCGCAAGATCATGCTGCCTTTCATGCGGCCCGCCCTCGCATCCGCTGCCGTGCTGGCGTTCCTCGCTTCGTTTGAGAACTACAACACCACCACATTTACATTCGGTGAATATCCGACCCTGACAATCGAGTTGGCCCAGAAGGTGCGTTACGGGATTACGCCCGCCATCTCGGCGCTGGCGTTTATCATCGTCGCGCTGACAATCTTTGCCGCCCTCGCGAACGAGGCGAATATCCGGCGCAAGGCACTGGCTGCTGCTGGCCCGACGGTTGGTAGTGCGCCCAAAACCGGCCTGCGCCTGCCGCGTATCCTGTCGGGCAATCCCGCCGCCATCCTGCTGGTTCTTTGCGCGATTGCCGCCATCACTGTGGTCGGCACAGCGATGACCTACAGCCCTGATCAATGCGTCGCTGACATCCGCGCGGCCAAGCGCCTGAAGGCTCAAGAGGCCGTCGAGGCCCTGCGCGCCGCACGCGAGGCACGCGAGCCGGACGAGAGCACGCCCAGTCCCCGCACTGGCGGTGGCAATTCCAGCTTTGGTGGCGTGTTCAACCCCACCAATCTGGGCGGTGAGTCCGAGCCCGAGCCTGTGCCCGAACCTGACCAACCCAAGGCCAAAACCGGCTTTGGTGGCGTGTTCAATCCCACCAATCTGGGGGGCGACAACTGACACCTGTCTGCTTCGAGGCCATGAAATGACCGCGCCGACCAAGATTCTTTTCATCATCATCGACCAACTGCGCGCAGATTGCCTGTTGGGCGATCTGGCGGCGCATGTGGACTTGCCGAACATGCGCGCGCTGATGGCCGACAGCGTCACCTTCACGCGGCATTTTTCGGTCGCCAATCCGTGCGGGCCGTCGCGCGCGTCAATCCTGACCGGGCAATATGCGATGAACCACCGCTCGGTGCGCAACGGCACGCCGCTGCGTGAGGGCATACCGAACCTCGCTACCGAACTCAGGCAAGTCGGGCATCTGCCCCTGCTCTTTGGCTATACCGACACGTCGCCCGATCCGCGCGCCTATCCGCCGGGTGATCCAGCACTGACCAGCTACGAAATGCCGATGCGCGGCTTTGATGAGGCGGTCGAAATGCGGCTGGGCCGCTCGATGCCATGGCGCGGATATCTGCGCGACAATGGCTATGAATTTGCTGAATATATGGACCTCTACCGGCCCAAGTCCGCGCCGGGGCGCGCGCCGCGTATCGACGACCCGGCAGTCTATGCAGCGGCGCATAGTGATACCGCGTTTCTCACCGACAGTTTCCTCAGCCATATGGCGGACCGCACCGGCGAGGGGTGGTGCGCGCATCTGACCTATATCCGCCCGCATCCACCACTGGTCGCGCCCGCGCCCTACAATCGCATCGTTGATCCCGCCACCCTGCCGCTGCCCCGCAGGCTGGAGAGGCCTGAGGATGAGGTCGCGCAGCATCCGTTCTTTGCGCCCGCGCTGGCAGCTGCGACGCCGGATAGCATGGTGCATGGGCTGGACGATCTGCCCGCGACGGACGAGACTGTGCAGGCCTTGCGCGCGATCTATCTGGGGCTGGCCGCCGAGGTGGATCACCATATCGGTCGCGTGATGGAATGGTTGCAAGAAAGCGGGCAGTATGACGACACGCTGATAGTGCTGACTGCCGATCACGGCGAAATGCTGGGCGACAGGCACGCATGGGGCAAAATGAACGTGCATGACGCAGCGTTTCACACCCCGCTGGTCGTCCGTCTACCCGGGAATGCGGCACGCGCAGGCATGCAACTGGACCTGCCAACGGAATCTATCGACATTGCACCGACGATTCTGGAATGGGCGGGAGCGGTGCCGCCGAATTCGATGGATGGGCACTCGCTGTTGCCGCTGCTCCGGGGCGAGGCACCGCAGGACTGGCGCACGCACACGTACTCGGAGTTGGATTTCGGCAACCCGAATGCGCCCTCACTGTGGCAGAAGGCGCTGGGCGCGGACATTTGCGCCTCGAACCTCGCTATCCTGCGCGAAGAGCAACTGACGCTGGTGGAGTTCGCCGCCGATCTGCCACCCATCCTGTTGGACACGCGCGAGGGACTGGCGCTGAACGTGGCCGACCGGTCTGACTATGCCGCCGATCTGGCACGCATGACGCGCGCGATGCTACGTCACCGGATGCGACACATGGACCAGACGCTGGCGCTGGACAGCATCACACCGGACGGCCCGCTGCGCAGGCCGCGTCACTAGCGCCGTCCGTCAGGGTTGCGATCCAGATCACGGCGCAAAAGCCGGGCGTTGCGCAAATTCGCCTTGAAGCCGATGTCGAACAGATCGCCTACCAGCGGCACGATGCCGATGATCAGATCCGTGCCACTGTTTGCGACCATGCGCGCAATCGTGCGCTTGCGCGCGCCATGCTGCCAGCCTTTGGCTATCATCCAGACCGATGGGGCAAAGGTCACCATATCGCCAACCCCCGGCACCAACCCGATCAACCCGTCAAGGCCGATACGCACACCCACCACCGGCAGGCGAAACTGCGCATCCATCAACCGCGCCATACGGTCGATCCGGTCCAGATCACGCGCGACTTTGGTTTTTTGAACGCCCCGCTCTGCTACGGCGCGCGTGTCGCCCGCCAATTCGTCAGGTCGACGCACGGCCCGGCCCCCGCGAGGCGATGATATAGACCGCGTGCACGATGCCGGGGATATAGCCAAGCAGCGTCAGTAGGATGTTGATCCAGAAATGCTTGCCCAGCCCCTCCTGTAGAAAAACGCCCAGCGGGGGCAGGAAAATGGCGATAATGATTCTTAGAAAATCCATAGCGTGTCCTTTCGGGAATGCGCGCTGTACCGCCTTCAACGTTCAGGAAAGCCCAATTGTTCCGCCCCTCTTTGCGCCGGTAACCGTGACGTCATCGCCTCAGGACGCGGTGACAGATATGTCGCGCGCCGCCGATAGCTGTGCTGCGCGCGTGCCGATGGCAATCAGGATCGCGCCCCAGATCGTCAGGTCGATGCCCAGCAGAACGCCCGGCACCCACGCGGCGCTGAACGGCAGGCCGCTGATCAGCATCACCGCAAGGAGCAGCGACAGCGCACCGCCCGCGATCATCCAGCCACCGCCTGCGCCGGTCTTTATCAGGCGCGCGCCATAATAAATGCGCAGCGCGCCGCTGGTGGCAAAGAACACGATGATCAGCGCCGTGATCGTGATGAGGCCGATCATCGGCTGCGCCAGGATCAAGAGGCCGATCACCACCGACAGCGCGGCACTGAGAAACGCGGCCAGCATGTGCCAACCGTGCCGACGCCTGAACGCGGCGATGATGCCGACGATCCCGCTGGCGATCAGCACCCAAGCCATCACCAACGCGGCGGTGAAGGATGCAATCAGCGGCATGGCGATAGCGAGCAGGCCACCGATCAGCGTGACGATACCGATGATCAGCAGCAACCATTTGTTATGTGCGGCCTCCTGTCCGGCGGCATACGCCGCTTCGGAGGCAGGGGTGTCCGGCATTGCGGGATCATGGGGGGTGTATTGGTCGGTCATGGTAGTCTCCTTATTGTAAACTCTGTTGTCGGGCGCGGTTGGTGCGTCTCAAACCATCGATTCAGGGACTCCGGGCAGGCGGCGTCCGAATTCCACAGCCGGACGCACTTCATAGGGCACAAGGAATCCGCGACGATCCTCTGGCGCGATCTCGGCGTTGCGGCGCGCGCGTTCCGCCCAGAGGGCAGCGGCGCTCTCGGCGGCGAAGAACTCGGGGCCGGCATCCGCGCCCAGCCAGTGACCAAAGATGCGCTGGCGCAGATCCTCGACATGGGCCGGGTCGTTCAGCATGACGCCCGCCTCGGTATCCCAATTCATCGAGCGTCCGTTCAGGTTAGCCGATGATACGATCGCGCGATCTGCGTCAAAAATCGACACCTTGGAGTGCACATAGATGATGGGCGAGCCGCAGAGCGTGTCGCGCGCTTTGGACTCCAGTGCCTTGGGTCGAACGGGCGAGCATATCGTCATCCGCTCGCCAAAGGCGCCGCGCAGCATGGTCACGCATTTGGCCTGCAGGAATTCGCCATACCGCTTGTCCGATCCGGTGGCGCCATAGAACGCGACCTCTTCGGGTGCGGCGGGCACGACCACGATCAGCGTCAGCGCTGGATTATCCCGCGCTGCCCGCGCCAGTCGATCGCATAGCGGTCGGTCACGCAGAAATTGCGTTTCAAGATAGATCAGCCCGCGCGCGCGCGCGATCAGGCGGTGATGATCGTCCGAGATCGTGTGGACCAGCGGCTTTGGCCCCAGAAAGCGCCAGTCCGTCTTGCGCTTGCGCGAGAGGGTGCGCAGCAGGCGGCCCTCGGCGGTGGCTGCCTTGGTGCCCGCGACGACGGCCAGAAATTCCTCCAGATGGCTGTGCACATCCTTGGCGACCGGGCCGGTGCAACGTAGCTGAACGTCTTGCCACGTCTCTTCCCGATCGCGCTGATGGCTTTTGTCGTCATAGCGTCGCTCGTTCAGATCCAGACCACCGATAAAGGCGACGCGCTGGTCAATCACACAGATCTTTTGATGATGCGTGCCGGGGATCAGCTTCGGTATGGGCCAGCGCCGCGCAGCCAGCGTGCCGTCGCCCGTATCGCGCAGCATAGGACGCAGTCCGGGACTGCACTCCAATACGCGCGCACGGGCAGATGGGGTCATGTCGTTCAGCTTGGCCGCCGTCTTGTTCACCTCTTTGACGAGGCGCGGCCACAGAAGCAGCCGTGGCAGGATGCCGGTGCGCGCGGAATGGGCGGCGTTGGTGACATTCAGCCGCGCATCCGGCCCAGCCAGTTCGCGGGCGGCGACAAAGGCGCGGCGCGTTTTCCACGAATCTTGGTGAAGCTCGGGTGCCAGAACCGCGTCGAAATCGCAGATGACGAACTTCACCTCGACGCCTTGCCGCAGGACATACACGATCAGATCAAACCAGTCCTCACCGATCGCGCGGCCCTCGTTGCTGCGCAATTTAGTCGACAGATCAAACACGCGGTAACCTGCGGAAATCTGGTCCTGCGCTGCGAGAAAGGCACGTTCCATCGCCGGATAAACCTCGGACGCTGTCAACAGCACCGAGACATCTGGCAGGTCGTCCAGAAAGTTCTGATAATTCTGAGAAATCTGATCCGCCATGCCGCCTCTTAGACTCTGCCGCGTTCAGACACTGTGGCCAACGTTAACGCAGGGGGCGAGGTGCAGGTTCCGAAGTGCAATATGCGGACACGGTCCCACGTTAGCCGTGACGTCCCATGGGATACCGGTCTAGCTCTGGCCGCCTTCGTCCTGCTCTCGCAGCTTGCGCAGCAATTCTGCCAGCTCGGGTGGCAACTGTGGCGGCTCTGTCTCGCGATAGGCGCGCTTGAGGTTTTTTGAAATAGGGTCCATGTGCTCTGCTCAACTCTTTCGTTTCGGTGTAGTGCTCCTTCTCGGCGTCGCGATCTTGCGGTTTGATGCGATCATTTATTGTCTCCCCAACACGCGGTGCTGCTGAATGGTTCCCGCACTCTATTGCGAATGAAAAGGTGTTGCATAAAAACCAATATGGGGTTGGTCCGCCCCCGCGACCATTCCAACATTCAATCCGGAACTGCGCGGTGCAGGGTCGCGTTGCGCCCTATCATATCCCTCAATCCATCGCCCAAGGGGCCACCCGCATGAGCCAAAATCCCTCGATACGTTCCGACACGGGCAAACCCAGCGCTGATCAGTCCGGCTGGACGGCGCGCCTGTCGCGCAGCAAGGCAGGGCTCGCCGCGCTGTCACTGGCCGAAAGCACGGTGCTGCCCATCCCGCTTGAGGCTATCGTGGTGCCGCTGATGGTGGGCCATCCGCGCCGCGCGCTGAGGATCGCGCTGATCATCTGGCTGGCCTGCATGGTCGGGGCGATCCTGTTCTACCTCGTTGGCCTTTTGCTGGCCGATCCGGTTGTGCATCCGGTCATGCGCCAACTGGGCCTTGAGGACAGTTTCAACGACATGGCGCAGAATTTGTCGGGTGGTGGCCTCTTCTGGTCAGTGTTCCTCGTGTCGTTTCTGCCTGCACCGTTGCAGCTGGCGACGCTGGGCGCGGGCGTGATCGGTGCCAATCCAGTAGTTTTCATCATCGCGATCGCGTTGTCGCGAGGGCTGCGTTATTTCGGCATGGCGATCCTTGCGCAGTTTGTGGGCGAGCGGATTGCGCATCTGGGCATCCCCAAGCGATATCTGGTGCTGGGCCTCGCCGCGCTGCTACTGGCAGGCTGGGGTGTGCTGCAACTGTTTTAGGACTGGATAGCGGCGCACTGCGCGCGGCATTGCGCCGCTATACATCTGCGACACAAAGGTATAGAGGCCGCACCTTGGGGTTCCCGTATTGGTGCCCACCCATGAAACAGCAGAAAATCCTTACCCCGTGAAAACAGCTCTCGCCGATGCCATCGCCGCCCGTGGATACACCACGCTCACCCCCGTTCAGGAGGCTGTGACGAATCCGGACCTGACCGGCTCGGACCTGTTGGTGTCGGCGCAGACGGGATCGGGCAAGACGTTGGGCTTTGGCCTCGCCATCGCGCCGACGCTGCTGGGTGAGGCCGAAAAATTCAGTGAAGCTGCCGCGCCGCTGGCCTTGATTATCGCGCCGACGCGCGAGCTGGCCTTGCAGGTAAAGCGCGAGTTGTCGTGGCTCTATGCCGGGGCGGGCGCGGTGCTGGCGTCCTGTGTCGGCGGCATGGACATGCGCGACGAGCGGCGCGCGCTGCAGCGCGGTGCGCATATCGTCGTCGCCACGCCGGGCCGTTTGCGCGATCATATCATGCGCGGTTCCATCGACCTCAGCGCCTTGCGCGCCGTGGTGTTGGACGAGGCCGATGAGATGCTCGATCTGGGTTTCCGCGAGGATCTGGAATTCATCCTCGGCGAGGCGCCGGAGCAGCGCCAGACGCTGCTGTTTTCGGCCACCGTTCCCGCTGCCATCGCCAAGCTGGCGCAAGGTTATCAAAAGGACGCCGTGCGCATCAGTACCGCTGCCGCCGAGGCGGGCCAGCATGCCGATATCGAATACCGCGCCCTGAATGTGTCGCCCCGCGACGGCGAGAACGCGATCATCAATGTGCTGCGCTACTACGAATCGCCGAACGCTCTCGTATTTTGTAATACGCGCGCCATGGTCGCCCGCCTGACCACACGCCTGTCAAATCGTGGCTTTGCCGTTGTGGCCCTGTCAGGTGAATTGTCGCAGTCCGAGCGTACGCACGCGCTGCAAGCCATGCGCGATGGGCGTGCCCGCGTCTGCGTTGCCACCGACGTGGCCGCACGCGGCATCGACCTGCCTAACCTCGATCTGGTCGTCCACGCCGAATTGCCCGGCAGCCACGAGACGCTGCTGCACCGTTCTGGCCGCACCGGCCGCGCCGGACGCAAGGGCGTCAGCGTTTTGATAGTGCCCCCGGTGGCACGCAAAAAGGCCGAGCGCATTCTGAATTGGGCCAAGCTGCGCGCCGAATGGGGCTCCGCGCCCTCGGCCGACGACGTGACCGCCAAAGACGAAGAGCGGATGCTGAACGATGAGGCATGGTCCGAGGCGATCACTGAAAGTGAGGCGGGTCCAGTTGCCAAGTTGATCGAGCGGTTCTCTTCCGAACAGATCGCAGCCGCCTACTTGCGCATGTTCCACAGCAAACATTCCGCGCCCGAAGACCTCGGCGATCCGGGCGAAAAGCCCGCGCCGCGCGCCGCATTTGGCCCCAGCGTCTGGTTCTCGGTCTCGGGCGGTCGCGCCAAGGGGGCCGAGCCGCGTCGCCTTCTGCCCATGCTCTGCAAGGCGGGCGGAATAACGCGCGAAGATATCGGCGCGATCCGTATTGGCGATACCGAAAGCTATGTGGAACTGCGCAAGCCCGCCGCTGCTGGTTTTAAGGCGTCCATTGGCGACAATATGCGCGTCGAGGACGGCGCAGAGGTGGCCGAATTGGCTCAGCCCCCTGCGATGGCTCAGCGTCCCGCAGGCAAACCGGGCGGCAAGCCCACGTCCCATTCCGGACCCAAGCCCGAGTGGAAAAAACCCGCGCGCAAAGGCCCCCCGCCTGCCAGCCAGCTGGACGACCTGCCCGCCATCCTGCCGCCCGAGGAAAACCGCGCGCCCAAGCCGAGCGCACCTAAAAGCACCGCCAAGGTGCAATATGATGACGCGCCCGCGCCGCGCTATAAAAAGCCCAAGACCGACGCACCGGCCAAGCCGCGTCACAAGGGGCCAAAGCCCGATTTCACCCGCGACGGTGCCGTTACCGATGCCGCGCCCAAGCCGAAATTCGCGGGCAAGCCGGGTAGCTATACCAAGGACAAGACCCCTGTTGGAAAACCCTCCAGCAAGAAAAACCGCGCCCGCGCGGCGACCAAGGCAGGTGAGGGCTATACCAGCAAGCCGGGCGCCCCTGCGAGTAAGTCAGCCGGTAAACCCTTTGGCAAACCGGGCGCAAAACCTGGTGGTAAACCGGGCGGCAAACCTGCTGGCAAACCCGGCGCAAAGCCATTCGGCAAGCCGCGCAGCGGCCCGCCCAAAGGCAGCAAGGACTAGGCCGGTTCAGCGGCCTTGATCGTCGTGCGCCACGCGGGATGCATCCAAGGTTGCTGGTTCGAGGCGGGCAGAGGATCGCGGCCAAGGATGTGATCTGCCGCCTTTTCGCCCGTCATGATGCTGGGGCCGTTCAGGTTGCCATTCGTGATGCGCGGAAAGATCGAGCTGTCGGCGACGCGCAGGCCATCGACCCCGATCACGCGGCATTCAGGATCGACGACCGCTTGCGGGTCATCGACTGCGCCCATTTTGCAGGTGCCGCAGGGATGATACGCGCTCTCGGCGTGCTCCGCGATAAAGGCGTTGAGCTGCTCATCGCTCTGCACGTCTTCGCCGGGCTGGATCTCTTTGCCGCGATAGGGATCGAACGCCGCCTGCCCGAAAATCTCGCGGGTCAGGCGAATGCAGCGGCGGAAATCCTGCCAATCGGTATCATGCGCCATGTAATTGAACGCGATATGCGGGGCCGCCATCGGATCGCCCGAACTCAGGCTGACCCGCCCGCGCGAGGCCGACCGCATCGGCCCGACATGCGCCTGAAATCCATGACCTTCGGCGGCAATTTTCCCGTCATAGCGCACGGCCAGCGGCAGGAAATGATACTGGATATCGGGATATTCAACACCCGGTCGCGAGCGCAGAAATGCCGCGCTTTCGAATTGGTTCGACGCGCCGAGGCCGGATTTTCCCAGCATCCATTGCGCCCCGATCATCCCCTTTGACCAGAGGTTCCAATGCTTGAACAGCGTGATCGGCTGCGTGCAGGCCTGCTGAATATAAAGCTCGAGATGATCTTGCAGGTTGCCGCCTACGCCGGGCCGGTCGGCAATCACATCCACACCATGCTCGGCCAGATGCGCGGCAGGGCCGATGCCCGAGTGCATCAGGATCTTGGGCGAGTTAAAGGCAGAGGCGGCCAGCACCACCTCGCGGTTCGCTGTGACCACCTGAACGCGCCCACCGCGTTCAATCTCGACCCCGGTCGCGCGCCCCTCCTTGATGATGACGCGTCGCACGAAACAGCGCAGCATATCGCAATTGGGCCGTTTCAGCGCGGGCCGCAGATATGCATTGGCCGCAGACCAGCGCCGTCCCTTGTAAACGGTCTGCTCCATCGGGCCAAAACCCTCCTGCTTTTCGCCGTTATAGTCGTCGGTCAACTCATACCCCGCCTGCTGCCCGGCCTGCACAAAGGCGTCGTACAGCGGATTGAGCCGGGGCCCGCGCGTGACATGCAATGGTCCATCGGTGCCGCGCCAAGCGGGATCGCCGCCATGCCCGTTACCGTCCCACGTCTCCATCCGCTTGTAGTATGGCAGCACGTTTCTAAAGCCCCATCCGCTCGCGCCGCTTTCTTCCCAATGATCGAAATCGCGCGCATGGCCGCGCACATAGACCATCCCGTTGATCGACGACGATCCGCCGATCACCTTGCCGCGTGGCGCGGCGAGGCGGCGATTGTTCAGATGCGGCTCGGGCTGCGAGGTGTAGCCCCAGTCGTATCGCTTCATGTTCATCGGATAACTCAGCGCGCCGGGCATCTGGATGAACGGCCCCGCATCGCTGCCGCCAAATTCCAGCACCAGAACGCTGTGCTTGCCGTCCTCGGACAGCCGATAGGCCATGGCCGACCCGGCGGATCCTGACCCGATGATGACGAAATCGGCCTGCATGATGGGTCCTTTCCCGAGCGGTGCTTAGAAATACTTACCAATGGTCAGTATTATAGTCAAAAGGTAAATATTGTGGCCCCGCCGCCGCCGCGATAGAGTGGCCGCTTAGCAAGGCGGCAGGCGTATGGCACGGCAATCGATCAGAGATATCAGGCGTGCCGAATTCTCGCAGGCTGCCTTCGACGCATTGGTGCGGCACGGCATCCGTGGAACGACGCTGGACCGCGTCGCCAAGATCGCGGGCGTATCCAAGGGCGTGGTGCTGCATCATTTCAAGGATAAGGACGCCCTGTTTGAAGGGGTCCAGCGCAAGGCCAACACCGTGCTGCGCGATTGCGTGACCGAGCTGTTGCACCATGCCGTGACTCCTCTGGAGCGGCTCTATGCCATCATCGTCGGCAATTTCGCCGCGCCGGTGTTTCAGCAGGAAATCTGCCACGCTTGGATATCGCTCTGCTCGGATGTGCCGCATAACAGGCAAAGCCAGCGTATCCAGACGGTCGTGCACGCGCGCATGCGCAGCAATCTGATGAGCGCGCTACGCCCCCTCGTTCCCGAGGGTGAGGCCGCACGAATTGCCTTTCAGTTGCGCACGGTCATGGATGGCATCTGGCTGCGCGCCAGCTTTCAGATCGCACCAATGACCGGCGCCGAAGGGGTGGCCGAGGTCGATTTTGCCGCGCGTCACCTGCTGGCTGGGTCGGGCATCGCGCCCGAGGATATGAGTGCCGCACTGACCAAGATGGAAACCCTCGCAGGGCTCATCCTGACCACACGTGCATTCCGCGATCAGGCCCTGACGGGCGGCTGATATTAGAGGGCAGGTGACTTTACCCTTTGCAGCCCATCAAATGACGCGAATGACATCCTTGTCTATGGCAAGGACATAGCCCTGCCGTGCGATGTTCTTGACCAGCAGCTCGCTGACCATCTGATTGCCCAGCGTATCGCGCAGCCGCTTGATGCGCGTTGCGCCCGCCGCCTCTTCGCAGTCTGAGGGGCGACGACCCGAGATCATGCCCTCAATTTCGGCGCCTGACAGGATATCACCATCCATGCGCGCCTCGGCCAGCACCGAAAGCGTCTCCATCGCCGCATCGGTCAGCTTGAATCCCATATTGTTCAAATAGACCGACTTCTCGACCCGGCTTATAAGAAGGGAACTGACCTGAATGCCCGACCGCTCGATCTGGGCCATGCGGCGATTGAGCAAGGTAAGCATGACGAGGAACACCAGTGCGGCGATCAGTAGGGCGGTGCTAAAGACCAGCAGCACAAAGATCACCATGCGGTAACTGACCAGTGTTTCGCTGAACGCAGTGCCGGACAGGGCGAGGATTTCCAGCAGCTTGATGTCGGTGCCGCTGGTCAGCGCGTCGTTCTCGACAAATATCCGCTCGACCCGCGCGTTGAATGCCCCGGCGTCGGGAAGTGTCAGAAACAGCAGCACGGCGGCTAGCGTCAGGATCGCGACGATCGCAACGACGCCGAATGTCACGACCCGGCTGCCCGACCGGCGTGCATCAGCGGCCGAGACGGCATCGTCCGTCATTGCTTGGACACCGATAGCACCTTGAGCAAGGTCAACCCCTCAGCCTTGAGTTTACGGCTCAGCTGGGCGCTGGCGGCGGCCTTGGTGCAGGCGCCGTTGATCTTGGCGGTGCCATAAAACAGCTCAAGCGGGTTGTCCCGCTTGGCCTTGTATTCAGCGAGGCAGGCGGCGCTGGCGGGGCCGGCCATGAGGGCCACAAGGGCCAGAGGGATAAGTGTTTTCATCATGGTCCTGAGAATGACAAAGCGCGCGCCGCTATACAATAACCCTTGGCGCGGTGCGACGTTGTTATCCGATAACAGACCGCTGTTATTGCTAGGCCGGGCGCAGGGGGCCAGCCTGAAAATACGTCTTTGTTCATCACATCGAAAGGAATCGTATCAATGTCACGCAAATTCATTTCACTCATCGTCGCGGCCTCGATCGCCGTCACGGGCATGACGGCGGCCCCCGCGCAGGCGGCGAGCGACAGGGATCTGGCGCGCGCACTGGCGGCTATCGCTGGTGTCGTCATCGTAGGCGCCGTGATCCAAGAAGCGCGCAAGGACAAGCGCCAGGTTGCCCCACGCTACTACAACAACAACGCCTACCGCACCTATCGCCCGTATCGGGCCGAACCCAAACATGTGCGCAAACATGAACGCAAACATATGCGCAAGCACAAGCGCAAGCACCACAAGTCAGCAGTGGATCGTGCCTATCGTCAGGGCTATGCCGATCATCGCCGCATCGTGCGGGAACGCCGGGCCCAGCGTCGCGCGCCCCAATACCAATATGGAGACCAACATCGCTATAGCGCACGGCCCTATGGCTACAGCAACTGATGCCAGCTAAATAGGTACGTTCGAGAAGGGCCCGGCTTGGGCCCTTTTTCTTTGGGCGCTGGCTTTTAAACGCGGGGCGTGCTTTCTGCGGCGCATGGCAGGTCCGGACTATTCATTTGAGGACGCGGCGCGCGCCGCTGGTGCGGGCATCATCGCGGGCGTCGACGAGGTCGGGCGCGGCCCGTTGGCCGGGCCTGTGACGGCAGCCGCTGTCGTTCTGGATCCCGCGCGCATCCCCGAAGGCCTGAACGACTCCAAGAAGTTGAGCGCCGCGCGTCGCCGCGCGCGCTATGACGCTATCGCTGCTTGCGCCGAGGTCAGCATCGCACATGCCAGCGTCGCGGAGATAGATGAGCTGAACATCCTGCGCGCCTCGCATCTGGCGATGCAGCGCGCTGTCGACGGCCTGCCGCGCCGCCCGGACATGGCATTGATCGACGGCAACATGATCCCGCGCGGCCTGACCATTCCGGCGCGCGCCATCATCAAGGGCGATGCGCTGTCGGTTTCCATTTCGGCGGCCTCAATCATGGCCAAAATATGTCGAGATTGTGTCATGTGGGATTTGGCGCAACACTATCCCGGCTACGGCTGGGAAACGAACGCCGGTTATCCGTCCAAAAGCCACAAAGAGGCGCTGCGAAATCTGGGCGTGACCCCTCACCATAGACGTTCGTTCAAACCTGTCCACAATATCTTGTATCAAGATAAATAACTAACCTGCTGATTCAAAAAAGAAATTGACGGCGAATCGCCTTTAGCCGATCTTTATCCACAAGCAGACAGAGCGCAAAAACGCGCCGGGACAGAGGCATAATATGACAAAGATGACCACCATTGAGGGGGCTCAGACTCTCCCTTTGAATCAGATTCTGAGCGGCGATTGCATCGACGCAATGAATGCGCTGCCGGAAAATTCGATCGATCTGATCTTTGCCGATCCGCCTTATAATCTACAGCTCAAGGGCGATTTGCACCGGCCGGATAACAGTCAAGTCGACGCCGTCGATGATGCCTGGGACCAGTTCGACAGCTTTGCCGTCTATGACAAGTTCACGCGTGAATGGCTGAAAGCGGCGCGTCGCCTGCTAAAGCCGAACGGTGCGATCTGGGTCATCGGATCCTACCACAACATTTTTCGCGTCGGGGCCGCATTGCAGGATGCTGGTTACTGGATCCTGAATGACGTGGTCTGGCGCAAGTCGAACCCGATGCCGAATTTTCGCGGCAAGCGCCTGACCAACGCGCATGAAACGATGATCTGGGCCTCCAAGCAGGAGGGCGGCAAATACACCTTTAACTATGAGGCGCTGAAGGCGCTGAATGACGGTGTGCAGATGCGCAGCGACTGGGTGCTACCGATCTGCACCGGCCACGAGCGGCTGAAGGACGAGGCCGGCGACAAGGCACATCCGACCCAAAAGCCCCAAAGCCTGCTGCACCGCGTCATCGTGGGCAGCACCAACCCCGGCGATGTTGTGCTGGACCCGTTTTTTGGCACCGGCACGACCGGTGCCGTGGCCAAGATGCTGGGCCGCGACTACATCGGGATCGAGCGCGAAGAGGCCTATCGCAAGGTTGCTGAAAAGCGCCTGAAAGGTATCCGCAAATTCGACCGCGAGGCCCTGCAGGTCAGCACATCCAAACGCGCCGAGCCGCGCGTGCCCTTCGGTCAATTGGTCGAGCGCGGCATGCTGCGCCCGGGCGAGGAACTGTATTCCCTGAACCAGCGCCACAAGGCAAAGGTGCGCGCCGACGGCACGCTGATCGGCGATGATATCAAAGGCTCGATACATCAGGTCGGCGCCCATCTGGAAGGCGCGCCAAGTTGCAATGGCTGGACTTACTGGCATTTCAAGAAGGACGGCAAGCGTGTGCCGATCGACCTTTTGCGCCAGCAAATCCGCGCCGAGATGGCCGACCGCCCGAACTAAGGTTTTCACCAGATAAACAAGAACACCGCCGGTGCCTGTGGTCTGACGCTAGGCACCATTTAACTGCGCCCTGCCGATATTTCGGTGGGGCGTCTTTTTTTGCGGGGCCATAATTTGTATTGGGCTTAACATGTATCTGAGGCGCCGCTCCATTGAGTATTTTCAGAACGTAGAAAGTGTTCCCGGCAGGCTTTCAACGTTCTGAAAATACTCAAATTCCACAGCGGCACTTACAGCGCCCAAGCGGCCTTTAACCCGTCCAGAACAGCCTCTTCTGCCGTCCTTGGCGCCATGCAGTCACCGATGCCGATGACTTGCCCCGCATAACCGTCCAGCGCGGTCAGCAACGCGTCCGACACGTCCGTTCCCTGCGCCAGGACCAGTGTCTCGGTGTCCTCGACCAGCATTGCCTCGCCGTTGGCGGCGTGGATGAAATAGGCGGTGTCTTCGTCCGCGCCATAGAGTTGGGCGTAAGGGATGATCTCGACCCCCAGTTTCTGGACGCGGCCCACCATCGCATCGCGCACGTAGCTTTGCAGCATTTCGCCCGCATGGGTGCCGTTTACACACAAGCGTACGCGGCGGCCCGCGCTGGCCAGCAGCTCGGCGACGCCGAGGCCCACCCAATCGGCGCGCCAATCGGCAATGGTGACCGACCCACCGACATTGGCGTGACTGCGCAGCACATCCCAAGCCGTGACGATATGCGCATCCTCGCCGAACTCCATCCCCTGCGGCATCCGCGCTGTACCGCCGGTGGCGACGATGACGGCATCCGGGGCGGCCTTTGCCACCGCTTCGGCGGTCATTTCGCTGTTGAGATGCACGGTGACGCCCGCGCGCGCCATCTCGCGGCTGAGATTGTTGACAATCCCGCCGAATTCACTGCGCCCCGGTAACAGCTGCGCCAGCAGCGCCTGACCGCCCAGCTGTGCGGCGGCCTCATGAAGAGTCACATGATGCCCGATCGCGGCAGCAGTCGCGGCGGCCTTCATCCCCGCCGGGCCGCCGCCGACGACCAAGACCGACTTGGACGCATCTGCCTTGCGCAACGTCCCATAGCGCAGCTCGCGCCCCGATTCGGGGAACTGGATGCACGAGATCGGCACGCCCTTGTGAAAATGCCCGATGCAGGCCTGATTGCAGCCGATGCAGGCGCGGATATCGTCGGGCCGGTCCTCACGCGCCTTGCCGGGCATTGCGGGATCGCAGATCAGTGCACGGGTCATGCCGCACATGTCGGCCTGCCCCGAGGCGACGATGCCTTCGGCCTCTTGCGGTTGGTTGATGCGGCCCGCGACCATCACGGGGATGTCCACGGCCTGCTTTACCGCGTGGGCGAAGGGGGCGAGGTATGCGGCCTGTTCAAACATCGGCGGCACAATATGGATCGCGCCGCTCATGGTGGCCGAAGTGCCAGCGATGACGCTGACATAATCGAGGCTGGGCGCAAGCGCGCGGATCACCTCAAGGCTTTCCGCGTCTTCCATCCCGTCATGCGTATGCTCATCGCCCGAAATGCGCAGGCCGATCACAAAGCCGCTGCCAGTTGCATCGCGCACGGCGTCAATCGCCTCGCGGACAAAACGCATCCGGTTTTCCGCGCTGCCGCCATAGTCATCCTCGCGCAGATTCACATGCGGGCTGAGGAATTGCGCGGGGAGGTAGCCGTGGCTGGCGACGATCTCGACTCCGTCCAGACCCGCACGCTGCATCCGCCGTGCGGCGGCGGCGTAGCCCTCCACCACCTCGCGGATCATCCGCTGGGTCATGGCGCGCGGAATGACGTGGAATCTGTCCGAGGGCGTGGCCGACGCCGAATAGGCCACCGGCGCGGTGCCGTCCGCGACCTCCATGATCTCGCGCCCCGGATGAAAGAGCTGGGCAAAGATGCGGGTGCCGTGGGCATGGACGGTCTGCGCAAGTTTCTCGAACCCCGGCAGACAATCATCGTCCGTGCCCATCAGAACGTGCGAGGTATAGCGCGCGGTTTCGTGCACCCCGACGACCTGAGACACGATCAGGCCCGCGCCGCCCCGCGCCCGTGCCTCGTGATAGGCAATCATCGCGTCCGTCACCTGCCCGGCGTGCGCCATCGACGTGTCATGGCCAGTCGACAGGATACGATTCTGCACCTCGACCGCGCCGATTGTGAAGGGGCTGAACAGATGCGGAAATAGCTGCGACGAATCTGGCATGAGGTAACCTTGGGCTGGTGTTTGCCCCACGCTAGTCCTCCGCCCCCGCGCCTTCAAGCCGGGGGTGGATTGCTGGCCTTGTTGTAGGGCTGCCAGTCGGTGATCTGCGGGTAATGTGTCTTGCGCCATGCCCGCACACGTCGGTTCATCACGCGCCGCCAAAGGGGCGGCACCATCGCGGCCGTTGTCATGATTGGATAGCCATAAGGCAGCTGCGGCGCGTCATCCTCGGAATAGTTTTGCAGCAATGGAAAGCGGCGGTCGGGCTTGTAATGATGGTCTGAATGGCGCTGGAGGTTGATCAGCAGCCAGTTCGTCGCCTTATGCGTCGCGTTCCAGCTGTGGCGCGGTTTGACATGCTCATACTTGCCGCCCCCCAGATGCTCGCGGGTCAGGCCGTAATGCTCGACGTAGTTGACCAGCTCCAGCTGCCAGATCGCGACCAGCGCCTGCCAGAGAAATAGGGCGAGGCCGACCCATCCGCCGAGGATCAGGGCAAAGGCCAGCATCGCGGCCTGTAGCGCCCAGTAGCGAAAGAACGGATTGCTAAGATGCGTCCATTTGCGACCCTTGCGCGCCAGCATCGCTGCTTCGGCGCGAAAAGCGGATTTCGCGGACTGTGGCAGCACGCGAAAAAAGAAGCGGTGAAACCCCTCGTTGTACCGCGCTGTCACTGTGTCGCGCGGGGTGGCGACGTGGCGATGATGCACTTGCAGATGTTCGGACCGGAAATGCGAATAAAGGACCATGGCCAGCAACAGATCGCCCATCCAACGCTCGACCTTGGGCTTTTGGTGCATCAACTCATGCGCGTAGGTGATGCCGATCGTGCCGGTGATGACGCCGACGCCAAAGAACAGCACGATTGTCTCCAGCGTGCCCAGATGCGCGGCTTGGGGCACATACCAGATCATCCAGAAGAGCAGGACAAACTGCACCGGCGCCCAGACCAGCGTGATGGCGCGATACCACCTGGTGTCGCTCTCCAAGTCCAGATTATCGGCGTTGAGGCCAAGCATCGCATCGAGCAGCGAAAAGAAATACCACGTAAAGATTGGCAGCAAGACCACGGTCCAGCCGCCCAGCATCGCGCCTAGCACCGCAAGCGGGATTAGCAGTAGCGACATCCAGAAGGGGATGGCTTGCCTTATCTGGGCGGCGGTGGACATGGGGCGGCTCCGTTGCATAATGCGCGTAGTCTAGCCGATTTCGCGCAGCGCGCCACGCGAGAGATCGAACACCTTACGCATGACTGTGGGCAGTTGCGCGGGCTGAAACTGAGCGAGCGGGATGAAGTCGCCGCGCGATGGCATGGCCTCCATTCCGACCTGTGCCACTTCGATTCCAAGGCGCAGATGAAAATGGGTAAAGGTGTGGCGCGCCTCCTCTGGTAGCCCTTGCCAATCGGCATTCAAGGGTGGGGCGGGTGCGGGTGCGTCTTCGCTCCAGTCGCTGCCGGGCCAGCCCAGCATACCGCCCAAAAGGCCGCGACCCTCCCGCCGCTCCAGCAGGATCGCGCCGTCGCTGCGTTGCACGACATAGGCGATGCCAAGGCGGATCGGCTTGGCCTTCTTGGGCGTTTTCTTGGGCAGTTCGGGCGCTGTGCCGTTTGCGCGCGCGACGCAAGGCTCGCGCCAAGGGCAGATGCCGCAGGCCGGGCTGCGCGGGGTGCAGATGGTTGCGCCCAAATCCATCACCGCTTGCGCATAATCGCCGGGGCGTTTGCGGGGCGTCAGCGCGGTTGCGGCGGCGATCAGTATTGGTTTGGCGGCTGGTAGAGGGGTGTGGATATCATGCAGGCGCGCCATCACACGCTCAACATTGCCGTCCACCACGGTCTCAGGTGCATCAAACGCGATCGCGGATATCGCGGCGGCGGTGTAGGGACCGATACCGGGCAGCTTCAGCAGCGCCGCGTGGTCGCTGGGAAAATGCCCACCATGTTCTGCCACCACAACCCGCGCGCATTTCAGCAAATTCCGCGCGCGGGCGTAATATCCAAGGCCCGCCCACTCACCCATGACGTCGCCATCTTCGGCGGCGGCCAGATCGGCGATTGTGGGCCAGCGCGCTGTAAACCGCTGGAAATAGGCGGTGACGGCGGCAACGGTCGTCTGTTGCAACATCACCTCGGACAGCCAGATACAGTAGGGATCGGGCAGATCGCCAGCCTTGCGCGCGGCAGGACCGACGCGCCATGGCATGTCGCGCGCGTAACGGTCATACCAGTCCAGCAGGTCAGCCGCCTTGGGTTGGGACAAATCGGCGGCATTTACCGTCTCACGCATTCTTTATGTCCTATTCGGGATATCTGCTGGCATGACACGGCCCATGCCCTAAAATGGCGTTTAGCCACAGGAGGTCAACCAATGCCGCCCCGCCGCGCCACCACCAAGGGTTTCGCACGCTCCAGCACGCTGCTCCAGGACCGGATTCGCAAGACATCCGAGAGCCGCGGCTTTGCCGAATCGCGCCTGCTGACCCAGTGGACCGAGATTGTGGGCGAGGATATCGCCGCCATCGCGCGCCCGGTCAAGGTAGACTACGGACGCGGCGGCATGGGCGCGACGCTGACCCTGCTGACCACCGGCGCGCAGGCTCCGATGCTGGAGATGCAGAAGGAAACGCTGCGCGCAAAGGTCAACGGCGTCTATGGCTACAACGCCATCTCGCGCATCACCATTACCCAGACGGCACCGACCGGCTTTGCCGATGGGCAGGTCAGCTTTCAACATCGCGCGCCGAAACCTGTGCCACGCGCGCCAGATCCGGCGACTGTGGCCGAGGCGCGACGCATCGCCGCGCCGATAGCTGATGCAGGCCTGCGCGCAGCGCTTGAAGCCCTTGCGCAAAACGTATTATCCAGAGCTAAACGCTGATCCAAAAGGAATACCACAATGAAGCGGAGAGTATTGATCGGGGCTGCCCTCGCGGCCATCGTTGGCGGCGCGGCATGGTGGCAGCTGGGCGGCCAGCAGCCCGTGGGCGCCGCAGTCGCCCAAGCAACCGACTATGCCGACGTCGACACCTCGTCGATCACCGAAATGACCATGGGGCCTGAGGATGCCAAGGTGACGATCACCGAATACGCATCCTTTACCTGCCCGCATTGCGCGACGTTCCACCAGACCACCTTTCAGGAGCTGAAGCGCGACTACATCGACACCGACAAAGTGCATTTCATCTACCGCGACGTCTATTTCGACCGCGTCGGCCTTTGGGCGTCGATGCTGGCGCGTTGTGCGGGACCGGATCGGTTCTTTGGCATTTCCGACATGCTTTATGAGCAGCAAAAGGAATGGCTGGCAGCGGATGATGCCGTGACGATTTCGAACAACCTGCGCCGCATCGGCAAGGTCGCCGGTCTGGACGAGGACCAGATCAACGCCTGTTTCGAGGATTCCGAAAAGGCCGAGACGCTGTTGGCGTGGTTCAACCAGAACAAGGATGCCGACGAGATTTCGTCCACCCCGACGCTGATGATCGACGGAACGCAATACAGCAACATGGCCTATTCCGAGCTGAAGACGATCATCGACGAGAAGCTGGCAGAATGAGCGCGGCGCCCCTCGCTGGCCTAAAAGTCATTGAGTTGGCCCGCATTCTGGCTGGCCCTTGGGCCGGTCAGACCTTGGCCGATTTAGGGGCCGAGGTGATCAAGGTCGAAAGCCCCGAGGGCGATGATACCCGTCGTTGGGGCCCGCCCTTCATTGAGCGTGAGGGCGATCGCTCGGCCGCCTATTTCCACGGCTGCAACCGCGGCAAGACCAGCGTGACGGCTGATTTCCGCACGCCCGAGGGTCAGGCAAAAGTGCGGGACATGGTGGCCGAGGCCGACATCGTCATCGAAAATTTCAAGGTCGGGGGCCTTGCCAAATACGGGCTGGATTATGCCAGTCTGGCCAAGGTCAACCCGGCGCTGATCTACTGCTCGATCACGGGCTTCGGACAGGACGGCCCTTATGCGCACCGCGCGGGCTATGACTATATCATCCAAGGCATGTCGGGCCTGATGTCGATCACCGGCGCGCCCGAGGGGCAGCCGCAGCGCGTGGGCGTGGCGATTACCGATATCTTTACCGGAGTTTACGCCACGACCGCGATCCTCGCCGCGCTGCATCAGCGCACAGCGACCGGCAAGGGCCAGCAGATCGACATGGCGCTGCTTGACGTAGCCGTGGCCGTGACGGCGAACCAGTCGATGAACTATTTGTCCACCGGCGAGGCACCGGGGCGGATCGGGAATTTCCATCCCAACCTCGCACCGTATCAGGTGTTCGACTGCTCGGACGGGTATATCATCATCGCCGTTGGCAATGACGCGCAATACCGGCGTTTGTGTGGTGTTCTGGGCCTGTCTGAATTGGCAGAAGCGCCTGAATACACCAGCAATGAGGGCCGCGTCGCGCGGCGCGATCAGCTAAGCGCGCTGCTGACCGAGAGGACGGCGACCTTCTCGAAAGAGGCGCTTTTGTCGGCTTGTGAGGGCGCGGGTGTGCCCGCCGGACCGATCAACACGCTGGACGAGGTTTACGCCGATCCGCAAGTCGTGGCGCGCGGGATGCAGATTGCGCCGGATGGTGTGCCGGGGGTCCGGACGCCGATCAGGTTTTCAGATGCGGCCCTTTCGCTGAGCAATCCGTCACCTAAACTGGGCGAAAACGGCTGAACCAGGCATCGCCCGGTTTGTGCTACAATCCTAACGCCTCAATCCGCGTGTCCAAAGCCGACCAATCCTCGACCTCCAGCCGCACAGGCAGCGTCAGCACCTTGGCCCGAAATCCTGCAGGCAATCGCACTGCGTCTTTTTCGGTCGTCACCAACTGCGCGCTGAGGCGAAAAGCCTCGGCCTCCAGCCGTGTCAGCAGCGCGGGTGTGAACGGTTGGTGATCGTCCAGCGCCTCGAATCCGGCCAGATCGGCACCCATACCGCGCAAAGTGGCAAAGAACTTCTCGGGATGCCCGATCCCCGCGAAGGCCAGGCAGCGCGTGCCGGTCCAGTCCATGCCGGTCTGCAGGGGCGCAAGCCTACCGCGCAGATGAGGCAGGTCGATGGCATCGCCCCACGCGGTTTGAAACGCCTCTTGCGCGGACGCACCGCCGATGGACAACAGCAGATCTGCCCGCGCGAGGCCGACGCCCACGGGCTCGCGCAGCGGCCCGGCAGGCAGGCAGCGACCATTGCCAAAACCGACGACGGCGTCGACGACGACCAGCGACAGATCCTTGTGTAGCGACGGGTTCTGAAATCCGTCATCCAGCACGATCACCTCGGCGCCAGCCTCGGCCGCGGCAATGGCCCCGGCGGCGCGGTCCTTGGCCACCCAAGCGGGCGCAAAGGCCGAGATTAGCAACGGTTCGTCCCCGACATCGGCGGCATCATGCGCGGCGGGGTCCACCTGCACCGGGCCGTCCAGCCGTCCGCCATGGCCGCGGCTGACCACATGCACGGCGCGGCCACGGTTCACCAAATGCTGGACCAGCGCTATCACCGTCGGCGTCTTGCCCGTGCCACCTGCGTTCAGGTTTCCGACGCAGATCACCGGCACGGCTGCGCGCGTTGGCGATCCCTGTGCGAGCCGCCGGGCGGTGGCGCGGGCATAAAGCATCCCCAGTGGCGACAGCAACCGCGCGCGCAGGCCGGGCGCAGAAGGACTGCGCAGCCAAAAGGCAGGCGCGCGCATCAACCAAGCTCCAGATCGTCGAGCATGTCGTGAAGCAGCTCCAGTATCCGGTCGGTCACCTCCGCGCCTGCGGTCGCAACCTCCCACGCGGCATGGGCCATCGTGGCGCTGCGGTCTGCGGCGATCAGATGCGCCAGTGCGGCGGCCAGCGTATCTGCATCGCGCACGATGCGCGCGCCGCCGGCCCCTGCGTAACGCTTGTAGCTGGGCAGATAGTGCGCGACATTCGGGCCATAGACGATTGCGGCGCCATGGGCCGCAGGCCCATTCGGATCGCTCCCGCTCATGCCGGGTCGCAGTGAATTGCCCATCAACGCGATCGTGGCGAGGCGATACCACAGCCCCATCTCGCCGCGCGTGTCGGCCAGCAGCACCTGCGTCGCCTCTTCGGGCATCCCGCCTTGCGACCAGATGGCATGACGCCAGTTTCCCTGCCGCAGCGTCGCGCGAAACGCCTCGGTTTCCTCGGGATCGTCCGGCACGAGGATCAGGAACAATCGGTGTGCGAGGCGGCTGGCCTGCCGGTGCGCCGTCAGGACAGTGTCCAATTCGGAATGTCTGACCATCGCGGCCAGCCATATGGGGCGCCCGCGCAGCGAGGTGGCCATTTCGTCGCGCAGCACCTCGTTATAGGGCAGGGCGATGGCGCCTTCCTGAAAGAGACCGGTGACCGTGACCTTGTCGGCATCGACGCCCAGCCGCTTCAACTGACGCGCATCTCTGGTCGAGCGCGCCATGATCCTGCGAAATCGCGCCAGCAGCGCGGGCGTCATATCGGGCAGCCAGCGCCAGATGGACCGCTCAAGCATCGCCGCGTCGGCATCGACAAGGATCAGCGGCACGCCCGCGACGTCCGCCGAGGTCAGTAGCGCGGGCAGTAGATCCCCCCCGGTCCAAAGGCAGATATCGGGTCGCCAATGGGCGAGGAACGCGTCGGCCTCGGATGCCGTGTCGCCGCTCAGCGGTTGATAATAGGTCAGGGCGCGTGCATGTCTGGGCAATTGGACGTCCTGCCCGGTGGTCAGCAGCAGGTGTAGCCCGCCGCCTGCGATGCCGGGCGCATTGCCACGCTGCGCCGCCAAACGCTCGACCAGTTGCACCAGCGCGTTGGCATGTTCGAGGCTGGTCGCATGGCCCCAGATCAGCGCGCCCTCTGGCCGCTTGGCCGCTGGGGCGAATGAATCCTCCGCAGCCGCGCCACGCCGGGCCAGCGCCATGTAGGCTGCAAGGCTGATCGAGCGCGCCATGGTGCGGGCCTCAGCCCAGCTCTTCAGTGGGTGAGGCGGCGACTTCTTCGTCGCGCAGCTTGTGCAGGTGGGCGATGAAGTAGCGCATATGCGCGTTGTCGACTGTGCGCTGGGCCTCGGCCTTCCATGCGTTATGGGCGGATTTGTAGTTGGGGAAGATGCCAACAATATGCAGATCGTCGACGTTCTTGAACACGTTTTGCGACGGATTGGTCAGTTCGCCGCCAAAGACGAGGTGAAGGCGTTGGGTCATGCTTGGCTCCTCTGAGGGATGATTGGCGTGAAGGTATGGGCTGGGACAGATGGGGGCAAGGGTGCAACAATTGCCTGACGGGCGCCATTTGGCCCGGCCCTACTTCTTGTCATATCCCTGCTTTTGCGCATGATAAAGCTGCGCATAGAGCCGGTTCTGCTTGAGCAGTTCGTCATGCCGCCCGGACTCGACCAGTTGCCCGGCCTCCATGACATAGATGCGGTCCGCGTCCGCGATCGACGATAGCCGGTGCGCGACCACGATTGTCGTGCGGCCCCGCGTCAGCCGGTCCAGCGCGCTCTTGATGCGCGCTTCGGTGGCCTGATCTAGCGCACTGGTTGCCTCGTCCAGCAGCAGGATCGGGGCGTCGCTGAGGAACGCGCGTGCGATGGCGATGCGCTGTTTCTGCCCGCCCGACAGCTGCGCGCCCTTGGGGCCAACGGGGGCATTACCGCGCGCCCGAATGAGGTCAGCAATCTCGGCATTCTCGGCGGCTTGCCAGACCTCTTCGTCGGTGGCGTCGGGATTTACGTAGCGGATATTCTCCCAGATTGAATTGTTAAAGATCACGATATCCTGCGCGACGACCGAAAACGCCCCGCGCAGCGCGCCGACCTTTAGCTGGTCGATGGGCTGGCCGCCGATGGTGATGCGCCCGCCCTTGGTGTCATATAACCGCGTCAGCAGCGACAGCACCGTCGTCTTGCCTGACCCGGTTGCGCCGACGATGGCCGACACGTCGCCGCCCTTGAAGGTCATATCCAGGCCGTGAAATAGCGGCTGGTCCGGGCTGTAGGAGAAATGCACATCCTCCAGCACGATATCGCCGCCGGTGTCGAATTCGGTGACCGCGCCCTCTTTGTCGGTGATCGACGGCACCTCGTCATATAGGCGGCGGATGCGGTCCAGCACTACCAGGTTCGACGGCAGAGCGCCAAAAAACAAGGCCAGCAGGCGGGCCGGATCAAATACCATGACCATCCCCAGCAGGAAGGTGATGATACCAGCGCCGTCCATGTCGAAATTGGGCGACAGCACCATGTAGCCGCCCCCGCCGATGACCAGCACGTAAACAAACGCTGAGCTGAGGTCGATCGACGGCATTACCAGCGCCTGCGTGATCTGGACGCGGTTCATCAGAGTGCGCAGCGTACCCGTGCCCTTCATCAGGCGGTCCGTCTCGACGCCCTCCTGACTGGCGATCTTGACGGTGCGCATGCCGTTCACGGTCTCTTCGATGCCGTTCATGTATTCGCCAAGGGCGGTTTCGGCGTCGCCTTGGGTGATTTTCACCCGGTCCGAGACGTAGTTCATGATCCAGATGATAAAGGGCAGGACCACGACCGCGGTAGAAAATAGGATCGGGTTCTTCCAGATCAGATAGCCCGACACGATGATCACGGTGACCGCATCGCGCACGGCATTCGCCGTCGCCTGTCCGACAAAGACGCCAAGTGCCTGCGTCTGCGACACCAGCCGCTGGATGATTTCGCCCGATTTCGTGCGCTCAAAATAGGCAAGGTCCAGCGCCATCATGTGCGCGATCAAATCGCGGCGCATCTGGAATATCGCGTCGTTGCTAATCCAGATCGTGACGCGCGGCACGAGGTAGGACATGAGGCCGCGCAAGGCGAAAAGGAAGAATACGACGAGGCAAACCATCACCAGATCTGCGACGCTGCCACTGTCAAAGATCACGCGCAGCCCGCTTTCGGTCATGGACAGGAACTGTTGGTAAACCACGCCCTGCACGAGGATCATGCCCAGCACCACGAACAGCCACGGCGCTTTCTTTCGCAGATAGCGCGACCAGAGCCAGCGCAGGTTTTCGCGATCCCGCTCGGTATAGATCTGCGCGCGTTTGGGTTTGAGGGGTTTGGTCATTTGGGGCCGGGCCTCGGGGTTCTGGGCGATTGGCCCGCTCTTAAAGCGTTTCGGCGGCAAGGTCACCTGCCGCCGGATCTCCTTGCGCCTCAATCACTCCCAGCAGCTGACCAGAACGGTCATCCCGCTGGCACGTTTCGACATCTGCGCCGGGGCCAATGCGGCACCGGCCATGGCGCTGGCGGGCGTGGTCCCGGCCGTGCTTAGCAGACGCGTCAACGCTGCGGCATTGGCAGCAAACGCGACGTCATCGGGCAGAACGCGCCCGCCCTGTTTGCGCGGCAGCAACATGCCCAGCACGGCACCGCCCGCATCTATCACCGGCCCGCCTGCGTCGCCTTCAAGCGCATTGAGCGCGAGGCGCGACACATCCTGCTGGCCGTCGAGACCGCGCACATCCGACACTTTGCCATGGATCAGCGAGGGCGCGCCCAGAACACCGCCATAGGAATAGCCAGCGACGGTTACTTCGGATTGCAGGCGTGGGGCGCTATCGCTAAGCGCGGCAACGTCCAGAGGTGCCAAGGTGGCGCGCGGGCGCAGCACGGTGACGCCCAGCGTTTCGTCCGAGGCGGCAATATCCGCGTCCTGCCCATCCTCAATCGTGATACGACCGCAGGCGCCGACGATCTCGGAGGTGGTCACGACCGTCCCTTGCCCATCGACGTAAAAGCCCGAGCGCGAAAAGAGCGGCTTGCGGATCTCAAGCCCCGAAACCAGATCAATGCTCTGGGCGTCATTCGCACCAGCGGCAGGGTCCAGCACGCCTTCGGTGCGGGTAAAGCTGTCTTGCATCAGGCCCAGAACACGGCTGCGCCGCTCTTCGTCGCCAGCGGGCCAGATCAGGGTAAATCCCTTAATCTCACCATTCTGAAAGCGCGCCTCGGTATGTGAGATGACGCGCGCGTCCTCACCGACCAGCGTAAAGCTGTCACCCTTACGCTCGCGCGGGCCGTTCTGTGGCACGATCTCAAGCGTCTGCATGATGTCGTAAAGACCAAAAAGCGTGTCTTGCGTGCCCTCTTGGCTAATCATCAGCACACGCGCGGGAATGTCGCCGGTGGTGTCGAAATGGGCGAAGGGCGGCTCGTATCGCGCGAATTTTACCACACCCAGCGGCACCTGCATTTCGATCCCCGCTTTCGGGTCTGAAACGAGGCGCATGTCCATGCCATCCAGCACGGCGTTGTATTGGCGCAGCAATTCGACCCGTTGCATGGTGGTCAGGATGCCGGTCGCCTCGAACTGGTTCTCTGATTGCCAGTTGGCCATCGAGCGGCGCGTGCCTGCGCCAAAGGCCGCGTCGATCCGGCCCTGATAGAACCCGGCCCATGCCAGCGCGATCTGCAATTGCGCGCGCTCGTCACGGGTAAGCTGCGCTTCGCTGGCGCGTGCCTCGCGCGGGGTTTCGTCCATCGCTTCGGGTTCGGGCAGAGGTTCAGGTTGGGGGTCAGGCTTGATCGCGGCGATCTGCTGATCCGGGTCTTGCACGGGTTCCTGCGCCGTATCTGCTGTGTTCTGGGCCTCGGGCTTAGACGCCGCTGCAATGTCGGTCAGCAGGTTCGAGCCGACGGGCCATATCTGACGCTGGTATTCCTCGCTGCCCGCGATATAGCTATCGCGCGGGATGCGGCCGTCGCGGCGCAGACGGCTCAGGATTTCGACGGCGTTCTCGGCCTCGTAGGGGCCAAGGGCGACGACATACCATCCCGAACTGTCCAGATCAAAACCGTTGACGTCCTGCAAATCCGCGCTGCGGCGGCGCAGCGCCTCATTGATGGCGGCAAGGTTCGGCTGTGCCTCGATCTGGATCCAGACCAGATCCTGCGCAGCGCCGGGTTGTTGTGTCTGTGCGCCAGCCGCGCTCGCGATCATCACGACAAACGCCGCCAGAAATGTCCGTATCATTTTACCCGTAACCCTTGCATCAATCGCAAACAACATTGCATTTCCTTGGCTTTTACCAAAATCGCCGCTCTATGCACCTAAAATATGCAGAGACAGGCGTTGGTGTTGCCATAGCGCGGTGCTGCAAAATACCCACGGCCCCCTGATTGACCCCTCCCGCGCCGCGCCGTAGGTAGAGGGCGCGATTTCAAGGGCATCGGCCCGGTGACACCCACGGGGGGCATCCATGAGCGACAATTCAGCCAAGCCGCGCAGCTTTCAGGAGATTATCCTGAGGTTGCAAGCCTACTGGGCAACCAACGGCTGCGCCATGATGCAGCCCTATGATATGGAGGTTGGCGCAGGCACGTTCCACCCCGCGACGACGCTGCGCAGCCTGGGTCCGCGTCCTTGGGCTGCGGCCTATGTGCAGCCCTCACGCCGCCCCACCGACGGGCGCTATGGCGAGAATCCGAACCGTTTGCAGCATTATTACCAGTATCAGGTGCTGATCAAACCCAGCCCGCCCGACTTGCAGGCGCTCTATCTGGGCAGCCTCGAGGCCATCGGCATCGACATGGATCTGCACGACATCCGCTTTGTCGAGGATGACTGGGAATCGCCGACCCTCGGCGCTTGGGGTCTGGGATGGGAGGTGTGGTGCGATGGCATGGAAGTCAGCCAGTTCACCTATTTTCAGCAGGTCGGCGGGCATGATTGCACGCCCGTATCCGGCGAGCTGACATATGGGCTTGAGCGTCTCGCGATGTATGTCCTTGGCGTTGATCACGTCATGGACATGCCGTTCAACGACCCCGCAGCGCCCATTTCGCTGACCTATGGCGACGTGTTTCGCCAGACCGAAGAGGAATTCAGCCGCTGGAATTTCGACATCGCAAATACCGAAACCCTCCTGCGCCATTTTGAAGAGGCCGAGGCCGAGTGTCACGCGATCCTCGACGCCCCGCATGACGACCCCAAGACTGGCAAGCGCATCGTGATGGCGCACCCCGCCTATGATCAGTGCATCAAGGCCAGTCATATTTTCAACCTGCTGGACGCGCGCGGCGTCATTTCCGTGACCGAACGGCAGGCCTATATCGGCCGCGTGCGCACACTGGCCAAGCAATGCGCCGATGCCTTTGTGCAGACGACCGCTGGCGGGTGGGCGGCCTAGATGGGAAAGTTTCTGACCGTGCTCCTGCTCGTTTCTGCCATCGGTGGCGGCGCACTGATGTATTACCAACAGGTCTATGCCTATTACGAAGAGGTCACGCCAAACGGCGAGACCGACGTGCAGATCACGTCGCTGATCACAGGTGCGCCCGAACCGGTGGTCTATGACGACTTCCACGCGATCGACGCCGACAGCTCGCCCATTCGCTACCGTGCCTGTTTTAACACGTCTGCAAGCCACGCAATGCTGACCGAGACCTACGTGCTGGACGAGGCCGCCGTGCCGCTGACCGCGCCCGGCTGGTTCGACTGCTTTGATGCCAAAGAGATCGGCAAAGCGATGGAGGAGGGCCGCGCGCTGGCCTTTATCGGCACTGAAAACATCGAATACGGCATCGACCGCGTCGTCGCCATTCACGAGGATGGGCGCGGCTGGGCGTGGGATCAGATCAACCCCTGCGGCAAGATCGTGTTCGATGGTCAGCCCGCCCCCGCCGATTGCCCGACGCCCCCCCAAGGAATTTGACCCATGCCCGATCTGCTGATCGAACTTTTCTCCGAGGAAATCCCGGCCCGGATGCAGACCCGCGCCGCAGATGACTTGAAAGCGCGCGTGACCGATGGCCTCGTCGAGGCCGGGCTGACCTACGCCGGCGCTGCTGCGTTTTCCACGCCCCGTCGTCTGACGTTGGCCATCGAGGGTCTGACCGCGTCCTCGCCTACGCTGAAAGAAGAGCGCAAAGGTCCCCGTGTCGATGCGCCTGAAAAGGCCATTGAGGGCTTCTTGCGTGGCGCGGGCCTGACGCGCGACGATCTGGACGTTCGGGACGAGAAAAAGGGGCAGGTTTATTTCGCCACCATTACCAAACCGGGCCGCGACGCGGATGTAATCGTCGCCGAGGTGCTGGAAGGGGTCATTCGCAATTTTCCGTGGCCGAAATCCATGCGCTGGGGCAGTGGCACGTTGCGCTGGGTGCGCCCGCTACATTCGATCCTGTGCATCCTGACCGATGATCTGGGTGAGGCCAGCGGCGTCGATCTGGATGTCGACGGGATCACGGCTGGCAACACCACCGAAGGCCACCGATTTATGGCGCCGGGGCGGTTTAGTGTCTCCGGCTTTGACGACTACATCGCCAAGCTGAAAAAGCGCTTTGTCGTGCTGGACGCGGGTGAGCGGGCCGAGGCGATCTGGCAGGACGCCACCAATCAGGCCTTTGCCGCCGGGCTGGAGGTCGCCGAGGATCGCGCCCTGCTGGCCGAGGTTGCGGGGCTGGTCGAATGGCCGGTCGTGTTGATGGGCACGATTGACGAGGCGTTTCTGGGCCTGCCGCCCGAAGTGCTGCAAACCAGCATGCGCGAACATCAGAAGTTCTTCTCGGTGCGCAATCCGAAAACGGCCCGGATCGAGCGTTTCATCACCGTCGCCAACCGCGAGACGGCGGACGACGGCGCGACCATTCTGGCGGGCAATCAAAAGGTGCTGTTCGCGCGGCTGTCCGATGCCAAGTTCTTTTGGGAGAATGACCTGCGCATCGCCAAGGCTGGCGGGCAAGCGTGGATGGATGCGCTTGAGGCTGTCACCTTCCACAACAAACTTGGGTCGCAGGCCGACCGCGTGAACCGCATCGCCGCATTGGCGCGCGAGATCGCTCCGGTCGTTGGGGCTAATCCCGATCTGGCCGAGCAGGCCGCGCGCTGGGCCAAGGCCGATCTGCCTTCGGAAATGGTCTATGAATTCCCCGAATTGCAGGGACTGATGGGGCGGTATTACGCGGACGCCGCCGGGTTCCCGCCCGAAGTGGCCGCAGCAGCGCAAGAGCATTACGCGCCGCTGGGGCCGTCTGATGATGTGCCGACCGCGCCTGTTTCGGTGGCGGTGGCGCTGGCAGATAAGCTGGATATTCTGACGGGATTCTGGGCGATTGATGAGAAGCCGACTGGGAGCAAGGATCCGTTTGCGCTGCGTCGGGCGGCACTGGGGGTTATTCGGTTAATTTTGGAGAATGATTTAAGCTTGGGCCTCTCGAAAATAATCCATGAAGCACGCGATATCGCGATACTGCAAGATTATGAGAAACGGATAGCTAAACTCACAATCCAGTTTGTTGAAGACTACGCTGACGCAACACAGACAATTGCAGAGTTGAGGGCGCTGGAAGAAGGCGATGTCAATCACATTAATCAAGTTTGGTCGGCTATTGAGGAAGCTGAAGAGAAAACAGGTGTTACGGAAGAGCAAGCGGAACAAATTGCATCTGCATATGCGGCCCGAGGAATGCAGGTCGAGTTACACATCGTTTGGGTATTGCGCGACGACCTCCTCTCCTTCTTCCACGACCGCCTCAAAGTCTACCTCAAGGACCAAGGCGTCCGTCATGACGTCATCGACGCCTGCATCGCCATGGACGGCAACGACGACCTCGCCCTTCTGGTCAGACGCGCCACGGCGCTCAGCGATTTCCTGAAAACCGAGGATGGCGGCAACCTGTTGCAAGGCTTCAAGCGGGCCAACAACATCCTGACGCAGGCCGAGGAAAACGACGGCGTCGAATACTCCTACGGTGCTGACGCTAAATTCGCCGAAACGGATGAGGAGCGCGCGCTGTTCGCCGCCCTGACCAAGGCCGAGCCAAAGGTTGCCGGCGCCCTCAAGGCCGAGGATTTCGCCGCCGTCATGACTGCCCTCGCGGGTCTGCGCGCGCCGATAGATGCGTTCTTCGAGGCGGTGCAGGTCAATTCGGACAATCAGATCGTGCGGCGCAACCGGCTGAATATGCTGGGCCAGATTCGCAAGATCGGGCTGGCGGCAGCAGATTTGACACGCATCGACGGCTAGGCCGGGCACCTCCTTCGCCCGGCTTACGTTGCGCCTGCCCCCCGGAGTTTCCCTTGCCATGGGCGCGATCACGCCTATGCTGCACCCACAAAGAAAAGGTGCCGCAGTGCAGCAAATCGATACGGACATCACGCTCGTCACTCCCGGCGCGCCTATTGGCGCGGATACGCATGGCGGGCGCGCGAAATGCCTGCAACGCCTTGCGCGGCTAAAGCTGCCCGTGCCGCCAACCGTCGCGCTGTCGTTTCGCGCTGTCCACGCCATCGCTGCGGGCAACATGCCAAACCTGCGCGCGCTGCTGTCGATGCTGGATAGCAATGCTCTGTTGTGCGTGCGGCCCAGTTCCGAGGATTCCGACTGGGGCGGTCCGCGCGCTGTCCTCAATATCGGGATGTCGCGCGACATGTGTAACGCATTGGCAGAACGGATCGGCGCGGCTGCGGCCACGCGCATCTATCTGCGCTTTGTCGAAAGCTACGCGATCCACGTCGCGCGGTTGGACCCCGACATGCTGGACGATATGCCCGACGACCCCGAGGACGCGCTGGCCTTTGCCCTGCGTGTTTACGAGGATGAGGTCGAAGAGGCATTCCCCCAGGATCCCGCCGTGCAACTGGCCGAGGTGCTACGCTCAATGGCGCGCGCGTGGGAGGGCACGACCGCGCGCCTGTTGCGACAGGCCAAAGGCGCGCCAGCGGATGCGGGGCTGGGCCTTGTCGTGCAGGAAATGGCAATCGGCCTCGGCAAGGGAGAGAGCGGTAGTGGCGTCATGCAACTGGTCCACAGCAAGACAGGCGCGCGCCAAATTACTGGCCGCTACCTAAGCCAAAGTCAGGGCCGCGATGCGCTGAGCGGCTCCAAGGGTGCGCTGTACCTCGAGCGTGACACGCGCGGTCCGTCGCTAGAGGATCTGGCACCGGAGGCGTTTACGCAGCTGAAATCCTACCTGTCTTTGATGCGCGAAAAGCTGCGCGAGGAAATGCAGGCCGAGTTCACGATCGAGAATGGCAAACTGTACCTGCTGGACGGCGTGCGTGTCGCGCGCAACGCCCGCGCGGCGGTCAGCATCGCCGTGGCGATGGCCGAGGATGGCATCATCACACGCGAAGAGGCGCTGATGCGGATCGAGCCGCGCGCGCTGAACGAGCTTTTGCACCGCCAAGTCGATCCTGAGGCAAAACGCGACGTTCTGGCGCGCGGCGTCGCCGCCAGCCCCGGTGCTGCGACGGGCAAGATCGTGTTCACCGCCGAGGCGTCTCAGGCGGCTGCTGCGCGCGGCGAGGCGTGCGTGCTGGTGCGGCGCGAAACCAGCCCCGAGGATATTCGCGGCATGCATGCTGCGGTCGCCGTGCTGACAGAACGCGGCGGCATGACCAGCCACGCCGCTGTCATCGGGCGCGGCATCGGCCTGCCTTGCGTTGTCGGCGCGTCCTCAATCCGGTTTCAAACTGCGAACCGCAAGCTGACGACCTCTGATGGTCGGGTGCTGCAAGAAGGCGACGAGATCACCATCGACGGCACCAATGGCGAGGTGCTGTTCGGGCAGACGCCGCTGCTGGACGCGGGTCACGACGACAGCTTTCAGGTGTTGATGGGCTGGGCCGACGACGTGCGCGACATCGCCGTGCGCGCAAATGCCGACACGCCAATGGACGCCAAGATGGCCCGCAATTTCAAGGCGCAAGGCATCGGGCTGTGCCGCACCGAGCATATGTTTTTCGAGGAAGGCCGCCTGCGCGTCATGCGCGAGATGATCTTTGCCGGAACCCGCCCCGACCGCGCCGCCGCGCTGGAGCGGCTACTGCCCATGCAGCGCGGTGATTTTGCCGACCTTTTCCGCATCATGGAGGGGCAGCCGGTCTGCATCCGCCTGCTCGATCCACCGCTGCACGAATTCCTGCCCAGCGACCGTGCTGGCCATCGCGCGCTGGCTGAGGCGCTGGACTTGCCGCTAAGCACGGTCACGCGCCGCGTCGAAACGCTGTCGGAATATAACCCCATGCTGGGGATGCGCGGTGTGCGGTTGGGCATCACCGTGCCGGAAATCTACGAGATGCAGGTGCGCGCCATCTTTGAGGCGACCATTCATGTCGCCCGCGAGGGCGTGCATATCGTGCCCGAAATCATGATTCCTCTGGTGTCAGCCAGTCGCGAGGTTGAGCTGGTCAAGGCCCGCGTCGATGCCGTCGCCGCCGCAGTGCGCAGCGAAACCGGGGAGGAGTTCACCTTTCGCCTTGGCGTCATGGTCGAAACACCCCGTGCTGCACTGCGCGCCGGCGATATTGCGCCGCAGGTGTCGTTCCTTAGCTTTGGCACCAACGATCTGACGCAGATGACCTATGGCCTCAGTCGCGACGATGCCGGGCGATTCATGTCGGATTATGTCAAGCAGGGCGTCTACCCCGAGGATCCGTTTCATACGCTGGATATGGACGGCGTCGCCGAGCTGCTTAGTATCGGGGCCGAGCGCGCGCGCGCCGTCAGTCCGGGCATCACCCTGTCGATCTGCGGCGAACATGGTGGAAACCCCGAATCGATTTCCTTCTGCCGGGCGGCAGGATTCGACTACGTGTCCTGCTCACCCTTCCGCGTGCCGGTCGCGCGACTGGCTGCCGCACAGCTGGCCGTCCGGGACAAGATCGGATGAAAGCGCCCCGCTAAGCCACCACATGCAACGCATTTTCGGGCTCTGCGCGTTTCCTGCGAGAGTCTGAAAGCGGCGTAATCCCGCCGAAAATCGGCGCGGGGTGGACGCAGGGTGCTAAAAAACCTACCTCACCGCGATCTTGAGGGGACTCGCCCCTTGCAGCTTGCAGGTTGTTATATGTTTCGCAATTTATGCCTTGTCGCCTTAACCATGTCGGTGGGCGCCGCCGTCCCCGCCGGGGCCGATACCGCCATCGTGAAAGTGCTGGGTCAGGATCAGCGCGGTCTTTCGGCCATGTCGCAGGTGCGCGTCGCCAACTACCTCAATGTCCCCGCCGCAACCTCGGGCTATACAAGCGAATGGCTGGCTGCACAAAAACCGGCTGCGGGCGATGCCCAGTCGCGCTGCCTTTCTGAGGCGCTTTACTTCGAGGCACGCGGCGAAACGGTCAAAGGTCAGTTTGCAGTCGCTGAGGTCATTTTGAACCGTGTCGACAGCCCGCGCTATCCCGACACAATTTGCGGCGTCATCAATCAGGGCACCGGACAGAAATACGCCTGCCAGTTCACCTATACGTGTGACGGGCGCCCCGAAGTCATCGCCGAACCGCGCGCGTTTGAACGCGTGGGCAAGATCGCACGCATTATGGCAAAAGGCGCCAAGCGGCCCCTGACCAAAGGTGCTACGCATTACCATACCAAGTCGGTCAGCCCCGGTTGGGCCCAATCCTTTCCGCGCACGGCTTCCATCGGGTATCATTACTTCTACAAGCAACCGACGCGGCTGTCGCAGAACTGACCCGCCGCGCCGCTTTGCGGATTTGTGCGCGACGTATCGCCATGCTAAGGCGCGACGGCACGGGCGGTTTTCCCGGCACGACGATCAGGGGCACGGCATGAGTAATGAGACTACCTTGGCCTTCGGGCACCCCGATGCCCGCGCCCAAGCGAGCGCGCCCGACGGCCCGCTGGACCGCATTTCGCTGCGCGATCACATCGTCGAGGTCGAAATCGGTGCCTTTCAGGCCGAGCGCGGCATTACCCAGCGCATCTGCTTTAACGTGGTGGTCGAGGTGCGCCCAGCTGGCGACGATCTGGACGACGATGTCGACCGCATCCTCAGCTATGACCGCGTGACCGAGGCGATCGCCGCCGAGCTGGCAGAAGAACGTCTGAACCTGCTGGAAACCCTTGCCGAAAACGTAGCCGAGCGAATTCTGGCCGAACCTCAGGCCGTCCGAACCTTCGTGCGTATCGAAAAGCTGGATCGTGGCCCCGGCGCGCTGGGCGTCGAAATCGTCCGGTCGGTCAGCGATCTGGCGACCAAACCGATTGGCACCCATGGCACCACCACCCCGCGCCCGCATGTGGTCTATCTGACCAATGAGGCTGTAAAATCGCCCAATCTTATCCGCTGGCTTGACCAGCTGGAACAGCGGGCCGAGCCTGTGATCCTCTGCGTGGGCCGCGCCGATGTGGTGCCGCCCCAGACCGGTCACAAGATGACTCAGCGCCGCGTCGATCTGCTGGCGATTGAACAGAACGCATGGGTTCTGGCGGGCCGCGACGATCGCTTTGTCGTCGTCGACACGCGGACCGAACTGGACTGGGCCATGCGCAATGGCCGCATCAGCGTCTGGGCCCCGTCCAAGATTGTGCTGGATGCCGTCGACGGCCCGACAGATGGCCCCGACAAGCCTGTCGCGCTGGCCGCATGGTTCGCGGGCCATATGGAGGCGTCCGATCTGCTGCTGATCGGCGCAGAGCCATTCGAAAACGGCACATCGGTGCCGGTGCTGGTGCAGGACATCGCCGAATCGGGCCTGTGACATGAGCCGCGTTTACTACCGCCCCATTGCGCAGTTCGACGCGCTGCGCCCCAAGGGCGCGCTACCGCTGGCTGGCGGCTGGGCATGGTTCGACCGCGCCGAGCGCATGACGCGCGAGGGCGGCAGCGAAATGGTCAGCGCCACAGACATTCCGGCAGAAATACTGGACCATCTGACGGCCACGCGCAGCCCTATCGCGGGCCTCAGCTTTGACGCGCCGCGTCTAATGGGCATCCTCAACGTCACGCCGGACAGCTTTTCTGACGGAGGCAAGTTCAACGCACCCGACGCTGCGCTGGCGCAGGCCCGCGTCATGGCGGATGCCGGGGCCGACATAATCGACGTGGGCGGCGAATCGACCCGACCCGGCGCACAGCCCGTCCCGGCCGAGGATGAGATTACCCGCACCGCGCCGGTGATCGCCGCCATCCGCCAAGGACTGCAAGCGCCCATCTCGATTGACACGCGCAAGGCCCCAGTCGCCCGTGCGGCCATCGAGGCCGGTGCAAATCTGGTGAATGACGTGTCCGCATTTACCTACGATACCGCCCTCGCGCCCTATTGCGCCGAGGCGGGTTTGCCCGTCTGTGTCATGCACGCGCAGGGCGATCCGCAGACGATGCAGGATGATCCGACCTATGATCACGTCACACTCGACGTTTATGATTTTCTGGCTGAACGGATTGAGGCGCTGACCGCCCAGGGCATCGCGCGCGCGCAGATCATCGTCGATCCCGGCATCGGCTTTGGCAAGAATCAGGCGCATAACCTGACCCTGCTGAGCCAGATCAGCATCTTTCACGGTCTGGGTTGCCCGATCCTCTTGGGCGCATCGCGCAAGAAGTTCATCGGCACCATTGGCGGCACGTCGAACGCGGCGGACCGCATGCCCGGATCAATCGCTGTCGCGCTGGCCGGTATCGCACAAGGCGTGCAGATCATTCGGGCGCATGACGTAGATGCAACCCGCGCTGGAATCGCCCTCTGGCGCGCCGCCACCAGCGGACGCGCCTGAAAAAATCACCAGATTGTCAGCCCTGACGACGACCGGCAAAGAGCCGCTTTAGCGCGCCCGCTTGCGCGATGGCGAGGCCGGCCAGGATCAGGATCATCGCCCAATAAATGCCCGTGGGCAGGTCCTCGCCCAGAAACACGATCCCGAGGAACACTGACCAGACCGGCACCTGATAATTGACGAGGCTCATGAAAACCGGCCCGGCGCTGCGGATCAGTTGCACCAGCAGCAACTGCGCGATGCCTGTCGGAAAGGCGCCCAAGTAGAGCAGCGCCAGCAAACTGTGCAGCGGCACGCCCTCCGGCATCCCCTCGACGATCAGCGCATAAGGCACAAGCAGGACCGTCCCGATGCTGAGCGCGGCTGCAGCCAGCGACAGCATGTCGACGTCCGGGCAAAGCCGCATGATGATGGCGCCGATGGCATAGCACAGCGCCGCGCCGATGCAGGCGATGCGCGCGGTCGTCTCAAACTCGGCCCCGGTTGCGGCGAAAGCAGCAGGTCCGATCAGCACGACCACACCGATAGTACCGATCAGAAAGCCGATGAGGCGGCGTAAATTCATCTGCTCGCCCGGCACCAGAATATGCGCCAACGGCAGGATCAACAACGGCACCACTGCCATGCACACCCCAGCAAAACCCGAGGCGACGAATTGTTGGCTCCAACTGAGCAAAAAGAACGGCAGCGCATTGGTAAAGATGCCGATCCCCAGCGCACTCAGCCATATCATCCCAGCGCGTGGCCCCCTCATCGAAGGCAGGCCGCCCCCGCGCAGATGTGAGATGACCAGCAGCAAGAGCGCACCCAGACCCAGCCGCGAGGCGGCGACGGTGCGTGGTCCGACCCCCTCCAGCGCCAGCTTGGTAAACATGAAAGCGGCGCCGAACATGGCACCCAATATGGCGAGGCGCAGCCAATTGGCGGGTGTGATCTGTGTCATTGGAGCGCCTCGCACGGTAAATGTAAAAAGGGGCATCCGAAACCGGATGCCCCTAATGCAGCTTATGTCGCGGCGATCAGTTCTTTTCCTTGTCGACCATCTTGCCGGCGGAAATCCACGGCATCATGCCGCGCAGCTTGGCGCCGACTTCTTCGATCTGATGCGCGTCGTTCATACGGCGCGTCCCCTTAAAGAACGGCTGGCCGACCGCGTTTTCGGTCATAAAGTCGCGCACGAACTTGCCCGACTGGATGTCGTGCAGGATCGCCTTCATCTCTTTTTTCGTCTGCTCGTAAGGCAGGACGCGCGGGCCGCTGACGTACTCGCCGTATTCCGCCGTGTTCGAGATCGAATAGTTCATGTTGGCGATGCCGCCCTCATAGATCAGATCGACGATCAGCTTGACCTCGTGCAGGCACTCGAAATACGCCATTTCCGGCGCATAACCCGCCTCGACCAGCGTCTCGAATCCCATGCGGATCAGCTCAACCACGCCACCGCACAGCACGGCCTGCTCGCCAAAGAGGTCGGTCTCGCACTCCTCGCGGAAGTTCGTCTCGATGATGCCCGAGCGGCCACCACCAATGGCGGAGCAATAGCTGAGGCCCAACTCCAGCGCCTTGCCGGAGGCATCGGTGTCGACAGCCACGAGGCAGGGCACGCCGCCGCCTTTGACGTATTCACCGCGCACGGTATGGCCGGGGCCTTTGGGCGCCATCATGATGACGTCGATGCCTTCTTTCGGCTCGATTAGGCCGAAATGCACGTTCAGGCCGTGGGCAAACGCGATAGCCGCGCCGTCACGGATATTGTCATGCACGTATTTCTTGTAGGTCTCGGCCTGCAATTCGTCGGGCATGGTGAACATGATCAGGTCGGCCCATTTCGCCGCCTCGGCGATACCCATGACCTTAAGGCCTTCGCCCTCGGCCTTCTTGGCCGACTTCGAGCCTTCGCGCAGCGCAACGACGAGGTTCTTCGCGCCTGAATCGCGCAGGTTCAGCGCGTGGGCGTGGCCCTGACTGCCGTAGCCGAGGATGGCCACTTTTTTGTCTTTGATGAGGTTGATGTCGCAATCGCGATCATAATAGACGCGCATGTTTTGGTCCCTTTCAATGCGGTGTTTGCGCTGAAATTACACGGGCGAGGTGCTAGAGGAATTACAAAAGCGTGTTGATGCTGCGGGAATTTTGAGTATTTATGCGAACAATAAGAGATAAGTGGGAAAATCATGCTGGACGATACCGACAGGCGCATATTGCGGCACTATCAGCATGATCCAGCACTGGGGCTGACTGATCTGGCGGATCTGGCCGGGGTAACGGCGAATACCTGCGCCCGGCGGCTGGAGCGGATGCAGGCGAGCGGCGTCATTCTGGGCAACCGGGCCGTGATCGACTGGCGCGCATTGGGGTATGAGGTGGAGGTCAGTCTGAGGGTGGCGCTGGACAAGACGCAGCCGCGCGCGTTCGATGAATTCACGGCCGCGGCGCGCGAGGTGCCCGAAGTGATCGAGATCCAGACGTTTCTGGGTCGCGTCGATCTGCGGCTTTATGTAATCGCGCGGGACATAGTGCATTACCAGCACATCTATCGCAGCGCGATTCTGCCTCTGCCGCATATCACCGATATCGAGGCGTTGATGCATATGGCGCGGATTAAGTCGGACGAGGGGCTGCCACTGTGATCCTGCTGGACGATATGGACCGCCGCATCCTGCGCGCCCTGGTGCAGGACGCCACGCAAAGCGCCAGTGCGCTGGGGCGCAAGCTGGGCCTGTCGCAGCCCGCAACGTGGCGGCGGGTGAAGCGGCTGCATGACACCGGTGTCATCAAGGGCCAGCGACTGGATCTGGACCGCGAACGGCTGGGATTCGGCGTCGCCGTGTTTCTGGGGGTCAAGCTGGCCACCAAGGGGCGCGTCAGTCTGGATGATTTCGAACGCGCTGTTTCGGCCATCCCCGAGGTGCAGAGTGTGGAACATATCCTTGGCGTTTTTGATTACCGCCTGCGCGTCGTTGCGCGTGATATCAGCGATTTTGAGCGTGTGCTGCGGCGCCGGATCATGACCTTGCCGGGGGTCGGCGATGTTGAGGCCAACGTGCTGCTTAGCGAAGAACGCAGGCCCGGCCCCATCGGCTGACGTGGCGCGTGCAAGTATGCCCATGTATCCTTTGCCAATGCGAATGTGGCGCGCTAGCACTTGGGGGAACCGCAAAGGAGATGCCTCATGACCGCCCTTCTCGATAATGTCGATCCCGATGGCCTGCTGGAATACTCGGTGGTGTTCACAGACCGCTCGCTGAACCATATGTCGGCCAGCTTTCAGACCGTGATGCGCGACATCTCGGGGATGCTGAAAGAGGTCTACAACGCCGATGCGGTGGCAGTGATCCCCGGCGGTGGCAGCTATGGGATGGAGGCGGTCGCCCGCCAGTTCGGCAGTGACGCGCATGCGCTGATCGTGCGCAACGGCTGGTTTTCCTACCGCTGGACCCAGATTTTTGACGCGGGCAAATTCACCGCACAGGAAACCGTCTGCATGGCGCGCCAGACCGGCAATGGCGCCACCGCGCCCTATGCACCTGCCCCTATCGAGGACGTCACGGCCCAGATCCGCGAGGCCAAGCCCGATGTGGTGTTCGCCCCGCATGTGGAAACCTCGGCCGGGATCATCCTTCCGGATGACTACATCACGGCACTTGCGACTGCCGCACACGAGGTCGGTGCGCTGCTGGTGCTGGATTGTATCGCATCGGGTTGCGCATGGATCGACATGAAGGCGACGGGCGTCGACGTGCTGATTTCGGCCCCGCAAAAGGGGTGGTCTGCCTCGCCCTCTGCTGGCCTCGTGATGATGTCGCAGCGCGCGGTTGAGCGGCTTGAGACGACCACGTCCAGCAGCTTTGCGATGGATCTCAAGAAGTGGCACCAGATCATGCAGGCCTATGAGAATGGTGGCCATGCCTATCACGCCACCCTGCCCACCGACGCGCTGCGCGCCTTTCGCGACACAATTGTCGAAACCAAGGAATACGGGTTCGAGCGGCTGCGCGAGGCACAATGGGCGCTGGGCGATGGTGTGCGCGCGATGTTGAAGGATCGTGGTGTAGCCTCGGTCGCCGCCGATGGATTCGGCGCGCCGGGGGTCGTCGTCAGCTATACGGATGATCCCGACATCCAGAACGGCAAGAAATTTGCCGCTGCGGGCATGCAGATCGCCGCAGGCGTGCCGTTGCAAGTGGGGGAGGGTGATGGATTTCGCACATTCCGGCTGGGGCTGTTCGGCCTCGACAAGCTCTACGACGTGGATGGTGCGCTGGGCCGCCTGAGGGCCGTGCTGGACAAGGTGCTGTAGCCGCCTCAGCCCTTGGCGCCCATGCCCAGCCGCATCAGGCCCCGCCGGACGGGGGCCAGTGCGTGCAGCGCGTTCAGGCCCATGGCGCGGACATCGCGCAGGGGCTGGGCGTCCATCATCGAGGCGCGGTTCAGCAGGTCGATCCCCTTCATGCGCAGCGCCACCTCAGTGTGCCGGGCGCGGTGATAGGCGTCCAGCATGGGCGTGTCGCCCAGCGTGCCGGGTGATTTTTCTGCGAGGTCCAGCAGCGCTTGCAGGTCTGCAAGGCTGGTGTTCAGACCCTGCGCGCCGATGGGCGGCATCACATGCGCCGCCTCGGCGATCAGCGCCACACGCTGGGCGCTATAGCGGTCCGCGATCTGGCTGATGATGGGCCAGACGCTGCGTCTTGACGTAAGCGTGAGCGGGCCAAGGATGTGGCAACTGCGCGCGCTCATCTCGGTATTGAATGCAGTTTCGTCCAGTGCGGCAAGGCGCTGCGCCTCGGCGCCGCGCTCCATCCAGATGACCGCGGAGGACGGCAAGTCCTCGTAATCCGGCAGCGGGACCAGCGTGAAAGGGCCACCACTGCGGTGGATCTCGGTCGAGACATTGCAATGCGGGATCGGGTGCGTAACGGCAAAGGCCAGCGCCTTTTGCCCATAGCGTGTGGTGCGCACGCCGATGCCCGCCGCATTGCGGATCGGCGAGGCGCGCCCGTCTGCGGCGACAACGAGACGCGCACACACATGACTGCCATCAGTAAGGGTCACGCGCGCCTCGGCGTCGCGCGTCAGCAGCCCATCGGTGCCGACCCCGGGACGAAACTCCACATCCGGCAGCGTCGCTAGATGCGCCAGCATTTCGCGGCGCAGCAGCCAATTGGGCAGGTTCCAGCCAAAGGGGCGATCCGACAACTCATCCGCGTCAAAGCTGCGGGTCAGGCGGGGTGCGCCGTCCGCGCCGCCCGCATCGATGATGCGCATCGTCTGCAAGGGCATAGCGTGGGGCGCAAGGCGGGCCCACAGGCCCACGCGCTCCAGCAGGGCCTGCGCGGGTTGCAGAAAGGCCGTGCTGCGCAGGTCAGCGCCATCTGCGCCCCGCTCGGTCACCGGCGCGGTGGGATCGACACACAGCACCGAAAACCCCGCATTGCCAAAGGCGCAGGCCGCCGTCAGCCCCGCAATGCCGCCACCCGAGATCAAAATGCCTACCTTGGTCATCGCGCTATCCTCGCATCGCCGTTGCACCGAATATAGGGCCGCGCAGGGCCGGAGGCCAGCCGCCAAGAGGCCGCAGGCCTCAGATCAGGCGGGCCAGAAACCCAGCCAGATCATCCGTGTGGTGATGGATATGGGCACCCTCCTGCGGCTCGGGCGCGACATGCACGGTGCGCAGGCCCATCGCATGGGGCGCGGCCAGATTGCGCGGATCGTCCTCGAACATGGCGGCCTTGCTATGGTCCAGCCCGTCGGTGGCAAAGACCGCCTGAAACGCTTTATGCTCAGGCTTGGGCAAGTAACCAGCGTGCTCGACGCCGTAGATTGCGTCGAAAATACCGTCGAGGCCCCGCGCAGCCGCGACGCGGGCCGCATAGGGCGCTGTGCCGTTGGTATAGATGATCTTGCGCCCCGGTAGCGCCACGATCCGTGCGCGCAGATCGGCGTCGGGCGTCAGCGCGCCCATGTCGATATCATGCACATCGACCAGATAGGCTTCGGGGTCCATGCCATGCACGCGCATTAGCCCGGCCAGCGTCGTGCCATGCTCGCGCCAGTACAGCGCGCGCAGGCGGTTCGCCTCGGCCTGATCGACGCCTACGGTATCCATGACGAATCGCGTCATCCGCACTTCGATCTGGTCGAACAGGCGCAGATGCGGCGGGTAGAGCGTGTTGTCGAGGTCAAAGACCCAAGTGTCGACATGGCTGAAGTCGTGCTTTGGCATGGCCGTGAGGGTAGCGGCGCGGGGGCGGCTGTCAATGGATGCAGGCTTGATTGCCTGCGCCCGCGCGCCTACCGTCGCGCGGTAGCCAGAAATGACCGGACCCGCGCCTATGAAACCGCCCCAGACAGATGCATATTCCCTAATCCTCGAGGCGATCGACATGGGCGATTTCAAGCCCGGCGATCGTCTGGTTGAAAGCGATCTGGCGGAACGGTTCGGCGTGTCGCGCACCCCCATCCGCGAGGCGCTGCAGCGGTTGGAGACGCAATCGCTGCTGGCGCGGGATGGGCGCAGCCTGATCGTGGCCTCATTGGATCATAATCAGCGTGCCGAGCTATATGTCGTGCGCGCCGAGCTAGAGGGGCTGGCCGCCAGCCTTGCCGCGCGCCATGCAACCCCCGAAGAGGTCGCCGTGCTGCGCGATATGGTCGAGCGGGACCGCACCCTGATCGGGCATCCCGGCCAGATGGCACGCGCCAATCGCCGTTTTCACAAGCAGATCCACCTCGCTTCGCATAATCGGTTTCTGGTGCAGCAGCTGGACCTCGTCCATCGCTCGATGGCGCTGATGGCCACGACGTCGCTGGCCGCCGAGGGAAGGGGCGAGGCGGCGATTGCCGAGCATGACGCGATTGTCGCCGCTATTGAGGCGGGCGAGGCGCGAACGGCGCATGACGCGCTCAAGGCGCATATCTCCAAGGCGTTCGTCACCCGGCTGAAACTGGAATCCGGTGAGGTGAAATCAACGCTCTGACGCTATGGCCTATCCGGTGTTTTCGGTATGACTGAGCGAGTGACCGTGGCTGGTCTTGTCCCAATAGAACGGCGCGACGATCATCTCGTAAAGCGCCTTGATCGCCGCGATGGTGCCCAGCGGCGTGTAGAGGTGCATCGTCACCGCCCAAGGCAGCAAATGCCGATGATCGCGCCCCGAAACGCCCAGCATGTGTAGGCCGATATTCAGGATCTCGACCGTCAGGAACAATCGGCCAAATCCGACAAGCACCTCGCGCGGCAACACCGGGTCCAGAGGGTGCGGCAGGCCCAACAGCACCAGCCAAAAGGACCACAGGAATGGGGCCAGCAGGGATTGCGACAATGCCGTGACGAAATGCGCCTGAAAGCCCAAGAACTTCCACGCGCCCAATTGCCGATATAGCAGCACTGGCCGCCGCATATGCACCAGATACGTGGTCATATACCCTTTCAGCCAGCGCGAGCGTTGCTTGACCCAAGGCCAAGGACGGCAGTTCGCCTCTTCCCCGGTGACGGTTCCGACAACTTCGGTGCGATACCCGTGCCGCGCGAGGCGAAAGCCCAGATCGGCGTCTTCGGTCACGTTATGCGCGTCCCAGCCGCCCAAGTCCTCCAGCACGTCGCGGCGAAAATAAAGCGTGGTTCCCCCCAGCGGAATGGTAAAGCCCAGCTTGGCCATGCCGGGCAGCATCACGCGAAACCACGTCGCGTATTCGATGGTAAAGCACCGCGCCAGCCAGTTCTGGCGAGGGTTGTAGTAGTCGAGAATGCCTTGCAGGCAGACCACATCGGGCGGCGCTATGGCAAACCGGCGCGCGATTTGAGTGATCTGATCGGGATCGGGTGCGTCCTCGGCATCGAAAATGCCGACAATGTCGCCTTCGCAGAAATCCAGCGCATAGTTCATCGCGCGCGGTTTGGTGCGCGGCTGGCCATCCGGCACGACGACGGCGCGCATCCATGCGGGCAGGTCGATCTGGGCCAGCGTCTGCCGGGTGGTGGCGTCGTTTTCCTCCAACACCAGAATGACGTCCAGCAGGCACTTGGGATAGGTCAGACGGCTGAGCCGCGTGATCAGCGCGTGCGCGATTTCGGTCTCGCGAAAGAGCGGCACGAGGATCGACACCTTGGGCAGCTTTTGTCCCGCCCCCAGCGGCGGCTGCACTGCCTCGGGTGCGCCGGCGATGAGGCGCGCGCAGACCGAGGCCATTTTGAGCACCGCCGAGATGATCAGCGTCAGCGTGGCCCAGCCAACGCACACGCTAAAAACTATCGTGGGATAGAGCACGCTGGCGGTGATGCACAGCGCGATCGCCGCCAGCGCCAGCGTCAGGCGCCGAGCGGGCGATGCGCTCCAGGTGCGGCAGCTTTCGGATGCGGCGGGCCGTGCCTCGGCGGCGGCGGTCAGGGCGGCGCGCGCGGCATCTGCCATGGCGGTCTGAATTTCGCGGCGCGGCGCGATGACAGGAACGGTTCTGCGAATCCCCGCGGGCAGATCGCTCAGACCAACCGTCGCCTCGATGCGGTCGATGGCAAGGCGCAATTGCCCATCTGCACCGCGCAGGGGCGCGATGCCGCGTCGGATCATGCTGCGAGCGTCAATGCCTGCCAGTTCTTCGACGCCCGACGTCAACTCGTCCGCGCTTGCCAGCCGTAATCCGCTGCGGGTGGCCTTCGCGCGCAAAGCGTCGGGTTCGTCCATCAGGCCCTCGGCCATCAGAACGCGGTCGATGGGGGCGTCGCAATTCTCTTGCACGATCAACGCCAGCTCGGCGTCCGAGCGCGAAATCGTGCCAGTCCGCACGAGGTGGCGGCCCAATGCGCACAACTGATCGCCGTTCGCGGCACCCTCGCGCAGACTGGCAGATGCCCAGGACTGCGTGTCCAGCTGCCGCAGTTCCGAGATGCCCATGGAATACCCTTCGCCTTCAAGCCCAGCGATGAGTTTCGTTCATATCGGTTAACGGAACGTAAACAAATTTAGGGGAAAACGTCACAAAACAGGGGTTTTAGCCGCCATGAAATCTGCGAAACGCTCGAAAAGGTAAAAACTGTCCTGTGGACCGGGGCTGGCCTCGGGGTGGTGCTGGACCGAAAAGACGGGGCGATTCTCAATCGCGATCCCGCAGTTCGAGCCATCGAACAGCGACACATGCGTTTCCTTGACGCCCTCGGGCAGGCTTTGGCCATCAACAGCAAAGCCATGGTTCATCGACGTGATCTCGACCTTGCCGGTGGTGTGATCCTTGACCGGGTGGTTGGCGCCGTGATGGCCATGGCTCATCTTGACGGTTTTGGCGCCCAACGCGAGCGCCAGCATTTGGTGCCCGAGGCAGATACCAAAGATCGGCAGGTCTGCGTTCAGCAACTCCTTGATTACCGGCACGGCATAGATTCCGGTTGCCGCCGGATCGCCGGGACCGTTCGACAGGAACACTCCGTCAGGCTGATGCGCCAGCACCTCTTCTGCGGTGGCGGTCGCAGGCAGGACGGTCACGTCGCAGCCCGCGCTTGCGAGGCAGCGCAGGATGTTGCGCTTGGCACCATAGTCGATGGCGACGACCTTGTACTTGGGGTCGGTCTGGCGCGGATAGCCGTCGGGCCATGCCCAGCGCATCTCGTCCCAGCGATAGGATTGCGCGCAGGTCACGTCCTTGGCCAGGTCCAGCCCTTCCAGCCCGGCGAAACCGCGCGCCTTTTGCACCAGCGCGGCGATGTCGAAATTGCCCTCGGGATCATGCACCAACGCCACATGCGGCGCGCCCTGTTGGCGGATCGCGCGGGTCAGACGACGGGTGTCGACCCCGCCCATCGCAATGCGCCCGCGCTGGACCAGCCAGTCCTGCAAGGTCTGCGTGCTGCGCCAACTGCTGGGCTCGGTCGGGTCCCATTTTACCACCATGCCTGCGGCCACCGGATCGGCGTTCTCGTCATCCTCGGCATTAGTGCCGGTGTTGCCAATATGCGGAAAGGTGAAGGTGACGACCTGACCCGCATAGCTGGGATCGGTCATGACCTCCTGATAGCCGGTCATGGCGGTATTGAAACAAAGCTCGGCCACCACCTCGCCCACTGCGCCAAAGCCGCGGCCGTAAAATACCGTGCCATCGGCCAGCGCGAGGCAGGCAGTGGGGCGAGGCTGGGGCGCGTGCGTCATGGCGGCTCTCCGAATATGGGAATGGCGGGGGCAAAATCTGCGCGAAACTAAGGGCCGCGCCCCAAAGGGTCAAGGGCCAAGCGCCGGCGCCTGACGTTGCGGCAGGGCATCGCGCAGGTTGCCTTGGAGCGCCCTATTGGATAGGTACTCGGGCTTGTGACAAGGGCCGGGTGACCGGCCATCTCTGCGGCCAAGGGGTACCAACATGGAAACCACATTGCGCGACCGGATTAATACGGCGCTTAAACAGGCCATGCGCGACAAGGATTCCGCGCGCCTCGCGACGCTGCGCCTGATCAACGCCGCCATCAAGGACCAAGAGATCGCGGCCCGTGGTACGGGCGGCGAAACCCAGCTGAGTGACGATGATGTGCTGGCGATCCTTGGCAAGATGACCAAGCAGCGTCATGAATCCGTGCGCGCCTATGAGGAGGCCGGGCGCATTGATCTGGCCGAACGCGAGCAGCAGGAGGTGGCCGTCATCGCCGAATACCTGCCCCGCCAACTGACCGCAGACGAGGCAGACGCCGCAATCGAGGCCGCCATACAAGAGACGGACGCGACATCAATCCGCGACATGGGCAAGATCATGGGCGTGCTCAAGGCAAAATACACTGGCCAGATGGATTTCGGCGTCGTCGGCCCCAAGATCAAGGACCGCCTGATCCAGTGACGGCCTCATTCACTGAATAGCTTTCATTGTTCCAAAAAATACTCAGAGTCGTGCACCTGAAACACCCTGTTTGAGCAGTGTCTCAGGAGCCGCCCCGCGCCGTATTAAGCGCGCGACGCAACTCGTCAAAAAGCGCCTTACGCTCATCTTCGGACAGAAACGCGCCCAGCTCCACCTCGCGGCCTGATCCGCGCAGGGTGATGTAATAAGGGACCGGTCCGCCAGAAGGATAGATCTGCGCCTGCGTCCAGTAGGCGTTGCAATCCCATTTCTGAACGTCGCCACGCGGATTGGTGCGCGTGAGCGCCACCTCCTCAGCGTCGATCACCAGCGCTTCGTGCAGACGGCCCGCCGCATAGCTGCGCTCCAGCGCCCACCACAGCAGCACCACGGCCCCGGCGAGGAACGGCAAAAGGCCCCAAAGCACGACCGTACCCAGCAGCGGAAACAGCGGCAGCGATATCATGATGCACGTCACCAGCATAAAGCCGGCAAAGCCACGCCGTGGCAGCGAGCGATGTGGCCACATGTCGAGCCGCGTCGCGTCGGTGCCTGTCGCAGAGGGTGACCATTCATAGGGCATGGCAGCAATGTAATCTCGTCGGAGGGATTGAAAAGTGGCTGGCGTGCCATCGCGTGCTGTTTTGGCCGACAGAGTCGCACCAATCAGGGCGCTTTGTCCCGGCCGCCGAGAATTCGTGGGCTTCTCTGCGTCTCCTCCACGAAAATTTCGCCAGAAGATGCGGGATTTCAGCGCGTGTATTTTATGAAAGGCGTCAGATTGGCGATACGGTCATAGAGGTGGCGCGCCGTGACATTAAAATCCTGCGTCATCCAGTAGACTGACGGGCGGCCATCCGCATCGGCGGCAGCATAGACCGCCTCGATCAGCTTGCGCCCTACACCAAGGCCGCGAGCAGCAGGGTCGGCATAGAGGTCCTGAAGGTAGCAAACATCTTCGATCTTCCAGTTATGGGGATGGTAAATGTAGTGGACAAGGCCGACAGGTTGGTCGCCTTGCAGCGCCAGCAGGCCATTCTGGTTCGGGTGATCCTCGGACAACATGCGCCTAAAAGAGGTCTGATACACCTCCTCGGGCACGCTTGTCTCGTAATACTCCAGATAACCGGTCCAAAGGCGACGCCACTCCGCCTCGTCAGCGGCGGCGAGGGGGCGGATCGTGATGGTATCGGACATGGTCTGCGCTCCGGCTGATTCTGCTTGCCGGTCAGTCTAGCCCATGCTGCCTGTTGGGCCAGACTCGTTATTCTGCTGCAACCGCGCCGGGATCTACCAGCGTGACGATGTCACGCATGATCGTGTTCAGCTCGAAATCCTTAGGCGTGTAAACGCGCGCGACGCCCATCGCGCGCAGGCGTTTGGCGTCGTCTTCGGGGATGATGCCGCCGACGATGACGGGGATATGCCCCAGCCCTGCCGCGCGCATCCGTTCCATCAGATCCTCGACCAGCGGGATGTGGCTGCCCGAGAGGATCGACAGACCGACGACATGCGCGCCGTCATCGGACGCGGCGCGCACCAGCTCTTCGGGGGTCAGGCGGATGCCTTGATAGTCGATGTCCATGCCGCAGTCGCGCGCGCGAAAGGCGATCTGTTCCGCTCCGTTCGAGTGTCCGTCGAGGCCCGGCTTGCCGACAAGGAATTTGAGCTTGCGACCCAGCCGGGTAGAGGCGGCGGCAACAGCCTCGCGGATTTCATCGAGGCCCTCGGTCTTGTTCGAGGGGTTGGACGACACACCCGTCGGGCCGCGATATTCGCCGTGCACGGCGCGCATTTGCTGCGCCCATTCGCCTGTGGTGACGCCCACGCGGGCGGCCTCGATCGACGCGGGCATTATATTGCGTCCCTCGCTGGCAGCGGCGCGCAGGTCCGCCAGCGCCGATTTGACGGCGGCGGCATCGCGCTGCGCCTTCCAGGCGTTCAGGCTGTCGATCTGCTGGGCCTCGACGGCCGGATCGACGGTCATGATGCCACCATCCGCGCTCATCAAGGGCGAAGGTTCGCCGGTGGTCCACTTGTTGACGCCGACGACAATCGTCTCGTTGCGCTCAATCCGATTGAAACGCTCGGCGTTGCTATCCACAAGCCGCGATTTCATGTAGTCGATGGCCCCGATGGCACCGCCCATCCCTTCGAGGCTGGACAGTTCGTGCCGCGTGCCTTCCTTCAGTTCTTCGACCTTGCGATCGACTGCCGGGTTGCCGTCGAACAGGTCGTCGAATTCCAGCAGGTCGGTTTCATATGCCAGAATTTGCTGCATCCGCATTGACCATTGCTGATCCCATGGGCGCGGCAGGCCCAGCGCCTCGTTCCAGGCGGGCAGTTGCACAGCGCGGGCGCGCGCCTTCTTACTGAGGGTCACGGCCAGCATTTCGATCAGGATGCGGTAGACGTTATTTTCAGGCTGCTGCTCGGTCAAACCCAGCGAGTTGACCTGCACGCCATAGCGAAAGCGGCGGAACTTGGGATCTTCGATCCCGTAACGCTCTTGCAGGATTTCATCCCACAGATCGACAAAGGCGCGCATCTTGCACATTTCGGTGACGAACCGGATGCCTGCGTTAACAAAGAAACTGATACGCCCGGCCAGTGCCGGGAAATCGGCATCCGGCACACGCGGCTTCAACTCATCCAGCACCGCAATGGCGGTGGCGAGGGCAAAGGACAGCTCTTGCTCGGGCGTCGCGCCAGCCTCTTGCAGGTGGTAGGAACACACGTTCATCGGGTTCCATTTCGGCACGTTTTTATAGCAGTATTCGGCCACGTCGCCGATCATCTTTAGCGACGGTTTTGGCGGACAGATATAGGTGCCGCGTGACAGGTATTCCTTGATCAGATCGTTTTGCACCGTACCTTGCAAGGTGCGCGGATCGACGCCCTGCTCCTCGGCCACGGCGATGTATAGCGACAATAGCCAAGGCGCCGTCGCGTTGATCGTCATCGATGTGTTCATCTGCTCCAGCGGGATATCCGCAAAGAGCTGGCGCATGTCACCCAGATGGCAGACCGGCACGCCGACCTTGCCGACCTCGCCGCGCGCCAGAACGTGATCGCTGTCATATCCGGTCTGCGTCGGCAGATCGAACGCGACCGACAAGCCTGTCTGCCCCTTGGCGAGGTTCGCGCGGTATAGTGCGTTCGACGCTGCCGCTGTCGAGTGGCCAGCATAGGTACGGATCAGCCAGGGGCGATCGGGGGTCGGATGCGACATGGGCGGGCCTCGCGAGGTGGTAACATTATTGCGCTTCGGCCCCACTATGCGAAAGATTGCGCTGTTGTCAATTCGCTGCATCGCGGCAATTTGACGTCGATCTGCGCAAGATGTTGCAGTTTTAGCGCTAACAGCCTCATCGCATTTATTTCGTGCGCCGCATCTTGTCCGAGGCCGATGCTGATATGGTTGTTACACTTTTCAAATCGCTGCTGGTCCTAGTCTGCTCTGGCCTCGCGCTGCGCGGCGCCGACGGCGCCGACGCCATTACTGTCGTCCAAACATATTGCACCCATGCCGCACATTCGGGCGGGATCGCTGCGCGACGCCCTTGGTGCTGGCACGGCGGTCCTGCATGGCATAAAAGCCGCGCAAACGACACACCAAGGGTGCCGGTGGCATCTGTGCCACAAGGGGCCACAATGCCAGGACCGCGCGAATTGCTTTACGATATCCCAACCATTTTCATTGCACTCGGTCTGTTGGCTGGGATGCTGGTCGCCATGATCATCGCCTATCTGATCGGCAGGCGCAGCCACCGCAACCAATCCGAAGAGGGGCGTAGTCAGACGACCGCCGTGCAAGGCTCGATGCTGGGCCTGCTGGCGTTGCTCTTGGGTTTTACCTTTTCGCTGGGCCTGTCGCGCCACGACGCACGATCAACTGCGGTAGTGCACGAGGCGAACGCCATCGGCACCGCATGGCTGCGCACCGATTTCCTGCCTGCCGATCTGCGCACCGTCGCGCAGGCCGATCTGCGCCGCTATACCCGGCTGCGGCTGGAGGCGGCCGAAGTGTCTGCCGATCAGCACCAGCGCCGTGCGCGCCTGATCGCCAACGCCGAGGCCGCATTTGGCGATCTGTGGAAACAGGCGTCGGAACATGCGGTGGTCAAGGGCGGCCCGTCGGCGGTCAGCTATGCCGCGTCCCTCAATGACATGATCGACGCGCTAGGCGCGCGGGATGCGGCAATTGAGCGGCACGTGCCGGAGATTGTCCTGTTTATGTTGTTCGGCACGTTTATCCTGTCGGGCGCGATGCTGGGCTTTTCGTCGGGTTTGGCCGGGACGTTGCCTGCGACGCCGGTTTATCTGATGCTGGCGCTAATCGTGCTATTGGTATTCATGATCATCGACCTTGACCGGCCCCGCCGTGGACTGATCGAAGTGGATCAGCGGTCGCTGGCCGCCGTGTTGGCGGGGATGCAGCCGAAATGAGAGGCGCCTTGCCCTGCCGTCCGTATAAGGGGTCAGGGATTCGCGGGTCAGGGCGCGGCATTCACGAGGGGCTAGGATGACATCCACGATTCATATGCCCCTTTGGGCGCTGCTGTTGCTGATCGCGTTTGCGGCGGTCACATTTGCCTCGCATTTTCTGTTTCCGTCGGTGCGCTGGTTCTTTCGCCGCCGACTCGAGCGGGCGGTGGCGCGGCTGAATACGCGTCTGACCCGCCCGATCGAGCCGTTCAAACTGGCCCGGCGCCACGACATGATCCTGCGCCTGGTCTATGATCCAGACGTGACGCAAGCCATCGTCGACTACGCCGCCAAGCATAAGGTGCGCGAGGATGTCGCCTTTGAAAAGGCGCGCAGCTACGCGCGCGAGATCGTTCCGAGTTTTAGCGCCTTTGCCTATTTCAGCTTTGGCACGCGGGTGGCGAACTGGCTGGCGCGCACACTCTATACTGTGCGGACCGGGCCGCAAAATGCGCAGATCATCGACAGTATCGAAAACGATGCGACGATGATTTTTATCATGAATCACCGCAGTAATATGGACTACGTGCTGGTCACGACGCTGGCTGCGAAATCCTCGGCGCTGTCCTACGCCGTGGGTGAATGGGCGCGCGTCTGGCCCCTCAGCCGTATCATCAAGGCGATGGGTGCCTATTTCATCCGCCGCCGTTCGCGCGGAGGGCTCTATCGCACGGTACTGTCGCGCTATGTGCAGATGGCGACGCTGGGTGGCGTGACGCAGGCGATTTTCCCTGAGGGCGGGTTGACCGTGGACGGCATTGTGAAACCGGCCAAGCTGGGTCTGCTGTCCTACGTGGTCGAGGGATGGAAACCCGGCGGGCGCGACGTGGTATTCGTGCCTGTCGCGATCAATTACGACCGTGTGCTGGAGGACCGCGTGCTGATGGCGGCTGCCGCGCGGGGCAACCGGCGCTTTCGCGTGCGTAAATCGGTGATAGCCAAGGCAGTGTGGCGGCTGTTGTGGCAGCGGATGCGCGGACGCTTTCAGCGGTTCGGTACTGCGGCAGTTGTCTTTGCCGAGCCTGTGAGGCTGAGTGATTATGGCGATGCGCCCGCTCTTGGTGATCTGGGCCACGACCTGATGGGCCGGATTGAGGCGGCAATGCCGATGCTGTGCGTCCCGATGGTGGCGCGCGCGCTTTTGCACCGCGATGCGCCGATGGATAAGGCTGCGCTGGTGGCCGAGGTTCAGGATATGCTGCGCAGCTCTGCCAGAACGACGCCGTTGATCCAAGATATCCCGACCGGTGTCGCGCAGGCCTGCGCGGCGCTGGAGGGCCGTGAGGCGATTGAGCAAAACGACGGCGGGTGGATCATGGCAGAAGGCGGTGCGCCACTGCTTACCTATTACGCCAATTCCGTCACGCACCTGCTGCCTGCCAATGCTGCGCTTGCACAGGAAATTTCTGCACCTGCTGGGTCATAAAGTTACCAAAATTTACCCCCCGGCATTGCATTATTGCGTATGCGTGGGTATCTCCAAGGGCAGAAATATGCGATTCTGCATCGCGGCAATGATATGACAGGGAGGCCCTCATGGCTCTGGACACCGACACCGGCATCGCGCGCTACGACGCGCCTGAAAAGGATCTGTATGAGGTCGGCGAAATGCCCCCGATGGGCTACGTCCCCAAGCAGATGTATGCGTGGACCATTCGCCGCGAACGGCACGGCGAGCCTGACAAATCGTTCAAGCAGGAAGTGGTCGATGTGCCCGTACTGGACAGCAACGAGGTGCTGGTTCTGGTGATGGCCGCTGGCGTTAACTATAATGGCGTCTGGGCGGGCCTCGGCCAGCCAATCAGCCCGTTTGACGTGCACAAGGCGGAATACCATATCGCAGGCTCGGATGCCGCTGGCGTTGTCTGGGCCGTGGGCGACAAGGTGCGCCGCTGGAAAGTGGGCGACGAGGTGGTCATCCACTGCAATCAGGACGATGGCGACGATGAGGAATGCAATGGCGGCGATCCGATGTTCTCGCCCTCGCAGCGGATTTGGGGCTACGAAACACCGGATGGCAGTTTCGCGCAGTTCACCAACGTGCAGGCGCAGCAATTGATGCCCCGTCCAAAGCATCTGACATGGGAGGAATCGGCCTGCTACACCCTGACGCTGGCCACCGCCTATCGGATGCTGTTCGGCCACGAACCGCATGACCTGAAGCCTGGTCAGAACGTGTTGGTCTGGGGCGCGTCGGGGGGCCTCGGCTCCTACGCTATTCAGCTGATCAACACGGCAGGCGCCAATGCGATTGCAGTGATTTCCGAAGAGGACAAGCGCGAGTTCGTCATGGCGCTGGGCGCCAAGGGCGCGATCAACCGCAAGGATTTCAACTGCTGGGGCCAGTTGCCCAAGGTGAACACCGACGAATACAACGCTTGGCTGAAAGAGGCGCGCAAGTTCGGCAAGGCGATCTGGGAGATCACCGGCAAGGGCGTCAGCGTCGACATGGTGTTCGAGCATCCGGGCGAGGCGACCTTCCCGGTATCGGCGCTGGTCTGTAAAAAGGGCGGCATGGTCGTGATCTGCGCCGGTACCACCGGCTTCAATTGCACCTTTGACGTGCGCTATATGTGGATGCACCAAAAGCGCCTGCAAGGCTCGCATTTCGCCCATCTGAAACAGGCAAGCGCCGCGAACAACCTGATGGTTGAGCGCCGCCTTGATCCCTGCATGTCCGAGGTGTTCCCTTGGGCCGATATCCCCGCTGCGCATCTGAAAATGCTGCGGAATGAGCATAAGCCGGGCAACATGGCCGTGCTGGTTCAATCGCCCCGTACTGGCCTGCGCACGATCGAGGATGCAGTGGACGCGCGCAGCTAAGAATGACGCGTTTTGCGTTTAATCCGAGTTACAGATTTGATGCAAAACACCCACAGCATTGAAAAGGTCTTTGCTGTCGCCACATCGCAAACAAAAACCCGCGAATCGCTTAAACGGTTCGCGGGCATTTTTGTCACTAGATTGACGTCGCGTCATCAATAGCTTGCGCTGAATCACCCCGCCAAAACTGCGGGGATGGAAACCGCGAATTCTGTCCGCAATACTTGCATGCTAGGGTTGTGTTAATGGTTATTTAACACCTATGGGTGAGGTTTGCATGAAGAACGATTGGATACTCGAGGTACTGGCGGATTTACGCGCATATGCTCTTGAGCATGACCTGCCAGCGCTGTCGGAACAACTGGACGACGCCCGTGTGATCGCTGCGACCGAAATCGCGGCACTTGGGGATGAGCAAGGGCAAGGAAAGACCGCGCATGATCGCCGCCAAACAGTTGTCACCAGACGCGCTTTTGGAGAGGCTGGAAACAGCAACTGATATTGCCGCGCTTCAGCGCGCGATTGAGGTTTGCCGCGACAGTTTCGGCGTTGATCACATGGGCTATCACTGGATCAGTGCGGCAAGCGACAATTACGGTGTCGGCACGTACGCGGCCGCATGGATCAAGCATTACATCGCACAGGATTATCTGCGCGTCGATCCGGTTATACAGGGCTGCTATCAGCGCTTTCACCCGGTCGACTGGAAGCAACTGGACTGGTCCGGCAAGGCCGCACGCCAATTCCTGCGCGAGGCCATCGAATTCGGCGTTGGCAGCCAAGGATACTCTGTGCCGATCAGGGGCCCAAATGGGCAGTTTGCGCTATTCTCGGCCAACCACAGCTGCACTGACGCAGATTGGGCCACGTTCACCAAGGCGAACCGCCGCCCGCTGATCCTGATCGCCCACGCGTTCCACCAAAAGGCGCTGGAGTTTGAGCCACAGCGCAGCCCGCCTCAGACGCAGGCGTTGTCCCCACGTGAGGTGGACGCGCTGACCTTGCTGGCGGTCGGTCATAGTCGCGCACAGGTTGCGCAGACACTGAATATCTCGGAACACACACTGCGCGCCTATATCGAAAGCGCCCGATTCAAACTGGGCGCGTCGAACACCATCCACGCGGTCGCCTGCGCCATGTCGCGCGGAGTGATCGTGATTTAAGGCGCTCTGACCTAGTATTCGGGTCACGACAATATGTCTAAACGCTTTCGGCGGGTCCTTGCACTGAACCTAGCCCACCTCATGTCGCATGACTGTTCTCACCTTGCTCATTGCATCGCAAAGTCGGCTGTAGTCTAGTCGCACTTCATGATCTCAAAGAGTTCAAGGAGGAACCCTCATGAAAATGAATTTTACACGCTTTATCCGCGCCGCGACGGTCGGCGCCGCGATGATCGCGGTCGGCTCTGCCGCCACCGCGCAAGAGCCTCAGTTTTTCCGCATCGGCACCGGCGGAACGTCCGGCACCTACTATCCCATTGGCGGCCTGATCGCGAATGCAATCTCGGCGCCACCCGGCTCGCGGGCCTGCGACGAGGGTGGGTCCTGCGGCTACCCGGGCCTTATCGCCTCGGCGTTGTCGGCCAACGGGTCGGTCGCGAACATCAACGCGATTGCCGGCGGCACGCTGGAATCGGGTTTTTCGCAGTCGGACGTCGCCACCTGGGCGCATTCCGGCACCGGTATCTGGGAAGGTCGTGACGCTGTCGACAATCTACGCGCTATCGCCAACCTCTACCCCGAGACGATCCACCTCGTCGCCTCCGCCTCATCGGGCATCAAGTCCGTCGCGGACCTGAAGGGTAAAAAAGTGTCGCTGGACGAGCCGGGTTCGGGCACGCTGGTCGATGCGCGTATCATTCTGGGCGCTTATGGCCTGAGTGAGGACGACATCGACGCCGCCTTCCTCAAGCCTGATCAGGCCGCGGATCGTATGCGCGACGGCGCGATGGATGCGTTCTTTTTCGTCGGCGGTTTTCCCGCAGGCGCGATCGCGGAATTGGCGAGCCAAGAGGACATCATCCTCGTCCCGATTACGGGCGCCGAGGCTGAGGCAGTGACCGGCGAATACAGCTTCTTTGCGGAAAACACCGTGCCGGGTGGCACCTATGAGGGCGTGGACGATGACGTCACCACCCTGTCGGTGGGCGCCCAGTGGGTGACCAGCGCGGATGTACCCGACGATCTGATCTACGGCATCACCGCTGCCTTGTGGAACGAGAACACCCGCACGCTGCTGGATTCTGGCCACCAGAAGGGCAAGGAGATCACCGTTGAAACGGCCCTCGACGGTGTGGGCATCCCGCTGCACCCAGGTGCGGAAAAGTTCTATCGCGAACAAGGCATGATCGAGTAATCGACACGCTCTACCGGCCCGCCACGCGCGGGCCGGTTCTTTCCTACCCCAAACCTAGCGAGCGAGGCGACAATGTCGCAGACACCAGAATCTGATCGCGTCAAGGAAATGACCGACGCGGAAATGAAGGCTCTGGAAGAGAGATACGATCCAGAGGTCCGGTTCAGGCCGCTCTTGCCCAGCATGGGATGGTTCGTCGGCGGCGTTCTCTTTGTGCTCTCGTGCTACCACTTCTACACGTCCGGTTTTGGCATCCCGCAGGCGACGCTGCATCGCGGCACGCATCTGGCATTCACCCTCGGGCTGATCTTTTTCTCGTTTACCGTTTTTAGCGCTCGGTCCACGCCTCGCAATACTCTGGCGACCCCGATGGGCATCCCGATCTACGACTGGGTGCTGGCAATCGCGGGCATCGTCTCAGCGCTTTACGTGCCATGGGTTTTCAGCGACCTGGCCTTTCGCGTCGGCAACCCGCTGACCATCGACGTGGTCATGGGCACCATCCTGATCGTCGTGCTGATGGAGGCGACACGCCGCGCCATGGGCTGGCCCCTGCCGGTCATCGCCATCCTATTTATGGCCTACGCCTATTTCGGCCGCTCGATGCCGGGGGTGCTGACCCATCCCGGTGCCAGCTGGACCAACATCGTGAACCACCTCTACCTGACCTCTCAGGGCATTTACGGCACCGCGCTGGGCGTCATCGCGACCTATGTGTTTCACTTTGTCCTCTTTGGGGTGATGGCCACGCGCATCGGCCTTGGCCAGCTGTTCATCGACCTCGCATCCGCCCTCGCGGGCAGGTTTGCGGGTGGTCCGGCTAAGGTATCGGTAGTGTCCTCGGCTATGCTCGGCTCGATCTCGGGCTCGTCCATTGCCAATACCGTGACGACCGGCTCGCTGACCATCCCGGCGATGATCCGCATCGGATACCCTCGCCATTTCGCGGCAGCGGTCGAGGCGGCATCATCCACCGGTGGCCAGATCACGCCCCCCGTCATGGGCGCGGTCGCTTTCCTGATGATCGAATATCTCGGCGTTCCGCTGACCACGATCCTGACCGCCGCACTGGTCCCGGCCTTCATGCACTTTTTCGGCGTGCTGGTGCAGGTCCACCTTGAGGCCCGCCGCCGCGGCCTGCGCGGCATGACCAAGGACGAGCTGCCAGTCGCATGGGTAGTGTTCAAGGCTGGCTGGCTGACCACGTTGCCGCTGTTTGTGCTGATAGCGACGCTACTGTCGGGCAAGACGCCGTATCTGGCCGCTTTCTACGGCATCCTGTCGTGCATCCTCGTGCTGGTCATTCAGAACCTGCTGCGTCACGGCACCGACATCGTTGGATTTGCCAAACAAACCATGTCCGAGCTGTGGGACAGCTTCGTCACCGGCGCGAAATTCTCGCTGGCGGTGACTGCGGCGGCAGCCCTCGTTGGCGTCATTATCGGCGTCGTTACCCTGACCGGCGTCGGCTTCAAGATCGCCTACATGGTCACCTCGGTCGCCGCAGGCTGGGCCGAGGATGTCTGGAGTTTCCTGTCGTTCCTGCCGTTTGAGGTGATGTCGGTTTCGGCCCTCACGCTGATGTTCACGCTGATCATGACGGCAATCGTCTGTATCTTGATGGGCTGCGGCATCCCGACAACGGCCAACTACCTAATTATGATCGCCGTCGCAGCGCCGATCCTGAGCATGCTGGGGGTGCAGCCGCTGGTCGCCCACTTCTTTGTCTTTTACTACGGTGTCATGGCCGATATCACGCCGCCTGTCGCGCTAGCCGCCTACGCGGCGGCGGGCATCGCGGATTCCAACGCGTTCAAGACCGGCAACACGGCCTTCCGTCTCGGCATGGGCAAGGCGCTGGTGCCGTTCGTCTTTGTCTTTTCGCCGTCGCTGCTGCTGGTGGTGGACGGGTTCACCTGGACGGAGTTTTTCATCGGCGTGACGGGTGCGATGGCGGGTATCTGGATGCTATCGGCAGCCTTCGCCGATTGGCTGATCGGCCCGATGCGCGCCTATGAGCGCGCGTTGCTGGCTGTCGCCGCGATCCTGCTGGTCGCGCCGAACCTCTATGCCACGCTGGTCGGCCTCGCCTTGGTCTCACCGGTATTCCTGCGCCAGCTGCCGATGCTCCGCATGACCCCGCTGGAGCGGAACGCGATGTGACAAAAACGCGCCGGGCGGCAAACGCCCGGCGCACGGATCATAGGGGGCTGGACGCGGCCCAATCCCAATACATCTCGCGCACGCGGCGCGTCAGCGGCCCGACCTGATAGGACGTGTCGTCGAACGCCGTCACCGGCGTGACCTTGGCCATGTTGCCCGACAGGAACACCTCATCGGCGGCGTGGAAATCATCAAAGCCAAGCGTGCATTCATGCACAGCGATCCCATCACGGCGCATGTTCGCGATATGCCGCGCCCGCGTGATCCCGGCCAGAAACGTGCCATTGGGCACAGGCGTGAACACCTCGCCATCCTTGACCATAAAGGCATTCGCCGTCGCGCTTTCGGCCACATTGCCCAGCGCGTCAGCGCACAGGACATTGCCAAAACCCTTGGCTCGCGCCTCGGCCAGCATCCGAGCGTTGTTGGGATAAAGGCAAGCGGCCTTGGCGTTGACCACCGCGTCCTCCATCACCGGGCGGCGATAGCGCGTGCGCGTCAGCGTGGTCGATGCGCCCTCGGGCGGCATCGCGATCTCTTCGAGGCAGATTGCAAACCCGGTTGAGGCGCCATCTGGCACGATCGCCATATAGCCGGTATCCTGACCCCAATACATCGGCCTGATATAGACCGCCGCGCCCGGCGCGTAGGCGCGCAAACCCTCGCGCACGATCTCTACCATCTCGCCTGCCTCGACAGTCGGCACCAGCATCAATGCCTCAGCCGACTGGTTCACGCGCGCGCAGTGCAGATCCAGATCCGGCACCAGCCCATGCGCCAACCGCGCCCCGTCGAAAACGGCGCTGCCCAGCCACATTCCATGATCCGCTGCGCGCATGACGGGCGTGTCGCCCTCATGCCATGTGCCCTCGAAGTAAGTCCGGATATTGGTGCCAGTCGCCATGTCGCACGCCCCTTCTTTCAGTGTTCCAAAAATACTCCCGCCGGAGGCATCCATCGCGCGCCAAGACTACCGCATCATCTATGATGCGCCGAAGAAAATCCGCGAACCGCGAAGCCTATCGTCCGACCATTCCGACAATCTCATAGGTCTTGCTCAGGATCGGTGTCGCGATCTCGCGCGCCCGCTCGGACCCGCGGCCAAGGATGGCGTCAATTTCCGCCGTATCCTGCATCAGGCGGCTCATCTCTTTGGAAATGGGTGCCATGCGGTCAACGGCCAGATCGGCCAGCATCGGCTTGAACTCGGAAAACGCGCGTCCGCCCAACTCAGCGATAACAGCCTCAGCGCTCATGTCGGCCAATCCGGCATAAATATTCACCAGATTGCGCGCCTCGGGCCGCCCGTCCAGCCCGTCCAGATCATTCGGCAAAGGCTCAGGGTCGGTCTTGGCCTTGCGGATCTTCTTGGCGATGGTGTCCGCGTCATCGGTCATGTTGATCCGGCTCATGTCCGAGGGATCGGATTTCGACATTTTTTTCGATCCATCGCGCAGGCTCATTATCCGCGTGCCTGCGCCTTCGATCACCGGCTCGGCCATCGGGAAAAATTCGACGCCGTAATCGTGGTTGAACTTGGCCGCAATGTCGCGTGTCAATTCCAGATGCTGCTTCTGGTCCTCGCCCACCGGCACGTGCGTTGCGTGATAGACCAGAATATCGGCGGCCATCAGCGCGGGATAACCGAACAAGCCGAGGGATGCGTTCTCGGCATTCTTGCCCGCTTTGTCCTTGAACTGGGTCATGCGCTTCATCCAGCCCATGCGCGCTACGCAGTTGAATATCCACGCCATTTGGGTGTGCTCGGGCACTTGTGACTGATTGAACAGGATCGACTTCTCGGGGTCCAGCCCCGACGCGATGAACCCCGCTGTCAGCTCGCGCGTGGCATGGCGCAGCTTGGCTGGGTCCTGCCAGACGGTGATCGCGTGCAGGTCAACCATGCAATATAGCGATTGAACCCCGCGACCTTGGGCATCGGCAAACCGTTTCAGCGCACCAAGGTAGTTGCCCAGGTGCAGATCGCCGGAGGGCTGGATGCCCGAAAACACCCGTGGGGTGAAGGCCACATCGCTCATCGCTCAACTCCGTCTGGATTTCCGTGCCAGCCTCGCTTACCCATGCGCCAATGCCCCGTCAAGCAAAGGCCCGGAGCGAACCATGAGCCATCCAGACGATTCCAGCCCGTTCAACCCACTGCCGCCCGTCGTGGTGGTTCTGTTTCTCGCCGTCGTGATCCCCGAGATCGCGTTCTTTCTCGGCTCCAAAGGGCTGATCGGCGGCCCGCAGGCCGTGGGCTGGCGGCAGGCCGCGATACAACAATACGGCTTTAGCGGCGATCTGATGCGCTGGATGATCGCGAATGGGGTCTATCCGCCCGAGATGCTGCTGCGCGTGATAACCTATCCCTTCCTGCATGGCGGTTTCAGCCAAATGCTGTTCGCAGCCGCGCTGCTGCTGGCGATGGGCAAATTTGTCGGCGAGGTATTTCGCCCGGCAGCCACCCTTGCCGCGTTTTTCATCCCCGCTATCTGCGGCGCGCTGGTCTATGGCCTCGTCGCGCGGGACAATCCGTGGCTTTACGGCGCGTTTCCCGGCATCTACGGCCTGATAGGAGCCTTCACCTATCTGCTTTGGCTCAAGCTGGGCCAGCAGGGCGGCAGCCAGTCGCGCGCCTTCGTGCTGATCGGTTTCCTGATGGGCGCACAGCTGCTGTTCAGCCTGCTCTTTGGCGGCACGTTGCGTTGGGTTGCGGATTTGACCGGGTTCCTGACCGGCTTTGCCGCGTCCTTTGTGCTGCGACCCGGCGGGTGGTCCAAGCTGCGTGCGCGTCTCTTGCAGCGTTAACGTTTCAGCGCCGACTTCAGCTCGCTCTTTTTGAATGCACCGAAGGCGCGCCCGGCAAAATAATAGACGGCTGAGCCAAGCACGATCAGTATCAGCAGCGCCAGCCAGCGCCAGCCAGCAACCCCGAAAAACGGCGATAGACCAATCATAAAGCCCCATAGCGCGACGCCCATTACAGCCGACGCTGCACAGATGCGCCATATCCGGCTGCGAAAGCGGGAGTCAAACCGCGCCACATCGCCGAACGGGCGCACGCCGCGCGCCAGCAGCCACACCATCGCCCAGCCTGCGAGTGTCGTGCCGATGGCCGCCGCGATCCAGCCGATATAGGGCGCAAGGCCAATGGCCAGCGCCGCGTTCACCACAAGTGAAACGACGGCGTAATAGAACGGCCTCTTGGTATCTTCGCGCGCGAAATAGATCGGTTGAAGCACCTTTTGCAGCACAAAGGCCGGCAGGCCAAGGCCATAGATCGCCACCGCCAGCGCTGTCGCGGCGGTATCGTCAAAGCCGAAATTGCCGCGCTGGAACAGCACCGTGATCAGCGGGATCGGCACAACCACCAGCGCCACGGCACAGGGCACCGTCAGCGCCAGCGACACCTCTCCCGCGCGGCTGAGCGCCATGCGCGCGCCGTCGCCGTCGCCCGTCCGCAAGCGGCGCGAAAGGTCCGGCAGCAGCACAATGCCCACGGCTATGCCCACCACGCCCAGCGGCAACTGATAGAGCCGATCGGCGGCATAGAGCCAGCTGACCGCGCTCTCGAAATTGCTGGCCACTTGCTGGCCGACCAGCAGGTTTATCTGCATCACGCCGCCCGCCAGCGCGGCAGGTACGGCAATGCGCACCAGTTGTCGCATCGCGGGTGTCCAGCGGGGGCGCACCGGCACGATGCGCTGGCCCGCGCGCGTCGCTGCGACCCAGACCAGCGCCAGTTGCGCCACGCCTGCAAAGGGGATCGTCCAGACCAATGCGCCTGGCACGCTGCCACCGCTCCAGACGGCGATGCCCATCGCGGTGCAGAGCATCACGTTCAGTAGCACAGGCGCGGCGGCGGCGGCCACGAACCGACCTGTCGAGTTCAGCACGCCAGACAGCAGCGCCGCCAGCGAGATAAAGAAGATATAGGGAAAGACGACCCGTCCGAATTCGACTGTAAGATCGAACCGCTGATCCCCGGCAAAGCCCTCGGCCGTGGCCCAGACCAGCGCGGGCATGAATATCATCGCCAGTGCCACAAGAAACAGCAACACCAACGCCAGCCCACTAAACGCCAGCCGGGCGAACCCCTCGGGATCGTCGCCGCCCTCCAACCGTTTTGAAAACATCGGCACGAACGCGGCGTTAAACGCACCCTCGGCGAAAAAGCGACGGAACATGTTGGGCAGGCGGAACGCCGCGACGAACGCATCCATGATCGGGCCCGGACCGATTAGCCCCGCGATCATCACGTCGCGCACAAAGCCCAGCACACGGCTGAACATGGTCCAGCCGCTGACAGTCAGGACACCCCGGATCAGGCGGACAGGTTTCATGCAAGGCCCTCTGGTCGATCACGTTTCATCACGAGGGCTTTGCTATAGATTTAACCGGAAATGGAAAGCATTCGTTTCGTGTCTTTTGGTATCGGGGCGGCGGCATTGTGTCAGCTTGATCTTAGCCAAGATCATTTGCAGCCAGTTCAGACGGTTGCGCGCTCCACACCCTCGGAAATAGCCGTGCGCAGTTTCGCTTCCAGCGATTTTTGCTTGGCCTCCGAGTAGAATTTCAGACCGAACATGTCCTTGACATAGAACGTGTCGACCACCTGTTCGCCAAAGGTCGCGATGACGGCGCTGGCGATATAGACATTCGCTTCGGCCAATGTGCGCGTCAGGTCATAGAGCAGGCCGGGCCGGTCACGGGTGTCGACCTCGATGATCGTGTAGATCTCGGAGCCCTCATTATCAAATGTGATATGCGTCGGCACGCGAAACGCGCGCTCGCGCTTTTTGAGTTTGTCGCGTGACTGAATCGCATCATGCGCGACAACCTCGCCCTTGAGCGTCTTGAGGATGGTCTTGCGCAGGCGCGGCAACCTCTCATCCGCAAAGGGATGGCCGTCCGCGTCCTGTATCCAAAAGATCGCGGTGGCGTAGCCATCCTTGGATGTATAGGTGCGCGCATCGACAACATTCGCGCCGACCAGCGCCAGCGCCCCTGCGAGGCGCGAGAATATGCCGGGATGGTCCGCCAGGACGAAACAGGCGCGCGTGGCATCGCGATCCTCGTCGGGGTGCAAATCGATGCCGACCTCACCATCCTTGCCGGTCAGGTCGCGCAGAAGGTTCGCGAAAATCACATGCGCGGTGACGTGCAGGCCCTGCCAGTAGGGCGGATAATGTCGCGCGGTTTCCGCCTTGAGCGCCTTGGCGTCCCAGCCTTTGAGCGCCTTGCGCAGCCCCTGCTTGGCGTCCGAGCCGCGCTGCTCGCGGTTGACGTCCTCCAGCCCATTCTCCATCGCGTCCAGCGTCTGTCGGTAGAGTGCGCGCAGCAGCGATGCCTTCCAATTGTTCCATGTCCCCGGCCCAACGCCGCGAATATCGCAGACCGTCAGCACGCATAGCAAATCCAGCCGCTCGCGCACCTGCACCGCCTTGGCAAAATCGCGTACGGTGCGGGGATCGGCGATGTCACGTTTCTGCGCCATGTCCGACATCAGCAGATGATAGCGCACCAGCCATTCGACGGTGTCCACCTCACGCGGTTTCAGCCCCAGACGCGGCGCGACCTTGCGCACGATCTTGGCGCCGAGGATCGAGTGATCCTCGCTGCGTCCCTTGCCAATATCGTGCAACAAAAGTGCGACATAGAGGATGCGGCGGTTCACCCCCTTCTTGAGGATCGATGACGCGATGGGCAGTTCTTCGATCAGCTCTTCGCGCTCAATCCGGGCGAGGTGGCTGATGCATTGGATCGTATGTTCGTCGACCGTGTAATGGTGATACATGTTGAATTGCATCATCGCGACGATAGGCTCAAATTCGGGGATAAAGGCCGCCAGAACGCCCAGCTCATTCATTCGGCGAAGGGCGCGCTCGGGGTTGCCGTGTTTCAGCATGAGGCCGAGGAACAGCTTTTGCGCGGTGGGGTTGGCGCGCACGTCGTCGGTGATGAGGTCCAGATTGGCCGTGACGAGCCGCATCGCATCGGGGTGGATCAACAGGCCCGTGCGCAGCGCCTCGTCGAATATGCGCAGGATGTTCAGCGGGTCGGCCAGAAAGGCGGTGTCGTCGTTGATGGCGAGGCGGCCATGCACCTCGCCGTAGCCGTCCTTCAGCTTGCGCTTGCGGCGGAACAGGCGCTGTAGCAGCGGCTGGGATTTGATATGCGCCGCTTCCAGCTTGGTCAGGAAAATGCGGGTCAGATCGCCAACAGCGGTAGCGTGGCGAAAGTAATCCTGCATAAAGATTTCAACCTCGCGCCGTCCGGCGCGGTCGGTGTATCCCATCCGCTCGGCCACCTCCACCTGCAGATCGAAGGTCAGCTTGTCATTGGGCCGTTTGGTGATCAGGTGCAGCTGACAGCGCACGGCCCAGAGGAAATTCTCGGCCTTGGCGAATGTGTCAAATTCCTCCTCGGTGAACATGCCGCCGGTCATCAGATCAGCCTTGTTCGTGACGCGGTAGAGGTATTTGGCGATCCAGAACAACGATTGCAGATCGCGCAGCCCTCCCTTGCCCTCCTTGACGTTCGGCTCGACCATATAGCGCTGGCCACCCTGTTTCTCGTGGCGCGCCTCGCGTTCTTCCAGCTTGGCCTCGGTAAATTCGCGCTCGGTTCCCGAGAACAGATCGTGCCACAGGCGATGATAGAGATCGCCCGCCAATCGCGTGTCGCCGGTCAGCCAGCGATGCTCCAGCAGGGACGTGCGAATGGTAAAATCCTCGGCCCCGAGGCGCAGGCAATCGGCAATGGTGCGGCTGGCATGTCCGACCTTCAGACGCAGATCCCACAGGATATACAGCGTGGATTCAATCACGCTCTCGGCCCAGCCGGTGATCTTGTAAGGCGTCAGGAACAGCAGATCGACATCCGACTGGGGCGCCATTTCCCCCCGGCCATAGCCACCGACGGCCAGCACGCTCAGGCGTTGGGCGTCGGTTGGGTTGGGCATCGGGTGCAAGGATTCGGTTGCGAGGCGATAGGCGGTCAGCACGAGGCAGTCGGTCAGCCAGCTATAGGCACGTGTCGCGGCGCGTGCGCGCAGGGGTTGCTCGGCGAGGGCGGCGGCGATGGCGGCGCGGCCCCGGCGCATTTCGTCGCCCAACACGGCGACGGCGTGGGCGCGCAGGTCTTCTGGCGCGCCCTCCTGCCATTCGGCCAGACGCAGATCGACGCCCGCCCGGTCAAAGATATCCTCGGCCGGGCAAATCAGATCGCCCGGCGCTGTGTCCTGCGCCGGGCCTTTGTTTGTGGTGGGCGTCATTTGGTCCCGATCATCCGGATCAGAAACCGGCCCCGCTAAAGCCCTGCGGCGCGGGATCGAGGATCACGACCTTGCCGCCGCGCACTGTCGCCACGGCGAGGCCGCGCTGATTGGTGCCGTCATTGCGCAGGCGGAATACGCCGTCGACCCCTTGGAAGCCAGCCGACTGCGTCAGCCCGGACTTGGATAGCGCGTTGCGGTTGCCGGTCTTTATCAGTGCGCCGACGGCGGCGATGCCGTCATAGGCCAGCCCGGCGATGGGATGCGGCTGATTGCCGTTCGTCTGGGCAAAGCGCGACCGAAAGCGTGACGATTTGCCCTGATCGGGCATCGCGAACCAGCCACCCTGCACGCCCGGCAGGTCCAGCGTCTGCGCCGGCGTGTCCCAGCGCGCGAGGCCGATATATTGTGTGCTGGCCGGGTCCAGCCCATTTTCGGGCAGCATCTGAGCAAAGAGCGGCAGCGCCCCGGCAGAGTTCGCGGTGATGAAAATCGCCTCGGCAGAGGTGCTGCGCGCGGCAGCCGTGATTTTTGGAACCGCCGTGACGACACCGTTCTGCGAGAAATCGTAGCCGACATTGCCGACAATCTGCGCGCCCGCAGCGGCGGCGGCCTTGGCAATGGCCTGCTGGCCCAGTTGCCCGGCGAGGTTGTTGGAATAGACGGTCAGGATCCGCTTCTTGCCCTGCCGCGCGGCAAAGCGGGTGAGGCGGTTCGCCGTGTTGTCAAAAGTCTGCCCCAGGACAAAGAGGTTGCCGCCCGCGATCGTCGGGTTGTTGGAAAAGGCCAGAACGTTGACGTTCTTGGGCGCCACCGCGACCGCCACGGCATTGGCCGACTCTGCGTGAAGTGGCCCGATGATGATCTTGGCCCCGTCGCCCACCGCGTGCAGCGCGGCTTGCTGCGCCTGAGCGGGCTGGCCCGCCGTGCCATAGACGCGCAGATCGATCTGCACGCCCGAGAGGTCCGCGACCGCCATCCGCGCTGCGGCCTCAAGATCGCGGGCCAGAGTGGCCTCGCCGGGTGCGGATGAGCCATGCGGCACTAAGAGTGCCACCACCACGGGTGCGCCGGGATCAATAGGCTGACCGGCACCGCCGCCCAGACCGCCAAGGCCGGAAGGCTCGCACGCGGCGATCCAGAGAATGGACAAAACCGCGATAAGACGGGCCAGCACCTTGCGGGCGATTGGCAAAACAGCAAACATGGGGGAATACCTCGTTTCGGACGTTTTTTTGATGACGTGTTGGGGGCGATAATAGACGTCATGAGGGGCGGGTCCAGTGGTGAATCATATCAGGCAAAGTCTCGCCCCTGGGTTATATCTGGTCGCGACTCCTATCGGGACGGCGCGCGACATCACGTTACGCACGCTGGATATCCTCGCCTCGGTCGATGTGATCGCCGCCGAGGACACGCGCAGCCTGCGCAAGCTGATGGATATCCACGGCATCGCGTTGGAGGGGCGGCCCCTGCTGGCCTATCACGATCACAACGGCGCGCGAATGCGACCCCGCCTGATGGAGGCGCTAAAGGACGGAAAATCAATAGCTTACGCTTCAGAGGCGGGCACGCCAATGGTGGCCGATCCCGGCTTTGATCTGGCGCGCGCGGCGATTGCAGAGGGGTACGGCCTGATTTCTGCGCCGGGGCCCTCGGCGGTGATTACGGCGCTGACGTTGTCGGGCTTGCCGACTGACAAATTCCTCTTTGCCGGATTTCTGCCCAACACGGCCACTGCGCGAAAAACCGCGCTACGCGGCCTAGCGCAGGTACCTGCGACCCTCGCCTTCTACGAATCGCCCAAGCGTGTTGCGGCGATGTTGCGCGACGCCGCCGCGACCCTTGGCGGCGATAGGCAGGCGGCAGTCTGCCGCGAGCTGACCAAGAAATTCGAAGAAGTTCTGCGCGGCCCGCTGGCCGATTTGGCCGAAGAGTTGGCCCAAAATCCCCGCAAGGGTGAGATGGTCGTGCTGATCGACCGGGCGGGGGAACGCATCGTTAACCTGTCTGATATAGAACAGGCGCTGTGCGCGGTTATGACTGATATGTCTGTGCGCGATGCCGCTGATGCGGTGTCTCACGATTTGGGGTTGAAACGGCGTGACGTCTATCAGATCGCACTGCGGCTTGATGCCAATGACGAAGAGGGATGAGGATGCCGCAGCTATTGGACCTGAGTGATCTGGCACACGTTCCCGCCCCGGCGCGGCGTGATCGTGGCAAGCGCGCCTATAATAGCGGCCTTGCCGCCGAAGATCGTGCTGTTGCACTCTATATTGCTGCGGGGCTGCGGCTACTCGAAACGCGCTGGCGCGGTAAAAGTGGTGAGATCGACCTGATCCTCGCTGATGGCGAGGAAATTGTCTTTGTCGAAGTCAAGCAGGCGCGCACCCACGATGCAGCGATTGCCAGCCTGCGCCCAGCGCAGATGCGCCGCATTCATCTGGCCGGGTCCGAATACCTTGGCCATTGCCCCAAGGGGCAGTTGACCGATGTACGGTTTGATCTGGCAGTGGTCGACGGCGCAGGCCGTTGCGATATCATGCAAGGCGCGTTCTCGCATTTCTGAATTGCACCCTCGCGGCCCTTGGCCCATGAAGGCCGCATAGCAAAACAGAGGGCCAGCCCATGAAAATTGCGTTCCAGATGGACCCGATCGGACCGATCGACATAGACGCCGACAGCACATTTCGCCTTGCCGAAGAGGCGCAGACGCGCGGGCACAAGTTGTTTTACTACACGCCCGAGCATCTTGCGTATGACGAAGGGCGCATCACCGCGCGCGGACAATCGTTGAAAGTGCAGCGGATTGGTGGCGATCACGCGATCCTCGGCGATATGGAGACGGTCGATTTGGGGGATTTCGACGTGGTCTGGCTGCGTCAGGACCCTCCGTTCGACATGTTCTACATCACCACCACTCATCTGCTGGACCGTCTGGCGCCCGGCACGCTGGTGGTGAACGATCCATTCTGGGTGCGCAACTTCCCTGAAAAGCTGCTGATCCTCGATTTTCCCGATCTTATGCCGCCCACCACGATCGCGCGCGACTTGGCGACGATCCGTGCCTTTCGCGATCGTCATGGCGACGTCATTCTCAAACCGCTGTATGGCAACGGCGGCGCGGGCGTCTTTCTGCTGAAGGGTGGCGACAGCAACCTTAGTTCGCTGCACGAGATGTTCACTGGTTTCAGCCGCGAGCCGCTTATCGTGCAAAAATTTCTGCCCGACGTCGCCAAGGGCGACAAGCGCGTGATCCTCGTCGATGGTGAGCCGGTCGGCGCGATCAATCGCGTCCCGGCAGAGGGCGAAACGCGCTCGAACATGCATGTGGGCGGACGACCGGAAAAGGTTGAGTTGACCGAACGCGACCTTGAGATTTGTGCCGCCATCGGTCCGCTTCTGCGGGAAAAGGGACAGATTTTCGTCGGGATCGACGTGATCGGGCGCTACCTGACCGAGATCAACGTAACCTCCCCCACCGGCATCCAGGAGTTGGAGCGTTTCGACGGGGTGAACATCGCAGGCAAAATCTGGGACGCAATCGAAGCAAGGCGCGCGTGAGTCTACGCGCCCGCCTGCTGAACGGCTGGCTGCGCCAGACGGAAAAGCGCATTTTGGCGCGCGCCGAACGGCCCGAGCAGTTGCGCCGTCACATCGAGCGCAGTGCGCGCATTTTCTTTCACCCGCCGCGCGGCGTGAATTTTGAGGATATCGTCCTGGGCGAGTCGAACATGCAAGCTGTTCAGATCACGCCAACAGACATGCGCGCCGCTCCGTTGATTCTGTATCTGCACGGGGGCGGCTACATTTTTGGCTCGCCGCGCACGCATTGCGCGATGGTGGCCCATCTGGTGGCGCGCACAGGACTGCGCGCCGTGCTGCCCCAATATCGACTCGCGCCCGAGCATCCCTTTCCGGGTGCGATCGAGGATGCGCAGACGGCCTATCGGGCCGTCATGGATCATCCTGGCGGCGTCATTCTGGGTGGGGACAGCGCCGGGGGTGGTCTGGTGCTGGCGCTTCTGGCGCAGATCGGCGCGCTGGGGTTGCGCCAGCCCTTGGGCGCGTTCTGCTTTTCGCCGCTGACGGACATGACCTTTTCCGGCCCCAGTTTCGCACTCAACGCCAAGGCTGATCCCTTGTTGCCCGCTAACCGGGCTAGGGAAATGGCGCAAATGTATTTGCATGGCACCGATCCGGGCGATCCGCGCGCATCGCCTCTTTTCGCGGATTTTACCGGCGCGGCGCCTGTCTGGATGACGGCAGCGGATACCGAAATTCTGCTCGATGATACGTTGCGGATGTCGGACCGACTAATGCTTCAAGGTGTCGACGTCACCTGCGTAGTCGAGAAACAATTGCCCCATGTCTGGCCGTTGATGCATGGCGTCATTCCCGAGGCGCGCCAGACCATGGCCGAATTGACGGGGTGGATCACGTCTCTTTCGCGTCTGTGATTCGATAGCTGGCGGCCTCGGCCACGTGGGGCCGACGCACTGATTGAGACCCATCCAGATCGGCGATGGTGCGCGCCACGCGCAACACGCGGTGATAGCCGCGCGCGGACAGGCCGAACCGTTCGGACATGCGGATCAGCAGCGCGCGACCTTCTGCATCGGGCGTCGCCACGCGGTCCAGTGTGCCACCTTCGGCATCAGAATTCAGCCGCACGCCGGGCGCGCCCGCATAGCGCGCGGCCTGCACAGCCTGCGCCGCCGCGACGCGACCGGCTACCTCGGCAGAGCTGTCTCCGGAGGACGGCAGATCAAGGTCGGAAAAGCTGACAGGCGGCACCTCGACCCGTAGATCAAAGCGGTCCATAAGTGGCCCGCTGATCCGGCCCAGATAATCCTCGCCGCAGATTGGCGCACGACTGCACGCGCGTGCAGGGTCGCTGAGATAGCCGCATTTGCAGGGGTTGGCCGCGGCGATCAGCATGAAGCGGCAGGGGTAGGTCACATGCGCATTGGCGCGGGCGATCATGACTTTGCCCGTCTCGATCGGTTGGCGCAGGGTTTCCAGCACGGTGCGCGTAAACTCGGGGAATTCGTCCATAAAGAGGACGCCATTATGCGCCAGACTGATTTCACCCGGCGACGCGCGCCGCCCGCCGCCGACTATGGCAGCCATGGACGCTGTGTGGTGCGGCTCGCGGAAGGGGCGCGAGCGGCTGATGCCGCCCTCGCTCAGCAGGCCGGCAAGTGAGTGGATCATTGACGTCTCGAGCGCCTCGCGCGGGTCCAAGGGCGGCAGGATGCCGGGCAGACGTGCGGCCAGCATGGATTTGCCCGAACCGGGTGTGCCAATCAGCATCAGGTGGTGGCGCCCGGCGGCGGCGATTTCCAGCGCGCGTTTGGCACGTTCCTGCCCTTTGACGTCGCGCAGATCGCGGTTGAGCGTGGGCGCGATCACCTCGCCCGGCTCGGCAGGCAGCAGGGGCGACTGTCCGGTGAAATGGCGCACCACGTCGGCCAGCGTCGCCGCGCCGATAACATGCGCCGCGCCGACCCATGCCGCCTCGGCGCCCGATGCCTTGGGGCAAAGCAGCGTGCGATCCTCTTCCGCAGCGGCCATGGCGGCGGGCAGGGCGCCGATAACGGGCATGATGGCTCCGTCCAGAGACAGCTCGCCCAGCGAGGTGGTGCCCTCGATTGCGTCCTTGGGGATGATTTCCAGGGCCGCCAGCAGGGCCAGCGCGATGGGCAGGTCAAAATGACTGCCCTCTTTGGGCATGTCGGCCGGGCTAAGATTGATCGTGATGCGTTTTGACGGCAGCGCGATCGCCATTGATGTCAGTGCCGTACGCACGCGGTCGCGCGCCTCGCTGACTGCCTTGTCGGGCAGCCCGACAAGCGAAAAGGCCGGCACGCCGGGCGTGATAGCACATTGCACCTCGACATGGCGGGCCTCTACTCCTTCAAAGGCAACCGTGTAGGCGCGCGCGACCATTCTTTGCCCCTCTGGCGTAAACCTTGATTAACGTTTGCGCGGCAGAGATTTAGGAATGGTTAACACCTGATGAAAAACCGTCAGACCAGTGCCATGAACTGCGGCCATGCCTCGGGGTCTGCCACGGTCTTGTCCCGGCAGCCTGCGTTGCACATCCCAAAGATGCGCCCGTCCATCTCCATCAGATGTGTGACCGGATCGCCTGAATAGGGGCATGTCGTGTTTTCGGGTGCGCCGCTGTCCACCGCCTTGGCCGCGTGCGGTGTAGGGCCGGGCCATTTTCCGGTGTTGTCGTCGCGGCGATACCGCTCCAGATCGGGGCCATGCACCAGCGCGAGTGCGCGCCAGCGGCGAAAGGACGGATCGGCCAGATGCGCGTCTACATAGGCCTGCGCGCTAGGCGATACGGGCAAGGCGTAGCCGGCGATACGCGCGGCGATTGGGGCGTAAAACGCGTCGACAATGCCATAATCTCCGCACAGCCACGGACCATCCGGCTTGCAGGTAGTGCGGGCGTGGTCCCAGACGACCTCAAGCCTGCGCAGGTCGGCCAGCACGGCGTCCGACGGCGTGTAATCCGTGTAAGCCTTGCGCAGGTTCATCGGACAATCGCTGCGCAGCGCGGTGAAACCGGCATGCATTTCGGCACTGAGGGTCCGCGCCGTGGCGCGGGCCAGCGGTGACTTGGGCCAGAGTCCGAGGGCGGGATGTCGGCTGGCCAGCTCTTCGGCGATGGCAAGGGATTCGCCAACCAACGCACCCTCGGGCGTGCGGATCGAAGGCACCGTTTTGGCCGGTGCCCAGTCGGGCATTAGGTCCGGCACGTGGCCGTCGTCAAAGCAGATTTTGGTCTGTCGGCGGTCGATGGCAAACCGGTCGAACAGTAGCCATGCGCGCATGGACCAGCTGGAATAGGCGTAGTCGCCGATGATGAGATCATATGTCATGGCGCGAGGTTACGACCCCTGCGCGCCAGCGCATAGTCAGCAAATGTGCGGCGGGCCATCAGGGCATGTGATTGATGCCCAATGCGTGCCAACGCGCGCCATCGTAGTTGAGTGTGGTCACCGAGAGGTTGTCGATCTGGTGGCCAAAGGCCTGATAGGCGGTGATGCCGAGCGCGGTCTGCACCTGCGTAAGGATCGCGCCCATATGCGCGACAGCGATGATGTCACGCCCCGGATGGGTCGCGTGCAGGGCGCTGGCCGCTGCCGTGACGCGGGCGCTCGCGATGTTCCACGATTCGCCCCCGGGCGCCGTCAGATCGCCGGGCGTCTCCCAAAAGGCACGCAGGCGTTCGGGCTGCGGGGCGGTATCGAAACCGGCCATCTCCCATGCGCCAAAGTTGATCTCGCGCAGGGCGGAATCATCGGGCAGGCGTTGCCGCGCGCCTTGGATAGCGTTGGCCGTGTCGCGCGCGCGTATCAGATCAGAGGACACCACCAGCGCATCGGCGGGTAGATAGGCCGCTAGGCGCGCTAGCTGCGCGGTGTCACTCAGGTCGGCGGGCAGGTCGGTCCAGCCGACCATCGCGTTTGCATGCGTCGGCCCGTGTCGGACCCAGTAAAATTGGCTCATGACAGCGTGCCTTTCAGCGTCCTGGGCAGGCCTGCAATGACCTGCACCACCAGCCCAGCATCGCCTGCCAGCCGCTGGTTCAGCTCACCTTGCGCCCGCTGAAACTGGCGGGCCAGCGCATTTTCCGGCACGACCGACAGCCCCACCTCGTTGGACACGACGACCACGGGTGCGGCGCAGGCAGTGAGCGCCGTCATCAACGCGGTTTCGGCGTCGCGCATATCATGCCCGGCCAGCATATGATTGCTCAGCCATAGCGTCGCACAATCCAGCAGCACTGCCTGATCGGACCTAACCGCGCCCAGAGCCGGGACCAGGTCCAGCGGTGCCTCGATAGTGGTCCAGCCGTCCGCTGCGCGCATGTCGCGGTGGCGCGCGATCTTGGCCCGCATTTCATCATCATAGGCCTCGGCGGTGGCCAGATAGACGCGCCGGCGCGATGCCGCACGGACCAGACCCTCGCCATATCGCGACTTGCCCGAGGCCGCGCCCCCTAGCACCAATGTGAGCCTTGGCAACATTAATTCTGAACTCATTAGTGATCTGAAACGTTACCCAGTCAGTAACACTTGGCGAATGAGTGAGAAAGAGCGCAGACAGGATCGCTCGCAAATCCGGGGGAAGTCGTATGGCTATTGACGTACAGCAAAACCGCACCTTGTCGCGCACGGCCATGAAGGCCGAGCTCTTGGATGCTGAGACCGAACTGAAACTCGCATACGCTTGGCGTGATCAGCGAGACGAAGAGGCGCTGCACCGTTTGATCACCGCCTACATGCGGCTCGCGATATCAATGGCGTCCAAGTTTCGTCGTTACGGCGCACCGATGAACGATCTGATTCAGGAGGCCGGTCTGGGCCTGATGAAGGCGGCCGAGAAGTTCGATCCCGATCGTGGTGTGCGGTTTTCGACCTATGCCGTCTGGTGGATCAAGGCGAGCATTCAAGATTACGTTATGCGCAACTGGTCGATGGTGCGCACGGGGTCCACGTCATCGCAGAAGTCGCTGTTTTTCAACATGCGCCGCGTTCAGGCCCGTATTGAGCGTGAGGCGATGGCCCAAGGCCATGAGCTGGACGGCTATCAACTGCGCGAGATGATCGCGCAGGAGGTCGGCGTGCCGCTGCGCGATGTCGAGATGATGCAGGGGCGTCTGTCCGGTTCGGATTTCTCGCTGAACGCCACACAAAGCTCAGAGGATGAGGGGCGCGAATGGATCGACGCGCTTGAGGATGACGCGCCGCGCGGTGATGAATTGGTTGAGGTCGATCACGATCTGGGCGCACTACGGGTCTGGCTGACCGAGGCGATGAGCAAGCTGAACGAGCGCGAGCGTTTCATCGTGCGCGAGCGTAAGCTGCGTGACGAGCCGCGCACATTAGAGAGTCTTGGTCAGGAATTGAGCCTGAGCAAAGAGCGCGTGCGCCAATTGGAGGCGGCAGCATTTCAAAAGATGCGCAAAACGCTGGAGGCGAACGGAACCGAAGTGCAGAGCCTGCTGGCCTGATGCGCCTGTGCGCGTTTTGGGCGACCGCGTTGGCGCTGCTGGCGTCGCCCGTCGGTGCGCAGGATGTTCTGGTGCTGGGCGAGGTTCACGATAACCCCGCCCATCATGCCGTTCAGGCCGCGCGGGTTGCCGAATTCGCGCCCCAAGCGCTGGTTTTCGAGATGCTGACGCCCGATCAGGCAACGCGCGTGACGCCAGAGCTGCGCGGTGATGCCGATGCACTTGCCGCCGCACTGGACTGGGGCGGCAGCGGCTGGCCAGATTTCTCTTACTATTATCCAATTTTCGTTGCTGCCCCGCAGGCGCAGGTTCACGGTGCCGGTGTGCCGCGCGAGGATACGCGCACTGTGGCAGAGCAGGGCCTTGGGGCTGCTTTTGGCGAGGGCGCCAAAATCTACGGCCTGACGGCCCCTCTGACGGAGACCCAACAGAGCGCGCGTGAGGCGTTGCAGGCCAGCGCGCATTGCGATGCGCTGCCGCCCGAAATGCTGCCAATGATGGTCGATATCCAGCGCCTGCGCGACGCTACTCTGGCACGTGCCACGATGCAGGCACTGGACCAGACCGGCGGTCCTGTCGCTGTGATCACAGGCAACGGTCACGCGCGCAGCGATTGGGGAATGCCTGCCCTTCTGGCACGCGCCGCCCCGATGATTGAGATTTATACATTGGGGCAAGGCGAAGATGGCGCAGTGCCGGATGGCATTTTCGACGAGGTCATCATCGCTCCCGCGCCCGAGCGGGACGATCCCTGCAAGGCGTTTGAGTAGCGGTGCCCTTGTCTTGGGGCGGGCGCGACCCTACTGTCGCATCGCCTGAACAAGGAACGCGATCATGCTGACGTCGAAACGGATTTTGCTGATCATTGGCGGCGGCATCGCGGCGTTTAAGTCGCTGGACCTGATCCGCCGCCTGCGCGAACGCGGCGTCGAGGTTACACCCGTTCTGACCCGCGCCGGGGCCGAATTCGTGACACCCCTATCGGTGTCTGCCCTGGCTGGGCAAAAGGTCTATACCGATCTCTTTGATCTGACGGACGAGGCCGAGATGGGACATATCCAGCTTAGCCGCAGCACCGATCTGATCGTCGTCGCCCCCGCCACGGCGGACCTGATGGCCAAGATGGCGCAGGGCCACGCCAGCGATCTGGCCTCGACCCTGTTATTGGCTACCGACACACCCGTCCTGATCGCACCGGCGATGAATGTGCGCATGTGGCAGCATCCGGCGACGCAGCGCAACATCGCCAGTTTGCGCGCCGATGGGATCACCTTTGTCGGCCCCGAAGACGGCGACATGGCGTGCGGCGAACATGGGCCGGGCCGCATGTCCGAACCGTTGGAGATTGTCGCAGTGGTCAATGCTGCGCTGGCAAATGGCCCTCTGAAGGGGCGGCGCATTCTGGTGACGTCCGGCCCGACGCATGAGCCGATAGATCCCGTGCGCTACATCGCCAATCGGTCCTCGGGCGCGCAAGGCACGGCCATCGCGCGCGCGCTTGTGGCGCTGGGCGCGGACGTGGTTTTCGTCACTGGCCCGGCAGAGACGCCTCCGCCGGATGAGGTGGAACTGTGCCGCGTGCAAACGGCACAGCAGATGCTGGAGGCTTGCCAAGCCGCGCTGCCTGTTGATGCTGCGATCTGCGCCGCCGCCGTGGCCGACTGGCGCGTTGCCAGCGCCGCGACGTCCAAGATGAAAAAGACCAAAAGCGGTCTGCCACAGATGGAATTTGCAGAAAACCCCGACATTCTGGCGACCATTTCGCAAATGGACGCGGGGCGGCCCGCCCTCGTGATCGGCTTTGCTGCCGAGACGGACGACGTGATTGAGAATGCGACCGCCAAGCGTCTGCGCAAGGGCTGTGACTGGATCGTTGCAAATGATGTCAGCCCGGCGACCGGAATCATGGGTGGGGCCGAGAACGAAGTGACGCTGATCACCGAAACCGGCGCCGAACCATGGCCCCGCATGACCAAGGCGCGCGTCGCGGGCGAACTGGCCCGCCGAGTCGCCGACGCGCTGGGTTGAATTCTGCCACTGGGATTTTAGACGCAAAATATGTTGCGCGGCGCGGCCGATTGCGTCAATAGGGACAAAAATCGCCATCAGAGCGTCCGGGACATGCAGAAATCTAACGAAAAATCACCCAAATCCTACGGCGTAGCCGTCATGCTGTGCGGCATTTTCGGCATCATGGGCATCCATCATTTCTATCTTGAGGATTGGCTGCATGGGCTGGCTGATGTTGGTCTGCTGATCCTCGCCATCGGCTTTGCCGCGCAGGGTTATGGTGGGCTGGCATTGCTGGTGATCGCGCTGGACGCGCTGCATACCATCATCATTTTTTATTACCTCATCATCGAGAAATGGCGCGACGGCCAAGGCCGGCCGGTTGTGCTGGAATCACGTGCATAGACGCGCCTATAGCGGCGCAAACTGAAAAGGACTTTTTATAATGACAAATACAACGACCGTCGGCCCCGTGAGCGAAAAGAAATTCGTCCCCGCTGTTCTGCTCTGCTTTTTTCTGGGCAGCCTCGGCATCCACCGCTTTTATCTGGGCAAGATCGGCACTGGCATCCTGATGCTGATCACGTTCGGTGGCCTCGGCATCTGGACAATCATCGATTTCGTGCGCCTCATCATAGGCTCGATGAAGGACAAGCACGGCCTGCCTCTTCAGCACTGACGGCCGGTTGCGCAAACTTGCGCGATTCCCTGATTTCGAGTGCCAGACTGGCAGGGCGGCGCGCCGCAAGTCAGTTTTGTGATCACGCAGTCTGGGCCGTGATCACAAAACCGCGTCTCAGAGTATGAGACGCGGTTTTTCGTCGATTTGCTCTGGGCAAACGCGCCAAGACCTCTAGAACAATAGCTAAGTCATCGCACCCGGCCCCTTCAATCCGGTGCGACAGCCAAGCAAAGGATCATAGGAAATGGCCGATGTGAACCGGGGCGATCGCCCGCTTTCACCGCATATTTCAATTTATCGCCCGCAGCTGACCTCGATGACGTCGATTCTGACACGGATCACCGGCAACGCGCTGATGATCACGATGTTGCTGATCGTGTGGTGGTTTCTGGCCGCCGCAACGTCGCCCGACGCGTTCGACACCGCGAATGGCGTGCTGACCAGTTGGTTTGGCGATATCGTCATGGTTCTGTCGCTATGGGGCATCTGGTATCACACACTGGCCGGCATCCGGCATTTGATTTGGGACACCGGATCGATGCTGGAGATCGGCAAGGCCGAGATGCTGGGCTGGATCTGCATCGGTGGATCGGTCGTTCTGACCATCCTGACCATCATCATCGTCTGAGGGGGCCCAAGACATGCGTTTTCTGACTGACCGCAAAATGGCCGAGGGCCTTGGATCGGCGCAATCGGGTGTTCATCACCATTGGTCGATGATCCTTAGCTCTGTTGCACTGCTGATCCTGATACCGCTCTTTATCTTTACCTTTGGCCCCATTCTGGGCGCACCCCATGCCGAGGTCGCGGCCTATTTCGCGCGCCCCTTCCCCGCGATCGTGGCTGCGCTGACGATCATCGTCGGCTTTCGCCACTTTGTGGGGGGATGCCAGATGATGATCGAGGATTATGTTCATGGGCTGGCACAAAAGGTGACGATCATAGTGGTGACCTGCCTATCCTATGCTGCGATGGCGGCTGGCGTTTTCGCCATTGCTCGCCTCGCCCTGTAAACGAACCGGAGTGACGACGAATGGCCGAATACGAATACGAGACGCATGATTATGACGTCGTGGTCGTCGGGGCTGGCGGCGCAGGTTTGCGCGCCACGCTGGGCATGGCCGAGCAGGGTCTGCGCACCGCCTGCGTGACCAAGGTTTTTCCGACCCGCTCGCACACCGTCGCGGCGCAGGGTGGCATCGCCGCGTCGCTGTCGAACATGGGCCCGGATCACTGGCAGTGGCATATGTACGACACCGTCAAAGGCTCGGACTGGCTGGGCGATACCGACGCGATGGAGTATCTGGCCCGCGAGGCACCCAAGGCGGTCTACGAACTGGAACATTACGGCGTGCCATTCTCACGCACCGAAGAGGGCAAGATCTATCAGCGCCCATTTGGCGGTCACACCACCGAATTCGGCGAAGGCCCTGCGGTGCAACGTACCTGCGCCGCCGCTGACCGTACGGGTCATGCGATCCTGCACACCCTTTATGGCCAAAGCCTCAAGCAAAAGGCCGAGTTCTACATCGAGTATTTCGCCATCGACCTGCTTATGTCCGATGATGGCGCCTGCACCGGCGTCGTCTGCTGGAAGCTGGACGACGGCACGATGCATGTCTTCAACGCCAAGACTGTCGTTCTGGCGACCGGCGGCTATGGCCGCGCCTTTTTCAGTGCGACCTCGGCCCACACCTGCACCGGCGACGGTGGCGGCATGGTGGCACGCGCTGGCCTGCCCCTGCAGGACATGGAGTTTGTCCAGTTCCACCCCACCGGCATCTACGGCGCAGGCTGCCTGATCACCGAGGGTGCGCGCGGCGAGGGCGGATACCTGACCAACTCCGAAGGCGAGCGGTTCATGGAGCGGTATGCGCCGCAATACAAAGACCTCGCACCGCGCGACTATGTCAGCCGCTGCATGACTATGGAAATGCGCGAGGGGCGCGGCGTGGGCAAGGACGCTGACCATATCCACCTGAACCTGTCGCACCTGCCGCCCGAGGCGCTACATCTGCGCCTGCCCGGCATCTCGGAATCGGCCAGGATTTTCGCCGGTGTTGACGTCACCAAAGAGCCGATCCCGGTCCTGCCCACCGTTCACTACAATATGGGCGGCATTCCGACGAACTATTGGGGCGAGGTGCTGAACCCGACCAAGGACGATCCCAAGGCCGTCGTGCCCGGCCTGATGGCCGTGGGCGAGGCGGGCTGCGCAAGTGTGCATGGGGCCAATCGCCTCGGCTCGAATTCGCTGATCGACCTCGTCGTTTTCGGCCGCGCCGCCGCAATCCGCGCGGGCAAGGTTGTTGATGCTGACAGCGCCGTGCCTGCCACCAACAAGGCCGGTGTCGACAAGGCGCTTGAGCGGTTCGACAGCATCCGCAACGCCGATGGCGGCACGCCGACCGCCGAACTGCGCATCGAGATGCAGAAAACCATGCAGGCCGACGCCGCCGTGTTCCGCACGTCGAAAACGCTGACCGAGGGCATGGAAAAGATGACCGTTATCGCGGCCAAACTGGACGATCTGCACGTCACCGACCGCAGCCTGATCTGGAACACGGACCTGATGGAAACGCTGGAGTTGACGAACCTCATGCCCAACGCGATGGCCACTATCGCCGGTGCCGAGGCCCGCCATGAGAGCCGAGGCGCCCATGCGCACGAGGATTTTGGCAAGCGTGATGACGAAAACTGGCGTGTCCATACCATCGCGCGGGTGCATGGCAAGGATGTCGACCTCAGCTATCGCCCCATCGTCGAGACGCCCCTTACCACCGAGGCCGAGGGCGGCATCTCGATGAAAAAGATCGCGCCAAAAGAGCGCACGTTCTGATGAGGGCGCTTGGCATATTGGCCCTCGCCGCGCTGACGTCCTGCACGGCGGTGAACGATACCGCCGACCAGATTGCGCGCCAGCAGGCCAAATCGGTGGTGAACACCTATGTCGCGGGTAAATATCCGGGGCTGAATTCCGCACCGATCACCGACTGCATCATCGACGCCGCCGATGCGCGCGAGATCCTGCAAATCGCCAGCGGCGCGCTTACCGGGGTTGATGCGGCGATTGCCGAGCAGATTGGCCAGATCGCACGCCGCCCCGAGGCCCTGCAATGCATTGCCCAAAACAGCCTGACCTTGTTGGGTTGAAAGGAGTAGAAGATGGTTCAACTGACCCTTCCAAAAAACAGCCGCATGGTGACGGGCAAAACGTGGCCAAAGCCCGAGGGCGCGACCAACCTGCGCAAGTTCAGCATCTATCGTTGGTCGCCCGATGACGGCGAGAACCCGAGCGTTGATACCTATTTTGTCGATATGGACGATTGCGGCCCGATGGTTCTGGACGCCCTGATCAAGATCAAGACCGATACCGACCCGACGCTATCGTTCCGCCGGTCCTGCCGCGAGGGGATCTGCGGTAGCTGCTCGATGAATATCGGTGGCATCAATACGCTGGCCTGCATCTACGGCATGGACGAGGTGAAGGGCGACGTTAGGATCTATCCGCTGCCGCACATGCCCGTCGTGCGGGACCTCATCACCGACCTCACCCATTTCTACGCCCAACATGCCAGCATCCAGCCGTGGCTGGAGACCGAGACGAACGCCCCAGCCAAGGAGTGGAAGCAATCCATTGAGGATCGCGAAAAGCTGGACGGGCTGTATGAATGCGTCATGTGCGCCTGCTGCTCGACCGGCTGCCCCAGCTATTGGTGGAACGGCGACAAGTACCTCGGCCCCGCCGCTCTGCTGCACGCCTATCGCTGGATCGTCGATTCGCGCGACGAAAACACTGGCGAGCGGCTGGATGATCTGGAAGACCCTTTCAAGCTCTATCGCTGCCACACGATCATGAACTGTACCAAGACGTGCCCCAAGGGTCTGAACCCCGCCAAGGCCATTGCGAACATCAAGAAGATGATGATCGAGCGCGCAGTTTGATCCCAAAGTGACGCAAGCAGTATTGCAGGCCGTATCGCGGCCTGCTTTTCTGTGTCATACGCGACCAGTATTCGGGCAGATTCTGCGCGCTCTGCTGTTGACTGCTGGGAAAATAAGTTAAACACTGGGAAATTAACGTGAGGAGTCGTCATGGGCGCGGATCAAGGTAGCGGTGTATGGAAATCCGGGCGTGGCAAGGGTCGCGTCACGCCAAAAGGCCGTCAACTCGACGACGCAGCCTGGGCCGACGTCAAGGCGCTGTTGGAGGGTCGCGAAGTTCGGCGCGATCTATTGATCGAATTCCTGCACCTCATTCAGGACAAGTTCGGGCACCTGTCTGCCGCGCACCTGCGCGCGCTGGCCGAGGAAATGCGTCTTGGCATGGCCGAAATCTATGAGGTCGCCACGTTTTACGCCCATTTCGACGTGGTCAAAGAGGGCGAGACACCCCCGCCCGCGCTGACAATCCGCGTCTGCGATTCGCTTAGCTGTGAACTGGCTGGCGCGCAGGAACTGAAATCGGCGTTGGAAAAGGGCTATGACCCTGCGGAGGTCCGCGTGCTGCGCGCGCCCTGCATGGGTCGCTGCGATACCGCGCCGGTTCTGGAACTGGGCCACGCCCATATCGACCACGCCACACCCGAAAAGGTGAAGGCGGCAATCGAGGCGGGTGACACCCATCCGCATATTCCCGATTACGAGGCGCTCGAGGCCTATCGCGCCGATGGCGGCTACAAGGTGCTTGCCCAAATTCGCAAGGACGGCAATTTCGAGACGCTTCAGCAGACGCTGCTGGATGGGGGTCTTCGTGGCCTCGGCGGCGCTGGTTTCCCGTCGGGTAAAAAATGGGGTTTTGTGCGCGACGCTGCTGGCCCGCGCTACCTTGCCGTCAATGGCGACGAGGGCGAGCCGGGCACATTCAAGGACCGCTACCACCTGGAGCGTACGCCCCACCTCTTTCTAGAGGGCATGCTGATCGCCGCTTGGGCGGTCGAGGCGCAGACTTGTTTTATCTACATGCGCGACGAATATCCCGCCGTGCTGGAAATCCTGGCCCGCGAAATTGCGGCGCTCGAAGACGCCGGGATCGCGCCCAATGGATATATCGAAGTGCGGCGCGGCGCGGGTGCGTATATCTGCGGCGAAGAGAGCGCGATGATCGAATCCATTGAGGGCAAGCGCGGCATTCCGCGCCACCGTCCGCCATTTGTGGCGCAGGTCGGCGTGTTCAATCGCCCGACGCTGGTGAACAACGTCGAGACCCTGCACTGGGTCACGCGCATCCTGCGCGAGGGCGGCGAGATCCTGTCGGGCGTCGAGAAAAATGGCCGCAAGGGCATGCGCAGCTATTCCGTTTCGGGGCGGGTCAAGAACCCCGGCGTGCATTTGCTGCCTGCTGGATCGACCATCACCGATATCATCGAGGCCGCGGGCGGTATGCTGGATGGCCACGCCTTTAAGGCTTATCAGCCGGGTGGTCCGTCCTCGGGCCTGTTGCCTGCGTCGATGAACGATATCCCGCTCGATTTTGATACGTTGCAACCGCATGGCACCTTCATCGGGTCCGCCGCTGTCGTCGTTCTCAGCGACAAGGACAGCGCCAAGCAGGCCGCGCTGAACATGCTGCGGTTCTTTGAGGATGAAAGCTGCGGCCAATGCACCCCCTGCCGGGTAGGCTGCGAAAAAGCGGTCAAACTGATGGAAGCGGACAAGTGGGATCAGCCGTTGCTCGATGAGCTTTGTACAGCCATGGCCGATGCATCCATCTGCGGGCTTGGCCAGGCGGCGCCGAATCCGATACGCTCAGCGATGAAGCACTTCCCGGAGGAAATCTGATGCTCGATACGAATACGGAGACAGTCACTTTCACGCTCGACGGCGCCGAAGTTACCGCACCCAAGGGCATGACGATCTGGGAAATCAGCCACGGTCGTGGCCTGATCATCCCCAACCTCTGCCACAAGCCGGAGCCGGGCTATCGCCCCGACGGCAACTGCCGCGCCTGCATGGTCGAGGTCGAGGGCGAGCGGGTCCTCGTCGCCTCGTGCATCCGCGAGCCGGGCGAGGGGATGGTCGTCAAGACCGATACCGCGCGTGCCAAATCGGCCCGAAAAATGGTGATGGAAATGCTGGTCGCCGACCAGCCCAAGCCCGAGGTTGCGCACGACAAATCCAGCCACATGTGGGACATGGCCGCGATGCAAGGCGTCGAGACCAGCCGCTTTCCCAAGCTGGAAGAGGGCCACATCCCACTGCTGGATGACAGCCACGTCGCGATGAGCGTTAACCTTGATGCCTGTATCCAATGCGGCCTGTGCGTGCGCGCCTGCCGCGAGGTTCAGGTGAACGACGTGATCGGCATGGCCGGGCGCGGGCATAATGCCTATCCAGTATTCGATTTCGATGATCCCATGGGCGAGAGCACCTGCGTCGCCTGCGGCGAGTGCGTTCAGGCTTGTCCGACCGGCGCGCTGATGCCGTCGACCGTTGTGGACGAAAATCAGGTTGGCGACAGCGCCGATTTCGATTCCGAGACCAAGAGCATCTGCCCGTTCTGCGGCGTCGGCTGCCAGATTTCGCTCAAGGTCAAGGATGGCAAGGTCAAGTATGTCGAGGGTCTGAATGGCCCCGCCAACGAGGGGCGGCTGTGCGTCAAAGGTCGCTTTGGCTTTGACTATATTCATCACCCCCACCGCCTGACCAAGCCGTTGATCCGTCGCGAAGACGCGCCCGCAAAGGGTCTGAACGTCGATCCCGGCAATTGGCAGGCGCACTTCCGCGAGGCCGAGTGGGACGAGGCGCTGGACCTTGCCGCTGGCCGACTAAAAGGTCGCGGACGCGAGGTCGCCGGTTTCGGCAGCGCAAAATGCACCAACGAAGAGGCGTATCTGTTCCAGAAGCTGATCCGCCAGGGCTTTGGCCATAATAACGTCGATCACTGCACGCGTCTGTGCCACGCATCCTCTGTGGCGGCCTTGATCGAAAACGTTGGTTCGGGCGCTGTCACGGCGACCTTCAACGAGATTGAAAATGCCGACGTGGCAATCGCCATCGGCTGTAACCCGGTTGAAAACCACCCCGTTGCCGCCACTTATTTCAAGCAGTTCACCCAGCGCGGTGGCAAGCTGATCGTGATGGACCCGCGCGGACAAGGGCTCAAGCGGTTCGCGTCCCATATGCTGCAATTCCGCCCCGGTGCGGATGTGTCGATGCTGAACGCCATCATGCACACGATCGTCGAGGAAAAGCTGTACGATCAGCAATATGTCGACGCCTACACCGAGAATTGGGAAGCTCAAAAGGAGCATCTGGCCGACTTTTCACCGGAAAAGATGGAAGGTATCTGCGGCATCTCGGCGGAAACGCTGCGCGAGGTCGCGCGTACCTTTGCCGGTGCGAAATCTGCGATGATCTTTTGGGGCATGGGTGTCAGCCAGCACATTCACGGCACGGATAATTCGCGCTGCCTGATTTCGCTGGCTCTCATGTGCGGTCAGGTCGGGCGCCCCGGTGCGGGTCTGCACCCGCTGCGTGGACAGAACAACGTGCAGGGCGCGTCTGACGCGGGCCTCGTGCCGATGTTCCTGCCCGACTATCAAAGCGTCACGGATGACGGTGTGCGCAATGCCTTTACCGAGGTTTGGGGCAGCGAAGATTTTAGCAGCCAGAAGGGCCTGACTGTGACCGAGATCATGGATGCGGTCCATGATGGCGACATCAAGGCGATGTATATTCTGGGTGAAAACCCGGCCATGTCCGACCCCGATGTCGAACATGCCCGTGATGCGCTGGCCAAGCTGGATCATCTGGTCGTGCAGGATATTTTCCTGACCGAAACGGCGAACTATGCCGATGTGATCCTGCCCGCCTCGGCTTTTGCCGAGAAATCGGGCACGGTGACCAACACCAACCGTCAGGTGCAGATGGCCCGACCCGCCCTGCCGCCCATGGGGGACGCGCGTGAGGATTGGAAAATAACCATCGATCTGGCAAATCGGCTGGGCCTGAATTGGTCCTATGACTCGCCCGCCGATATCTTTGCCGAGATGAAGCTGAACATGCGCAGTCTCGACAATATCACGTGGGAGCGGTTGGAGAATGAGGGCGCAGTGACCTATCCGTCGCTGTCGCCCACGGACCCCGGTCAGGCCATCGTGTTTGGCGACGGCTTCCCCCGTCCAGAGGGCCGGGCGCGGTTTACGCCAGCATCGATCATCGCCCCCGATGACGTGCCGGACGAAGAATATCCGATGATCCTGACCACTGGTCGCCAGCTGGAGCATTGGCATACAGGTTCAATGACGCGCCGGTCCAAAGTGCTGGACGCGGTGGAGCCTGAAGCGAACTGCTCGCTTCATCCCAGCACGCTACGCAAGCTGGGTGTTGAACCGGGCGAACATGTGCGACTGACCACCAAGCGCGGCACGATCAGCATCATGGCGCGGGCCGACCGCGCTATCGCACCCGACATGGTGTTCCTGCCCTTCGCATTCGTCGAAGCGGCCGCGAATATCCTGACCAACCCGGCAATCGACCCCTACGGCAAAATTCCGGAATTCAAATTTTCCGCCGTAAAAGTCGAAGCCGATAACACCACATCCGTCGCCGCAGAGTGACGCCTTAAACCCCCAAGGGAGCCTTATTCATGGCCTACAAAAGCGATATCGAAATTGCGCGCGCCGCGCAAAAGAAGCCGATCCAGGAGGTTGGTGACAAGTTGGGAATTCCCAGCGAGCATCTGCTGCCCTACGGCCACGACAAGGCAAAGGTGAGCCAAGCCTATATCGATAGCGTCCAAGGCAACAAGAACGGCAAGCTGATTCTGGTCACGGCCATCAACCCGACCCCGGCGGGCGAGGGCAAGACGACGACGACTGTCGGTCTGGGCGACGGCCTGAACCGCATCGGCAAGAAGGCGATGGTGTGTATCCGCGAGGCCTCGCTGGGTCCGAACTTTGGCATGAAGGGCGGCGCCGCAGGCGGCGGTTACGCTCAGGTCGTGCCGATGGACGACATGAACCTGCACTTTACAGGTGACTTCCACGCGATCACCTCTGCGCACAGCCTGCTGTCGGCCATGATCGACAACCACATCTATTGGGGCAACGAGCTGGAGATCGACATCCGCCGCGTCGTCTGGCGCCGGGTCGTCGACATGAACGACCGCGCGCTGCGCCAGATCACGGCATCGCTGGGCGGGGTTGCCAACGGCTTCCCGCGTGAAGCTGGCTTTGACATCACCGTGGCCTCCGAAGTCATGGCGATCCTCTGCCTTGCCAAGAACCTCAAGGATTTAGAAGAGCGTCTGGGTAGCATGATCGTGGCCTATCGCCGCGACCACAGCCCCGTCTTCTGCCGCGATATCGAGGCACAGGGTGCAATGACTGTCCTGCTAAAGGACGCGATGCAGCCGAACCTGGTGCAGACACTGGAGAACAACCCGGCCTTCGTGCACGGTGGCCCATTCGCCAACATCGCACACGGCTGTAACTCGGTCACAGCCACTTCTACGGCGCTGAAAATCGCCGAATATGTGGTGACTGAGGCAGGCTTTGGTGCGGATCTGGGCGCTGAGAAGTTCATGAACATCAAGTGCCGCAAGGCCGGTCTTGCGCCTGATTGCGTGGTTCTGGTGGCGACAGTGCGTGCCATGAAGATGAACGGCGGCGTAGCCAAAAACGATCTGGGCGCTGAGAATGTGGATGCCGTCAAGGAAGGTTGTTCCAACCTCGGCCGTCATATCGGCAACCTCAAAAGCTTTGGGGTGCCTGTCGTCGTCGCGATCAACCATTTCGTCAACGACACCGACGCCGAAGTCGCTGCTGTCAAGGAATACGTCAAGAGCCAAGGCTCTGAGGCGGTCCTGTCGCGTCATTGGGAACTGGGTAGTGAAGGCAGCGCGGACCTCGCAAAGCGCGTCGTCGAAATCGCCGAAAGCGGTGAGAGCAACTTCAAGCCGATCTACCCCGACGATATGCCCCTATTCGAAAAGATCGAAACGATCGCCAAGAAGATCTATCACGCCGATGGTGTGGTGGCTGACAGCAAAATCCGCAATCAGCTGAAGCTGTGGGAAGAGCAGGGCTATGGCAATCTGCCGATCTGCATGGCCAAGACGCAGTACAGCTTTACCACCGATCCCAGCGTGCGTGGCGCGCCGACAGGGCATAGCGTGCCGGTGCGCGAAGTGCGTCTGAGCGCGGGTGCGGGATTCGTCGTCGTCGTCTGCGGCGAGATCATGACGATGCCGGGCCTGCCGCGCGTTCCGTCGGCGCAGTCGATCCGTCTGAACGACAGTGGTGAGATCGAAGGACTGTTTTAAGCGAAGCGGTGCGCGCGGGGCATTGAGCCCCACGCGCACCGGTCGCCGCCTTACAGGCGGCTCTGCGCCTTCGGCGAGAGTATTTTTGGAATGATGAAAGCGGGGGCAGCGCCTTCGCGAATTTGGGAGGGCGCGATGACGGCTCAGGTGATTGACGGCAAGGCCTTTGCGGCCGAGGTACGTGGCAAGGTGGCAGAGCATGTGGCCCGCCTGAAGGACAAGCACGATCTGGTGCCGGGACTGGCGGTCGTTCTGGTCGGCGAAGACCCTGCAAGTCAGGTCTACGTGCGCTCGAAAGGCAAGCAGACGACAGAGGTCGGCATGAAAAGCGTCGAGCACAAGCTGGACGTCGAGACATCACAAGAGGATCTGCTGGCGCTGATCGACACGCTGAACAACGATGACAGCATTAACGGCATTCTGGTGCAGCTGCCTTTGCCCAAACATATCGACGAGGATCTGGTCATCAACTCGATTGACCCGACCAAGGATGTGGACGGGTTTCATATCTCGAACGTGGGTCTGCTGGGAACTGGACAGAAAAGCATGGTGCCCTGCACGCCGCTGGGATGCCTCATGATGTTACGTCATCACCACGGCTCGCTTTCGGGTATGGATGCGGTCGTGATCGGGCGCAGCAATATCGTGGGCAAGCCGATGGCGCAGCTACTGCTGGGTGACAGCTGCACAGTGACCATCGCGCACTCGCGCACCAAGGATCTGGCCGATGTGGTGCGCCGCGCCGATATCGTTGTCGCCGCAGTCGGTCGACCCGAAATGGTGCCGGGCGACTGGATCAAGGAAGGCGCCACCGTCATCGACGTGGGCATCAACCGGATCGAAAAGGACGACGGCAAGACCAAGCTGGTCGGCGACGTCGATTACGAAAGCTGCGCCGCACGCGCCGGTGCGATCACGCCTGTGCCCGGTGGCGTCGGACCGATGACCATCGCCTGCCTGCTGGCCAACACGCTGACGGCCACCTGCCGCGCGAACGGTCTGGAAGAGCCCGAGGGCCTGACTGTTTAACGCGGCATCGGGATGGGGCGAGCAATGCCGCCAGTCAGCACTGCCACCGCCTCGGCGCGCATCAGGCTGGTAAGCGCGGGATTGTCGCTGCGCAGCCCGCCGGTATAGGTGCCATAGGCGGGCAAAATCACACGATCGGTATCGATCAGGAACGCGGGGCGGCTGAGGCTGCGGCCCCGCGTTTTTACTTTTGCCTTGGGGTGGAAATGACCCGACAACTCGCCACTGGCGCCGGGGCGCGCGATGTGACGGAAGGTGAGCGGAGGGATGGGTAACTCCGCCAGGTGCGTGCCGCCCAAATCGACCGGGCCCGGATCGTGATTGCCTTCGACCCAGACCCAACGGCGACCCGATTGGAGGGTCATTATCCAGAGCTTGTCCGCGTCCATCAAGCCATCCGCCGCCGCATTGTCATCGAAGCTATCACCGAGGCAAATGACAGTCTTGGCGCCGGTAAACCTGAGGTCGGTTTCCAGTCGGGCGAGGGTATCACGCGTCTCGTATGGGGGCAGGGCGGCGGAGCCAAGGCGCGTACGGCGCTCGGATTTTCCGAGATGCAGGTCGGAAACGCAGAGAAGGTTCTCGTCGGGCCAATAAAGCGCGCCGGTAGGCAGGGCAATCAGGCGGGCGCCGGCGAGGGTGAAGGGGTAAGTGGTGGTCATGCGGGATTTATGGCAAGCAGGACAGAAAGTGGAGAGCCAAAAAATGGGTCATTGTATATTCCGGAACAAGTTTATGAGAAAGGCGATCGCGTCTTCGTTGTAAATCACCGGCGTTGCAGAGGGTATATAACCCGAGTCTCTGTATCTTTGTTCTTGCTGTAGATTTCTGAAGTTGTACTTTGAGTATCTGATATCGCCTTTCATTTTGTTACAATTAATAGTGCGCCAGAAATCAGGCTGCTTTAAGGTTGGAACAGCACGCTTAACACGTTTCCAAACTTCAGTACTGCTATAGGGATACTTTGCTAAAAGGTTTTGCTCTACCGTGCGCTCGACCTCTAGGGCATTGACCGGCACGACGTCTCCAACAAGCTTAAGTGTTTCGGCGCCCGAACTTTCGGAAAACTCACCTTCCTTGATAAATTTCAGTTTTCTGGCAAGTTCGCTGTCAATAACTAGAGAACTGTGCTGCCGATCCAGTGTTGCAATTTCATCACGCAAGACTATCGCGCTTTGCGGCCCTGAAGGTCCAATTGAACGAACGTGATCAATCCACGACTGATTGGTGTCCTCAATCCGATTTGAAATAATGGCCTGCAATTCACCTGATAGAATTCTCTGAGATCGGCCGCCATAACGGTAGTAGACATCGCCATTTCTGATGATCTGATCTTTACCGCTGTCCTGTAATGCAATTAGTGGCTTTATTCTTGCTTCGTCGATTTTGAAGGCCGCAAATTTTTTCTCCCCAATCTCTGCCGAAATGGCTTGCCATCCTATTTCGGAGGAAAACATTCGGCCCAAGAAGCCAGTAGTTTTCTCGGGGTCAACTTTTTCAAAACTTTGCCAAGATTTTTCCAATAAGCCTAGTGGAATTCGTGGTGAATCTTTAACGCCAAAAACAATATATCCACCGATGTTGTTCGCGAACGCAGCAAAATCTCTAAAGTAGTCAGCCAGTCCGGCTAGGTTAAATTGCTCTTTAAATTCAAGTGTTCTGCTTTCTCTATGGAAAAGTTTTCCACCCTTCTGCCTGAGTAACCCACTCAGAATTTCTCCAGTCATACTCTAATCTCTCAGATCATGGGACGTTTCTCTAAACATCCAACTCCTCCACAAACCGCGCATTCTCCTGAATATACTGGAACCGTAGCTCAGGTTTCTTCCCCATCAGACGCTCGACCAGATCGCCGGTTTCGCCCGGTTCATCCTCGTCTATCGTCACGCGGATCAGCTTGCGGGATTTGACGTCCATCGTTGTCTCTTTCAAATCCTTTGCGTCCATCTCGCCCAAGCCCTTAAAGCGGCTGACGTCGATTTTTCCCTTACCCCCCAGACCCTTGGCCAGCCAGACGTCACGCTCGGCCTCGTCAATGCAATAGACGCGGACAGCGCCTTGGCTGAGGCGGTAGAGGGGTGGGCAGGCCAGGTAGAGGTGGCCCGCGTCGATCATCGGACGCATTTGGGTGAAAAAGAACGTCATCAACAGCGCCGCAATATGCGCACCGTCAACGTCGGCGTCGGTCATGATGATGATCTTGTCATAGCGCAGATCGTCGAGGTTGAATTTCGACCCAAGGCCGACGCCCAACGCCTGCGTCAGGTCGCTGATTTCCTGATTGCTGCCCAGTTTTGAACTGGCGGCGCCCAGCACGTTCAGGATCTTGCCACGCAGGGGCAGCAGCGCCTGAATTTTGCGGTCGCGCGCCATCTTGGCCGAACCTCCAGCTGAATCACCCTCGACGATGAACAGCTCGGTGCCGTCGCGGGTGTTGGACGAACAGTCGACCAGCTTGCCGGGCAGACGCAGTTTCTTGGTTGCGGTCTTGCGCTGGGTTTCTTTTTCCTGCCGTCGGCGCAGGCGTTCCTCGGCGCGCAGAACGAGAAAATCGAGGATCGCGCCGGCCGATTTCGTATCTGCCGCCAGCCAGTTGTCGAAATGGTCACGCACCGAATTTTCAACCATGCGCTGCGCGTCGACCGTCGCCAGCCGGTCCTTGGTCTGTCCGACAAATTCCGGGTCACGAATAAAGCATGACACCAGCGCGCCCGCGCCAGTCATCAGATCCTCGCGGGTTATGGTCGCGGCCTTCTTGTTGTTCACCAGCTCGCCGTACGCCTTGATCCCTTTGAGGATCGCGGCCCAGAAACCGGCCTCGTGCGTGCCGCCCTCGGGGGTGGGGACGGTGTTGCAATAGGACTGGATGAAGCCATCGCGCGCGGGCGTCCAGTTGATTGCCCATTCGACCTTGCCCGGCACCTTGAATTTCTCAAAGCTGACAGTTCCGGCAAAGGGGCTATCGGCGTAGGTGGTCGCGCCACCCATCGCCTCGGACAGATAGTCCGAGAGGCCGCCGGGAAAGTGGAATTTCGCCTCGCGAGGTGTTTCGCCGTCATCGATTTCGGTCTTCCACCGGATTTCGACGCCTGAGAAAAGGTAGGCCTTGGAGCGGGCCATCTTGAACAGGCGCGCGGGCTTCAGCTTGAGCGAGCCAAAGATATCGGGGTCAGGGTGGAAGGTGACAGCGGTGCCGCGTCGATTGGGGGCCGCGCCGATTTTCTCCAGCGGGCCCTGCGGTAGGCCGCGCGAGAATTCCATCGCAAAGAGTTCCTTGTTGCGCGCAACCTCGACGCGCAGATGATCCGACAGTGCGTTGACGACCGAAGAGCCGACGCCATGCAGGCCGCCAGAAGTTTGGTAGCTGTCGCCGGAAAACTTGCCGCCCGCATTCAGCGTGCAAAAGATGATCTCGAGCGCGGATTTGGTCGGATCCTTGGGATGTGGCCCAGTCGGGATGCCGCGCCCGTTGTCACGCACAGACACGTGACCGTTCTCATGCAGCTCGACTTCGATCCATGTTGCGTGACCTGCCACTGCCTCGTCCATCGAGTTGTCGATGATCTCAGCGACCATGTGGTGCAGCGCGCGGTCGTCCTTGCCGCCGATATACATGCCGGGGCGCAGGCGCACATGCTCCATATCCTCAAGGACCTGAATCGAGGATGCGTCATAGTCGCCCGAAGAGGTGGCGGCGGTCAGAAGGTCGGACATGGGGTGCGCTGCTCATTTATTATGGGTTTGCGCGATTATGGCAGAGCGGCGCGGCGGTTGAAAGAAGAGCGTGGCGTGACATTGCCAGATACGTCGCCAAATTCATCCTTTGCCACGCGTTACCCCGGACCGGTTGGCCAGATAGCGAGGCCGAGAAGGTAAAGTGTTAGTAGCGCCGCTGTCAGGGCAATCAATTGCCAGCGGCTGCATTGACGCGCTGGGGTGCGCAGGAAGGCCGAGAATTGGGTGATCGGCTGGATCGCCGATGGCCATTTGCCGTCGCGCGCCTCAGCGGTTTCGCGTGCGTCGCAGGCCGCCTGCCAGAGGATGCGGAACAGCATCCACACCCACAGCGCAAAGAACGCAGCAGACGCGCCGAGCCATATGACCTGAACCAGCGGCATCATAGTGGGTTTGCCAATCGCCTCATTTCCTGTGCGCTGCGCAAGCGCCTCCAACCGTGCCAGCGCATAGCGCGCGCCAGCTGTCGCTTTACATTGGGCCGATTCGCATGAACAGATCGCTAATATGAGCGAGCATTTAAAGGGCCTTCTGATCACCGCGCTCGGCGTGCTGATGGTGGTGCCCGACTCCCTTTTCGTGCGCCTTATCGTGGCCGACCCTATGACCATCACGTTTTGGCGCGCGACGGTCGCAGGGTGCTTGATCCTGACGGGGTGTCTTATATTCCAAGGGCTAGCCGGATTTCGTGCCGTGGCGCGAACGGGCTGGCCGGGTGCGCTCTATACGTTGCTCATGTCGACCACCGCGCCGGGTTTCGTCATGGCAATTTCGCTGACCAGCGTGGCAAATGTCGTGTTCATCTTTGCCTCAATCCCGTTATTCGCCGCCCTGTTCAGCCGGATATTCCTGGGCGAACCATTCAGCAAACGCATGATCCTGACCGTCGCGGCTGTGCTGCCAGGCCTTGGGATCATTGCCTATGGCAGCCAGACCAGCGCAATCGCCAGTTGGCAGGGCGACCTGATCGCACTGGCAGTCTCGGCCAGTTTCGCCGCCGCGCTGACGACGGTGCGCAAGGTGCGCACAACTTCAATGATTCCCGCGATTCCGGTAGCCTACCTCATGTCTGCACTGGTCATGTTGATCTGGGCTACGCCGGGTCAGGCCATGCCGTCGCAATGGCCGCTGGTGCTGGGGCATGGCGGGTTCATCGCGCTATCCACGTGCCTTTTGACACTGGGGCCGCGCTACTTACCGTCAGCCGAGGTGTCTCTGCTGATCTTGCTCGAATCCGTGCTGGCTCCGCTGTTGGTCTGGGCGGTCATTGGTGAGGATCCGGGGCCTTGGGCCATCGCTGGCGGTGTTCTGGTGATCGGTGCGCTATTTGTATCGAACGCGATCGCGCTACGCCGCAGACGGATTAGAAACTCGGCTCAATCTCGGGCAGTTTGAGCGCCTTGATCAGGTCGCGCAGTTCCTGCCGGGCTGCCACGTTCGAGATGTTCAGCTGCTTGACGCCCACATCCTTGAGATCCAGCAGGGTCAGGCCGCGCGGAAACAGCTCGCGAAAGACCACACGCTCGTTGAAGCCGGGGGCCACGCGAAATCCGATGCGGCTCGCCAGCTTGTCCAGCGCGGCGCCCATTTTCTCTTTGTTGACCATGGCCTGCGCGCCGACGCGGTTACGCACGACGATCCAGTCGATAGGCTTTAGCCCCGCCTGAGCGCGCAATTGGCGCGCGTTCCAGACCATTTCGGAGTAAACAGAGGGGCGCAGAATCTTGAGCCCGTCCGCATCCACATGGGCCAGCAGATCGAAATCCACAAAGCTGTCGTTGAGTGGCGTGATCAGCGTATCGGCTAAGCTGTGCGCGACCTGACTAAGGCGCGTATGCGAGCCGGGGCAGTCTATCACGATGAAATCGCTGTCAGGTTCCAGCGTTGCGACGGCCTCGGACAGGCGGCGGTCATAGACATTCTCGCCGGGGCTGAGCGTCGCCTGATCCACCTCGGGCAGATCGTGATAGAAGGGGCTGGGCAGATCGAGTCCGGATTTGGCAAGGTAAGCCTTGCGGTTTTCGGCGTAGCGCCCGAACGTCTTTTGCCGCAGGTCCAGATCCAGCGCGCTAACCGTTTTGCCCATCCGCGCGAGCGCGGTGGCGACGTGCATCGACACTGTTGATTTGCCCGCGCCGCCCTTTTCGTTTCCGACGACGATGATATGCGCCATGTCCCAATATCCCTTGCCCCACGCCCTCGGCTTGGGACGTTTCGCGCACAGTATCGCGGGTTTAGGGATTAGGGAAGGGCATGGAACGCGTGCCGGGAAGGCGCGGCTGCTGTGCAACAATGCAGAGTGGCTAACGCATCGCTAAAAGCAAAAGAGCGGCCTGTCAGGACCGCTCTTTTCTGTTGCTCACAACAATCAGGTCTTAGCCTTTCATGCTGTCCCAGAACGACTTGACCGACCGAAAGAATGTCTTGCTTTCGGGGTTGTTGTCCTCAGAAAGGGCCTCGAATTCCCGTAGAAGCTCTTTTTGCTTGGAGGTCAGGTTTACCGGCGTCTCGACGGCCAGTTCAATGAACATATCGCCCGCACCGCCGCCGCGCAGGGCTGGCATCCCCTTGCCGCGAAGGCGCATCTGGCGGCCCGATTGGCTGCCGGACGGGATCTTAACCTTGCTGCGCCCACCGTCGATGGTAGGAACTTCGATATCGCCACCGATGGCCGCGGTGATCATCGACACCGGCACATTGCAGAAAAGGTTGCTCTCTTCGCGCTCGAACAGGCTGTGTTTGCTCACCTCGATAAAGATATAGAGATCGCCCGGAGGGCCACCACGCATCCCGGCCTCGCCTTCGCCCGAGAGGCGAATGCGTGTGCCGGTTTCGACGCCGGCGGGGATATTTACGCTGAGTGCGCGATCCTTTTCGACGCGACCCTGACCACCGCAGGACTTGCAGGGATTTTGCACGATCTGACCCATGCCAGCACAGGTCGGGCAGGTCCGCTCAACCGTAAAGAAACCCTGTTGCGCGCGCACCTTGCCCATGCCTGAACATGTCGGGCATGTCGTCGGCTCGGCGCCACCTTCGGCGCCAGATCCGTCGCAGCTGGTGCATTGGATCGAGGTCGGCACGTTGATCGTCTTTTGCAGACCCAGATAGGCCTCCTCCAGCGTGACGCGCATGTTATAGCGCAGGTCCGAACCGCGCGCGGCGCGCTGCCGCCCGCCGCCGCCGCGTGCGCCCATGAAATCACCAAAAAGATCGTCGAAGACGTCCGAAAAGGCACTGGCGAAATCGCCTTGACCGGGCCCGCCGGGGCGCTGGCCGCCACCGCCGCCCATTCCACCCTCAAAGGCGGCATGGCCAAAACGGTCGTAGGCGGCCTTTTTCTCGCCGTCCTTTAGAACGTCATAGGCTTCGCCCGCTTCCTTGAACTGCTTCTCGGCGTCGGGATTGTCTTTGTTGCTGTCTGGATGCAGTGCCTTCGCCCGCTGGCGATAAGCCTTCTTGATCTCGTCTGCCGCGGCCCCGCGCGCGACACCCAGAACCTCGTAATAATCTCGTTTGGCCATTCGGGACCTCCTAAACTTGAAACGATGCGGGCCAGCCTGGTGTCAGACCGGCCCGAAGGTTTCCTAGCGACGCGTTAAGCGCGCTTGTTGTCGTCAAGGTCTTCGAAATCGGCGTCGACGATATCGTCGTCACCCGGCCCACCGGCCTCGTCGGCGGCGGTGGGGCCGCCGTCATCGTCGTCTTGGCTGGCCTTGTAGATCGCCTCGCCCAGCTTCATGGCCGATTCCGTGACGTTCTGGATGCCCGACTTGATCTTGGCCGCGTCGTCCTTTTCCAGATCGTCCTTCAGCGCGGAGATCGCCAGTTCGATGGCCTCGATCGTGGTGGGGTCCACCTTGTCGGCGTGCTCTTCCATCGACTTTTCGGTCGAGTCAATCAGGCTTTCAGCCTGGTTTTTCGCTTCGACCAGTTCGCGACGCTCCTTGTCGGACTCGGCGTTCTCTTCGGCGTCCTTGACCATCTTTTCGATGTCCTCATCGCTGAGGCCGCCCGACGCCTGGATCGTGATCTTCTGTTCCTTGTTGGTGCCTTTGTCCTTGGCAGAAACAGACACGATGCCGTTGGTGTCGATATCGAAAGTCACCTCGATCTGGGGCATTCCGCGCGGTGCGGGCGGGATGTTTTCCAGATTGAACTGGCCCAGCATCTTGTTGTCGCCAGCCATCTCACGCTCGCCCTGGAACACCCGGATCGTCACGGCGTTCTGGCTGTCTTCGGCAGTCGAAAACACCTGAGACTTGTTCGTCGGGATCGTCGTGTTGCGGTCGATCAGGCGCGTGAACACACCGCCCAGCGTCTCAATACCCAAGCTCAGCGGAGTGACGTCCAGCAGGACCACGTCCTTGATGTCGCCTTGCAGAACGGCGGCCTGAATGGCGGCGCCCATCGCGACGACCTCGTCAGGGTTCACACCCTTGTTCGGCTCTTTGCCAAACAGCTTGGTCACCTCTTCGATCACCTTGGGCATGCGGGTCATACCGCCGACCAGAACGACCTCGTCGATATCGCTGGGGCTGAGCCCGGCATCCTTGAGCGCAGCCTGACACGGCTTGAGCGACGCCTTGATCAGATCGCCAACCAGCGATTCCAGCTTGGCACGGGTCAGTTTCATAACCAGGTGCAGCGGCTGACCATTCGAGCTCATCGAGATGAAGGGCTGGTTGATTTCCGTCTGCGAGGACGAGCTCAGCTCGATCTTGGCCTTTTCAGCCGCCTCTTTCAGACGTTGCAGCGCCATCTTGTCTTGCGTCAGGTCGACCTGATGCTCTTTTTTGAACTCGCCCGCCAGATAATTGACGATGCGCATGTCGAAGTCTTCGCCACCAAGGAACGTGTCGCCATTGGTCGCCTTGACCTCGAACAGACCATCCTCGATTTCCAGAATGGTCACGTCGAACGTGCCGCCGCCAAGGTCATAGACCGCGATCGTCTGGGCGTTCTCTTTGTCCAGACCATAGGCCAGAGCGGCTGCTGTCGGCTCGTTGATGATGCGCAGCACTTCGAGGCCGGCAATTTTACCAGCATCTTTGGTGGCCTGACGCTGAGCGTCGTTGAAATAGGCAGGAACGGTAATGACGGCCTGCGTCACATCTTCGCCAAGATAGCTTTCGGCGGTTTCCTTCATCTTGCCCAGAATGAATGCGCTGAGTTGGCTGGGCGAATACTTTTCGCCACGCGCCTCGACCCATGCGTCGCCATTGCCGCCGTCGATGACGTTGAACGGCATGTTCTTCTTGTCTTTGGCCAGGTGGCTATCGTCAGCGCGACGACCGATCAGGCGCTTGACGCCAAAGACGGTGTTTTCGGGGTTCGTGACCGCCTGCCGCTTGGCCGGCTGGCCGACGAGGCGCTCATTCTCGGTAAAGGCGACAATCGACGGAGTCGTGCGCGCCCCTTCTGAGTTCTCAATGACGCGCGCAGTTTTACCATCCATGATGGCAACGCAGCTATTCGTGGTTCCGAGGTCGATTCCAATAACTTTGGACATGCTTTCATCCCTTTCTCTCTAGGCGATATGACAGGACAGGACCCATTTCGGCATCCTCGCCCCGGTTAGGTGCGGCTTGACCCGCGTTTGCTGGTCTCTGCTTCCCGGCGTATATAGGGAGCGTGGGAAGGCCCTGCAAGCGGTGGGACGCCCGCCAATTTGCAGTTTTTCCCAAAAACTTGCGCAGCGGGGGTCAGGCATGGGTGAACTTGAGCTTCGCGGCTTTCGCATTCTGCCGGGATATCTGGATTCCGCGCAGCAGATTTCGCTGGTCGCGGCACTGCGCGATGTCGTGGTGGCGGCGCCGCTATTTTCGCCCATGACGCCGATGGGCCGCGCGATGAGCGTGCGCATGACGTCGGCAGGGCGCTATGGTTGGGTGTCCGATCAGACAGGCTATCGCTATGCGCGCCGGCACCCGGACGGGCAGGATTGGCCTGCGATACCGGAGGCGGTGCTGACGATCTGGCGCGATCTGGTCAGTGCGGCACGCACGCCCGATTGCTGTCTGCTGAACTATTATGGGAGCGGCGCGCGCATGGGCTTGCATCAGGACCGCGACGAGGCTGATTTTGCATGGCCGGTACTGTCGATCTCGCTAGGCGACGAGGGGCTTTTGCGCATCGGCAATACCGCGCGCGGCGGCAGCACGGTGTCGCACTGGCTGCGCTCGGGCGATGTGGTGGTGATGGGTGGTGACGCGCGGCTGACCTATCACGGGGTAGACCGTATCAGGTTCGGCTCATCCTCGCTGTTGAAGGGGGGCGGGCGCATAAATCTGACCTGCCGCGTTGTGGACTGACCTGCACTTGCCATGCGGAGCGGCACGGGTAAGAATTGACACATAATCTCAAAGGATACCTCTGCGATGCAATATAATCCGACGACCGATGCCTGCCCGCTGCCATTTTCGCCTTTCAAGTCCTGCACCGTACCGCGCCCCATCGGGTGGCTGTCGACGGTCAGCGCGGCGGGCCAGCACAATCTGGCGCCCTACAGCCAGTGGCAGAACCTGACCTTTGATCCGCCGATGGTGATGTTCGCGGCCAACCGTTATCCCGACGGGCGGCGCAAGGACACCGTGCTGAATGCCGAGGAAACCGGCTGGTTCGTGTGGAACATGGCGACCTTCGACCTGCGCGAGGCGGTCAATATTTCGGCCATGGCGATGGAATTCGACGTCGACGAATTTGAGGCGGCAGGCGTGGCACGCGAGGCCTGCGCGATGGCCCCCGGCGGGCGCGTCGCTGCCAGCCCCTGCCATTTCGAGTGTCGATATCTCAGCACCCATCACCTGCCGGGTGCCAGCGCCGTGGGCGGCGTCGACGTGGTCTATGGTCGGGTCGAGCATATTCACGTCAAGGACGAGGTGCTGACGCCCGAGGGCAAGCTGGACATCCCGCGCATCCAGCCGCTGGCCCGGATGGGATATTACGACTACACCGTCGTGCGCGAAACATTCGAGATGCGTATCCCCAGCGCGTCAGGAATGGAGGCGGACGGACTGGAGGGACGGGCATAAGGCGCCGATCCAGATGACCCCGCCCTTGGCCCCGTTCTCAGGCACCTTTACCCGGCCTTTTTCGGTTCGACGTTCACCTGATGCGGGAATGGGATTGAGATTCCCTGTGCGTCGAAATCCTCCTTGATCGCCTTGGTCAACTCGAACTTGACGTTCCAGAAATCGTCGGTCGAGGTCCACAGCCGCGCCGTGATATCGACCGAACTGGCGCCGAGGTTCGTCACCCGCGCCCACGGTTCAGGCTCGCCCATCACGCGTTCATCCGAGCGGGCGTTGTCGAGGATGATCTGCATCGCCGTATCGGCGCTGTCCGAGTAGTCGATGCCAAAGGTCAGATCGAGCCGCCGAGTATCATGCGCCGAATAATTGGTGATGATCGACCCCCACGCCTGCCCGTTCGGCACGATAATCTGCACATTCTGCGGTGTCGTCAGTTCGGTAAAAAACAACGCAACCTCGCTGACCGTGCCGCTCGTGCCGCCGATATCGACATATTGCCCCAGCTTGTAGGGGCGAAAGATCACCAGCATGATCCCTGCGGCCAGATCCGCCAGCGTGCCCTGCAGCGCCAGACCGATGGCCAATGTTGCAGCGCCCAGAACGGCGACGACGCTGGTCGCCTCGATGCCAAACAGGTTCAGCACCGCCAGCAACACGATGATGCGGATGGCCCAAGTCGCTATCGTTGCCGCGAAATTGCCCAGTGTCTGATCGATCCGCTGATGCTTGCGCACCTGCCGGCGCACAAAGCTGCCCGTCAGTCCGGCGACCAACCAGCCGACGATCAGTACAACCAGCGCCTTGACGACGTTGACTACAAGCGGCGCGTAGCCGCCCAATTGATCCAAAAAACCTTCCATACTGCTTCTTCTATCCCTCGAATTCGTAAAAATTAGATGAACGCGTCTATAACGGCCTGTCTCAAATGACAAAAGGCCCCGGTAGCACCGGAGCCTTTCGCCTGATTCTAAGGGTGGATCAGCGCGCCTTCAGGCTGTCGCGGATCTCAATCAGGATGTCCTTTTCCGAGGGGCCGGAGTCCACCTCGGGCGCAACATCGTCCGGCTTTTCCGCCAGCGACTTTACCTTGTTCACATACTTCACCAGCATAAACACGACGAAGGCGATGATCAGGAAGTTAATGACGGCCATGATGAACGAGCCATAGGCAAAAACCGACGCGCCCGTTTCGCGCGCAACCTCAAGCGACGCACCGGCGGGCACTTCGCCAGCCAGCACCGCGTAATTGTTAGTGAAATCAACGCCGCCGGTGAACAGGCCGATGATCGGGTTAATCAGATCGCCCACCATGGACGTGACGATCGCGGTGAATGCCGCGCCGATGATGATGCCGACGGCCATGTCCATGACATTGCCCTTGGCGATGAAGTCTTTGAATTCATTTAGCATTTATGTCCCTCTAAGTATAATCCGAGCATCTATCTGCGCCCTCGGGCAAAGTCTATTGCAGAATTTTGTTAACCTTTCCATGTTTTTATGCGCCTCAACCTCGTTAGTAGCGCGGCAACATGGCTATGAAACGGGGCGCGCGGATCAGTTCCGACCGCGCAGAGCACCGCCAGACACGTCTCAGCCCGGCAGTGTGCCGTCCAGCACGTAGCGCAGCATCTGCACGACCTGCTCGGGTGTGCGCGCGACGGCCAGCGCGGCTGCGTCGACCTCTTTTAGCGCATGGTCATGCTCAGGCTGTTGCAGGATGATCAGAGACTTGCCCAACGCGGCGGCATAGCCCGCGTCAAATGCCGCGTTCCATTGCTTGTACTTGTCACCAAAGCGGACAACGACGACATCGGCCTCTTCGATCCCCATGCGGGTGCGGATCGCATTCAGCTTGGCGCCTTTGTGATCGTGCCAGAACTTGTCCGGCTCGGCCCCAAGGATCGCCACGCCGCAATCGTCGCTGGCGGCGTGATCGGTGACGGGCGCAGCAAAGCTGATGTTCAGCCCTTTGGCACCTGCCTCGATCTGGTCGCGCCAATCGGTGTGAATTTCGCCGCTCAGATAGACATTCAGCATGGTCTTCTCCCTCAATCAGCCGCGCAGAACGCCGCCGGTCGCCTTGGCGACCTTTTCGACGATTCTAGCTGACACGGCCTCGATGTCCTTGTCCTTCAAAGTCGCCTCGGTAGGTTGCAGACGCACCGTGACGGCCAATGATTTCTTGCCCTCGCCCAGCGATCCACCGATGAACTCGTCAAACACGCGCACGTCCTCGATCAGCGCCTTGTCGGCGCCAGCGGCGGCGTTGACCAGCGTCAGCGCCTCGACATCGGCATCAACGACAAAGGCAAAATCACGCTCGACAGCTTGCAGATCGCGCATCTGTGCTGCGCCCCTGTTTGCCGTCACGTTGCGCGGTAGCGGGATTTCAGCGGGCCAGAGGGTGAACCCCATGGCAGGCCCCTTGATATCCAATGCGCGCAAGGTTTTCGGGTGCAGTTCGCCAAAGACGCCCAGCACCTTTTTCGGCCCCAAACAGATCATCCCGTGACGACCCGGATGCCACCATTCGCGCGCGCCGCGCAGGATCTGAACCTTGGCAGGCGCGCCGATGGCTGACAGGATCGCTTCGGCGTCGGCCTTGACGTCATAGAGATCGACCGCTCGGGCGCTGCCGTGCACATCCTTTGGCCCGGTGCGACCGATCAGAACGCCAGACACCTGCAAATGCTGCTCGCCCGGCTCGCCGCCGTGAAAGGCATGGCCGACCTCGAAAAGGGCCATATCGGCAACACCGCGCGCCTGATTGCGCGCTGCCGCCTGCAACAGGCCGGGCAGCAGGGCGGGGCGCATATGGCTCATCTCGCTGCTGATCGGATTGGCCAGCATGGTGGCGTCATCGCCGCCGCCGAACAGGGTGGCGCTGGCATGATCGATAAAGCTGTAGGTGACACACTCGTTATATCCCAGTGCCGCAGCCGTGCGCCGCGCGATCTGCTCGCGCTTTTGCATGGGCGATAGGATCGGCGCGGGAATGCCGGCCTGCGCGCGGCGCAAGGGGCGCCCCACCAGCTTGGTCAGGGACGCGATGCGCGCGACTTCTTCGACCAGATCCGCCTCGCCCTGAACGTCGGGGCGCCAACTGGGCACGGTGGCCATATCGCCCTCAAGGCGAAAGCCGAGGGCCGTCAGCGTCTGGCGCTGCTCGGATTCGGGAATGTCCATGCCTACCAGCGACTGCACCTTGGCCGGGATCAGCCGATAGGCGCGCCGGGTATCCGGCACCTTGCCTGCCTGCACGAGGTTTGAGGGGGTGCCACCGCAGAGATCAATAATCATCTGCGTCGCCAGATCGACCGCCTCCATATTAAAGGCCGGGTCGATGCCGCGCTCGTTGCGGTACCGCGCGTCCGAGTTGATCTTCAGCGCGCGGCCAGTGGCGGCAATCTGGACATGGTCCCAAACGGCGGCCTCAAGGAACACATCGGTTGTCGCTTCGGTGCAGCCTGTCGCCAGACCGCCCATAATACCGCCGATGCTCGCAATCCCGTTGTCGTCCGAAATTACGACCTGACCGGCGCCGAAGGTATGTTCCTTCTCATCCAGCCCAGTCAGCGTCTCACCGCCCTTGACGCGATGAATACGCAATCCGCCCTGCAGTTTGCCCGCGTCAAAGACATGCAGCGGGCGATTGCGGTCGTAGGTAAAGAAGTTCGTCACATCCACCAGCGCCGAGCGTGGCCGCAGCCCGATGGCGCGCAAACGGGTTTGCAGCCATTCGGGGCTGGGACCATTTGTAACACCGCGAATGAGGCGTCCGGCGAAAACCTCGCAGCCGTTTTGTTGGGTATCCGCGTCGATGGTGACGCTGATCGGGGAGGGGAATTCGCCCTCAACATGGGCGGTGGGGGCGTCTTTCAGCGTGCCCAGACCACGTGCCGCCAGATCGCGGGCGATGCCGCGCACGCCCAGCGCATCGGGGCGGTTGGGTGTGATGGCGATCTGGATGACCGGGTCGACCTTGGCCGGGTCATTCTGCGCCAGCCAGTCGATATAGCGCTCGCCGACCTCGCCTGAAGGCAGCTCGATAATGCCGTCATGCTCCTCCGACAACTCCATCTCGCGCTCGGAACACATCATGCCGTAGCTCTCGATGCCGCGGATCTTGCCCACGCCGATGGTGGTGTCGATGCCCGGCACGTAAACGCCCGGCTTGGCCACGACGACGGTGATCCCCTCGCGCGCGTTGGGCGCGCCGCAGATAATCTGAAGCTCGCCCTCGCCGGTGGCGACCTTGCACACACGTAGGCGGTCAGCGTCGGGGTGCGGCTCGGCATGCGTTACCTTGCCCAGCGTGAAGTCGGCCAGCCGCGCGGCGGGGTTGCTGACGCCCTCGACCTCAAGGCCCAGATCGGTCAGCGCATAGGTGATCTCATCGACCGAGGCCGTGGTGTCGAGATGGTCCTTGAGCCAGGAAAGCGTGAATTTCATGTGCCGTCATCCGCAGGTCATTATGGGTTGGCCCCGCATACCGCAGAAGGCGCGGCGGGGGAAGGGCGCAGGCTGCGGGTGCGACGCGCCCCTTCGTCCGGAATCAAGGCAAAGCCGCCGGACGAGCGCCTGCCCGTCCCGGCGGGCTGGCGCTTTGGATGCGAGGTGCATCGCTGATAGGGTGGAGGGGCTTGGCGGGCATAAAGCGCGCCTCATGAGCGTAGCAGCGCCACCCACGGGCAGGCGCTCGCCCGGCTTGGCTCGCGCATTGAAGTTGCCAAGATGCCGAGGCAGTCATTTAACTAGACAAGAGTAAGTGTCATTTTGCTTCCTCGTCTAGAGGTGTCAGTACGAAAAAAGCGTTTACCGCTTCTGTTGAAGCTGTTTCTTCACGCTCGTATAGATCGTTGCGAATACTTAGCATCGCTGCGCGCCGCCGCTGTTTTGCTTCGGCATGCACTGCTTTTCGATCTCGGCTTGGAGGCGTAGAATACCCTACATACCCTTGGGCTAAACCCATCATGTCGCTGTATTCAAAAACAGTTTGAGAATACATCTGACACGCTTTTATGACTTCCTTTGGAGCATAGACAATCAAGTTCGAGGATACAGCGACCACTCGCAAATAGTGTTCATGATGACCTTCTTGATCGTTGATCTTACTGCCCAGAGCGACACGCGCAAAACAGCTGTTAATTTCCTCGGCAAATTTTTGGTAAGCTTGTCTTTTCTCATGCAGCATTTGCTGCTGTCTATCCTTAGATTTCTGCCATGAATATGCACCGAACGCGATTAAAAACGCAGTTGCAGACGCTATGAATATGGAAGCAAGTTGCCACCACATTACCTCGACAACCCGCCCCGCAACGTCGGCACATCCAACGCCGCAAATCCATAGTGCCTCAGCCAGCGCAGGTCTGAATCAAAGAACGCCCGCAAATCCGGTATCCCGTATTTCAGCATCGCGATCCGGTCGATTCCCATGCCGAAGGCAAAGCCCTGCCACTGCTCGGGGTCGATATTGCTGGCTTCCAGAACCTTGGGATGCACCATGCCGGACCCCAAAATCTCCAGCCAGTCGTCACCCTCGCCCACCTTCAACGTGCCGCCCTCCCATGAGCAGCGTATGTCGACCTCGGCGGACGGTTCGGTGAACGGAAAATGCGAGGCGCGGAAGCGCAGTTCGACGTCGTCGACCTCGAAGAACGCCTTCACGAACTCCTCCAGCACCCATTTCAGGTTCGCCATCGAGATGCCCTTGTCGATGGCGAGGCCCTCGATCTGGTGGAACATCGGTGTGTGCGTCATGTCGTAATCGGCGCGGTAGACGCGGCCCGGCGCGATGATGCGGATCGGCGCGCCCTGCTCCTGCATCGTGCGGATCTGCACGGGGCTGGTATGGGTGCGCAGCACGTGTGGCGGGCGGTCATCGCCCTCGCCGCGATGGGTGTAGAACGTGTCCATCTCGGCCCGCGCGGGGTGGTGGCCGGGGATGTTCAGCGCGTCGAAATTGTACCAGTCGCTTTCGATCTGCGGACCTTCGGCAACGGCAAAGCCCATGTCGGCAAAGATCGCGGTCACTTCCTCGGTCACCTGGCTGATCGGGTGGATCGTGCCCTGCCGCCGCGTGCGGGCGGGCAGCGTGACGTCCAGCCATTCACCGCGCAAACGCTCGTCCAGCGCCGCATCACCCAACGCCTCTTTCTTGGCGGCCAGCGCAGAGTTGATCTCATCCTTCAGCGCGTTCAGTTTCGGCCCGGCGACCTGACGCTGCTCAGCGGTCATCTTGCCCAGCTCGCGCATTTGCAGGCTGATCTCGCCCTTCTTGCCGACGGCCTGTACGCGCAGGTCCTCCAGCGTGGCCTCGCTATCGGCATCGGCTATGAGGCGGATATATTTGTCGCGCAGATCGTCCATCGGGGCACCCATCATCTGTATCGCTAGCGAGTTACCGCGCATCCCCCTTGCTTGCAAGCCTCGGGACGGGCTGGGCGGATGGGCGGCAGAGGTCGCTCAACGAAAAACGCCGCCCCCGAAGGAGCGGCGTTTCAAAACCAAAGGGAGCAAAGCTTAGAAGCCCAGACCTTCGTATTTCTTCTTGAACTTCGACACGCGACCGCCAGAGTCCATCAGGCGACCCGAGGCGCCTGTCCATGCGGGGTGCACGGTGGGGTCAATGTCCAGCGACAGTTGATCGCCTTCCTTGCCATAGGTCGAGCGCATCTGGAGCATCGTGCCGTCGGTCATCTTGACGTTGATGTCGTGGTAATCGGGATGGATGTCTTTTTTCATCGGACCGGTCCTTACGCTTTTTTGGGCTTATAGGTGGCGTCTTCGGCGATACGGGCCGACTTGCCGCGACGCGAGCGCAGATAGTACAGCTTGGCGCGGCGAACACGACCGCGGCGCACTACCTCGATGCTGTCGATATTGGTCGAATAGAGCGGGAACATACGCTCCACCCCTTCGCCAAAGGAAATCTTGCGGACGGTGAACGATCCGGCAATGCCCACGCCATTCTTGCGGCTGATGCAGACGCCCTCAAAGTTCTGAACACGCGTGCGCGTGCCTTCCGTCACCTTAAAGCCGACGCGAATGGTGTCGCCGGCCTTGAAATCCGGAATGTCCCTGCCGAGTTCGGCAATCTGTTCCGCTTCGATCTGAGCGATTAGGTTCATCGCTGTTCTCCTGATTTGCTTGCGGTTTTGGTCCGCAAAGTGTTTTCGCGCCCCGAGAGCTGGTGGGCTTTGTCCGGATCCCTCTGACCAGATGTCAGAAGTCCGCCCCAGATCGGATCGTCCTATTTCTACGTGGTGCCGACGACGCGCGCCGGCGCCGGATGCAAAGATCACCCGGCAGGATCGCACGCCTTTAGGCTCCCGACTCGGCCTGAGGCCGGGTAAGGGTGCGCGGGATTTAGGACAGATAGGGGGGCAATGCAAGCGTCGCGGCGGCCCTTATGCTGGTATATCGGACCAAAAGTTGCCCTACGTCTGGCGTTTCGCCCACAAGTCGGGACGTCGCTTTTGCGTGATCTCTTCGGATTGCGCCTGCCGCCACTTGGCGATTTTGCCGTGGTTGCCGGACATTAGCACATCAGGGATGGCGCGGCCCTGCCATTCTGCGGGTTTTGTATATTGCGGATGCTCCAGCAAGCCGCTGGAATGGCTTTCCTCGACCGCGCTGTCGGCATTGCCCAGAATGCCGGGCCGCAGGCGCAGCGCTGCGTCGATTATCGCCTGCGCGGCAATTTCGCCTCCGGTCATCACGAAATCGCCCAGCGACACCTCAATTGCGTCGTAGTGCTCGATCACGCGCTCATCCAGCCCCTCAAAGCGCCCGCAGATCAGGGTCATGCCGGGCGCCTGCGCCAATTCCTGCGCCATGGCTTGATCGAAACGGCGACCACGAGGGCTGAGGTAAATCAGCGGGCTGCCGGGTGCGGCGCTGGCATGCGCGGCTTCAATCGCCGCGCCCATGACGTCGGCGCGCAGCACCATCCCGGCACCGCCACCTGCGGGTGTGTCGTCGACATTGCGATGCTTGCCGATGCCATGCGCGCGCAGATCTAACGTCTCAAGCTCCCACTGGCCGTCCTGCAAGGCGCGGCCTGTCAGACTCTCGCCCAGAATGCCGGGAAAGGCCTGTGGCATTAGCGTGATGACCTGAACGCGCCACGCATGTGCGAGCCGCTGGGGGCCGCCCATCAGATCGCGTGGCTGCGCGCTAAGCGTGACGGACTTGCGACCCAGAGATCGCGTAGGGCTATTGGTTTTGGGGGTATCGGGATCGGACATAGGCCAGTCTTAGCGCAGATCATCTGATAGGTGACAGGCCTTTCGCAAGGCCCGCCGCAACAAGGACCATGCCCAACCCCGCATGTCAGGCGATTGCGACGACACCCAGAACGACGAGGACAAAGAGCACGAGTGCGATCGCGATCAGAATCTTTGCGCCCGTCAGAGCCACACCCGACAAACGACCGAAGCCCAGAAGGGCGGCAATGGCGGCAATCGCCAGAAGAACGAGAATCCAGTGCAGCATGACGAAGTCCTTTTCAGATACCACGGCAGGCAGACGCGCCTGCTGATATTCTTAAAACACCGCCCGGCTGCTATGGTTCCCGTTTTGAGGCGCCGGACCGACCCATCAGTCGCTGTCCGGCATCAGCCCGTCGGGCGGGTCTGCCACGATCCGTCCGCCAGCAAGGTCGACCGTTGGCACCGACGCCTGCGTGAAAGGCAGCAGAACCGTCTCAGGCGTGCCGGGCAGGGCGATTTCCAATAGGTCCGAGGCACCGTGATTAAGCACGGTTTTGACCTGACCCAGCAATGCGCCGCCCGAGTCGAATACGTCGAGGCCCACAAGGTCGGCGTGATAATATTCGTCGTCCGGCAATCCGGGCAGCTTGGCGCGTGCAACAAACAGACGCGTGCCGCGCAGGGCATCGGCCTCTTCCTTGGTACGGATACCCGAGAGGCGCGCGGTAAAGCCGTTCTTGGCCTGCCCGGTCAACGTGACGGTATGACTCTGCGTGCCGTCTTCGGTCGCAAGGGGGCCATAGGCCGCGATATCCTCGGGCTGGGCGGCGAAACTCTTGAGGCGCACCTCGCCGCGCACCCCGAAAGAGCCGGCAATCGCCCCGATGCAGATCATGTCGCTTGGCTCGTTCATCGCGTCTCTCCTTGGCAAAGGCCGTTTACGACCTGTCCGCCTGCCATTGTGCAGTTTTCGCTGTGCTGATGTTTGGCATACCCCCAACCGGCAAGGAATAGGAAGGCCCAGAAAATCAGTTTGCGCAGCATAGCCGTCAGCGCCTCAGACGGGGCTGCGGCGGGGTGCGCTGTTCCCACCCGGCTGTTTCCAGTTCGGGGGTCAGGCTGTCTGCCTCGGGCCATCCGATGCAGAGATACGCGACGAGGGCCCAGCCCTCTGGCACGTCCAGATCGCGACATATCTGCACAGAATCGAGGATCGACACCCAACCGACGCCTAGCCCCTCGGCCCGCGCGGCCAGCCAGAAATGCGTGATTGCGCCGACGACGGAATAGCGCCGCATTTCGGGCATGGTCGCGGCACCAAGGCCCGCGCCCTTGTCCGTGTCCTCGTCGCAAAAGATCGCCAGTTGCACTGGTGCATCGCGCATTCCCGACAGCTTGAGGCTACTATAGAGTTGCGCGCGCTCGCCGTTGTAGCCTGCAAGTGCCGCGCGGTTCGCCGCCTCAAAATTGGTCAACGCGGCAGCGCGGGCAGCGTGGCTGACCACCTCGACCACGCGCCACGGCTCGCTCAGGCCCACCGAAGGGGCCATGCAAAACGCATCGAGGCAGCGCATCAGCGCTGCCTCGTCCACCGGATCATTGCGAAAGCGGCGCACATCGCGCCGCCAGCGCATAAGATCGGCCAGTTGCGACTGGAAGTCCTGAGTAAACTGAGACATTCCAGCGCGTCCCTGCTTATTCTTCGACGGCTGCTTCTTCTGCCGGTGCTTCTGCGGGCGCTTCCTCTGCGGGCGCTTCTTCGGCGGGGGCGTTGGCGGCCTCTTCGGCTGCGGCTGTCTTGGCTGCGCGCTCTTCTGCGCGGTCCTGCGCCTTCTTGCCGGGCGTGCCTTTTTTCAGGTTAGCGCGCTCTTTCTTTTCTGTGACGCCAGCGGCCTCAAGCATCCGGCTGATGCGGTCGGTCGGCTGCGCGCCTTTGTCCAGCCAGTACTGCACGCGCTCCAGGTCCATCTTGACGCGCTCTTCGCTGTCTTTGGCCAGCAGGGGGTTATATGTGCCCAGCTTTTCGATAAAGCGACCGTCGCGCGGCATGCGGCTGTCGGCGGCGACGATGGAATAATGGGGGCGCTTCTTGCTGCCACCGCGGGCGAGGCGAATTTTCATGGCCATGGGGGTATCTCCTAAGGTGTTTGGTTATGATTGGTGTTGTTTGTGGTGCTGGATAACTTCAGCGATGACGAAGTTCAGAAACTTCTTGGCGAATTCAGGATCCAGATCGGCCTGCCTCGCCAAATCCTCCAGACGCGCGATCTGCGCGGCTTCGCGCGCGGGATCGGACGGGGGAAGGTTGTGCTCGGCCTTGAGACGGCCGACGGATTGCGTGTGCTTGAACCGCTCGCCCAGCGTATAGACCAGGATTGCGTCCAGCCGGTCGATGCTGTCGCGGTGGTCCTTTAGTAGCTGCGCGGCGCGGGCGGCGGCGTCGGTCATGTCGCGCCCTCTTTGGTCGCGGGAACAAGGCCCAGATCGGCAGCCGAGGGGTGGCGGTAAATCATGTCCTCGCCCATATGCGGGTTGGTGTAGGTACGCTCGTAAGTTGCGCCCATACGCTCGGCCAGTGCGACCGAGCGAGCGTTGCCCGGAACGATATGCGAGCCGACCGAGGTGAGGCCCAGATCGGTATAGCCCCACGCGCGGGCCGCGATGGCAGCCTCATAAGCGATGCCGCGCCCTTCGAACCCCTCAAAGACGACATAGCCCAACTCGGGTTCGGGCCAGCCCTCGGGCGCCCAGATGCCGACCAGACCGCAGGGCAGGCCCGATGCCTTGTCCTCGATGATGAAATAGCCGTAGCCGCGCAGCGCCCAGTGACCCAGGTTCATCGCGAACCAGCGCCACGCGTTACTGCGGTCGGGCTCGTGCCCGAACCCTGCGGCGCGAACGGCATCCATCAAGAAGTCGATTGTCGGATCGACGTCACCTTCGGTGGGGCCGCGCAGGATCAGACGCTCGGTCTCGATGCGGGGAATATCATGCACCATAGCGGTTAACCTCCGCATTTAGCGTGTGCGCTGTGGGAGGGGCGAGGCGCCTCCGGCGAGAGTATTTGGGGAACAATGAAAGCATGGGCGCTACTTTTTCTTACCAAAGCCGGACAGGCCTTGGGGTAGGCCGCCGCCGCCCATACCGCCGAGGCCGCCCAGACCACCGGGCAGCTTGCCGCCCATTTTCTTGGCGGCCTGTTCCAGCGCCTTGGGGTCCATGCCGGCAGCCATTTCCTCGGGCGAGGGGCCACCTTTGCCGAACATGCCTTTCATGGCCTGTTTCAGCATGCCGCCCTTGCCCATTTTCTTCATCATGTCGGCCATCTGGCGGTGCATTTTCAGCAGCTGGTTCAGTTGGCTGACCTCAAGGCCCGCGCCTTTGGCGATACGCTTTTTCCGGCTGGCCTGAAGGATCTGGGGGTTGGCGCGTTCCTTCTTGGTCATCGACTGGATCAGGGCGATCTGACGCGCGATGATCTTGTCGTCGAAACCGGCGTCCTGCACCTGTTTGGCCATCTTGCCCATGCCGGGCATCATGCCCATGACCGACTCCATGCCGCCCATCTTTTGCATCTGTTCCAGCTGCATCCGCAGGTCGTTCATATTGAACTGACCCTTCTGGAAGCGCTTCATCATTCGCTCGGCCTGATCGGCCTCGATAGTAGCCTGGGCTTTCTCGACGAGGCTGACGATGTCGCCCATACCAAGGATGCGGCCCGCGATACGTTCGGCCTCGAAGGTTTCGATCGCGTCCATTTTCTCGCCGAGGCCGACAAAGCGGATCGGCTTGCCGGTGACGGCGCGCATCGACAGGGCCGCGCCGCCACGCCCGTCGCCGTCCATGCGGGTGAGGACGACACCGGTGACGCCGATCTTGTCGTCGAATTCGGTCGCCACGTTCACAGCGTCTTGGCCGGTGAGGCCGTCAACCACCAGCAGCGTTTCGCGGGGGTTCGTGGCGTCACGCACGGCAGCGGCCTGTGCAATTAATTCGGCGTCGATATGCAGGCGGCCCGCCGTATCCAGCATGTAGACGTCGTAGCCGCCGAGGCTGGCTTGGGTCTTGGCACGTTTGGCGATCTGCACCGGGTCCTCGCCCCTGACGATGGGCAGGGTGTCGACGCCGATCTGCTGGCCGAGGATTGCCAACTGCTCCATCGCGGCGGGGCGATTGACGTCAAGTGACGCCATCAGCACGCGCTTGCCTTCGCGTTCGGTCAGGCGCTTGGCAAGCTTGGCGGTGGTTGTCGTCTTACCCGAGCCTTGAAGGCCGACCATCAGGATCGCGGCAGGCGCGTTGTCGATTTTCAGCACGCCGGGATCACCCTCGCCGCGCAGGGTGTCGATCAGCGCGTCGTGCACGATCTTGACGACCTGCTGGCCGGGGGTGATGGATTTCAGAACCGACTGGCCGGTGGCCTGCTCCTGCACCTTTTTGACGAAATCGCGTGCGACGGGCAGCGACACGTCCGCCTCCAGCAGCGCGACGCGCACTTCGCGCAGGGCGGTTTTCACGTCCTCTTCGCTAAGCGCGCCCTGTTTCGTCAGGCGATCAAAGACGCCTGAGAGGCGTTCGGATAGATTTTCAAACATCTGCCGGGCTCCTCAGCCGTTGAACATATTTGCGACCCGTTATGGCGCGGGCCGCGCGAAGAGGACCAAACCAGTAACGCCCCCGTGGGCGCAGACGCGCTGACGGAGGGCGATCCCGGCCAAAGCCATGGGACCGGAAGACATGGCGCTTCCGGGATTTGCGCCGGTTTTTAGACGCGCGGCGCGCCTGAGTCAAGATGCGCTTGCCTTGCAGACCACCGGTAATTGCGATCAAGCTGCGGTGACGGCGAAGGGTAGGCGCGAATGAGTATCTGCGGCGAGATCAAGATGGGCCATCACGTCGCCCCCCTAGCCACTGCCAGTAGCGCATCTGAGGAATTGCCTGCCTTGACCAAGCAGCGCACCGCCGCACGGGGACCGACATGAGCGCGGCCATGCGCGGACATTTGGCGATGCTGATTTTTTCGGGACTTATCGCTGGCTCCTTTGCGCTGGGATCGCTGGCGGCGCCGCATATCGCACCGGCAGCGTTGAATGCGATGCGGTTTACGCTGGCATCCGTGCTGGTGGGCGCGGCTGCCCTCGCCACGACCGGGCTAAAGCGCAGCGATTTCGCGGCACCGTGGCGCTATGTCATCCTTGGCGCGCTGATGGGTATCTACTTTGTGCTGATGTTCGAGGGGCTCAAGACCGCACCGCCCGTGTCGGCAGCGGCTGTGTTCACCTTGTCGCCGATCCTGTCGGGGATCGCAGGCTACATCCTGTTACGCCAAATCACGACGCGGCGCATGGCGCTGGCGCTGGCGGTGGGGGCGGCCGGTGCCTTGTGGGTGATTTTCCGCGCCGACGTCGCCGCGCTGCTGGACTTTCGCATCGGGCGGGGCGAAGCGATTTATTTCTGGGGCTGCGTGGCGCACGCGGTCTATACCCCGCTGGTGCGATTACTGAACCGGGGGCAATCGCCCATCGTGTTCTCTTTTGGCACCATAGTGGCAGCGGCGATTATTCTGACCCTCGTTGGGGCGGGCGACCTGATCCGGCTGGACTGGGGCGCGATGCCTGTCATCGTGTGGATTACGCTGGCCTATGTCACGATCTTCGCCACGGCACTGACCTTTGTGCTGCTGCAATACGCATCCCTCAGACTGCCCAGTGCCAAGGTGATGGCCTACACTTACCTCACTCCCAGCTGGGTGATCTGCTGGCAGATGGCGCTGGGCAATCCGTTGCCGCCTGCGCTGGTACTGGTGGGCGTCGCGCTGACGGTCGTTGCGCTGGTATTGCTGCTCAAGAATGAAGAGGGACGCACAAGCCCCCGGAACCAACAGCGCCGCAGAGGCGTTAACACGGGATAAGCAAACCAAACAGGGGACATTCCATGCGTAATATCATCTATCTTGTCGGCCTCGTCGTCGTCGTTCTGGTAATCGTTAGTTTGATACGGACGGCTTTGTAGTGTGAGGTCTCACGCCCGGCGCTATTCGCAATTATCACGAGCGCCGGGCAATTCCGCAGCGAGAAATATCTCGAACGCGTCCAGATCGACAGGTTCGAACTGGCCAAAACCTTGCATCCAGACGGATGCAGCGCGCAGGCCGCCCGGCTCCAGCTTGCACCATTTGACCCGGCCCCGCCGTTCCTGACTGATCAGGCCAGCCCGTCCGAGAATCGCCAAATGCTTTGAGATCGCGGCAAGGCTCATGTCAAACGGCTCGGCCACGTCGGTCACGGCCATGTCATCCTCCAGCAGCATTGACAGGATTGCGCGGCGCGTTGGATCGGCTAGGGCCGCAAATGTCAGGTCGAGCGATCCGGTCATTAACAACACCTCATAGCACCAGACATGCCGCGAAAAAAATGGCACCATAGGCGCACGTGTCGCGACCCCCTCAAACCGAAAGGACATCACGTGTTCAATCATATCATGGTTCCGGTCGATCTGGTTCACAAGGACAAGCAGCAAAAGGCGCTCGCTATCGCAGGTGAAATGGCCAAGTTGCACAATGCCAAGGTGCATGTCGTCAGCGTGGGCGGCGACCTGCCCAGCAGCCTCGGGCATAACCCTGCCGAGTTCGGCGAGATGCTGGATAGCTTTGCCGCTGCCCTACGGGACCAATACGGCGTTGACGTTCAGGCGCATCCGATCACAGCGAACGACCCTTCGGTCGACACCACCCGCAAGTTGATGCAGGGCATCGACGATCTTGGCATTGATTTGGTTATCATGGCCTCGCGTGAACCCGGTATGATGGAACATATCTTTAGCTCGCATGGCGGCTACATCGCGCAACATGCTAAATGCTCGGTATTTGTGGTTCGCTAAGGCGTTGCGCGCAAAACCTGAGATATGGGTTTTTGCGAAACACATACTAACTCGATTTTGCTCTCGGCGTTTCAGGTCATGCCTGCCTCAGGTTTGATATGGAGCGCTTTGATCACTTAACCAATTGGTTGAATAAGTCCCGGCCGCCGAATTCCCGACAGATAGCCCGTCATGGCGCCATCGGCGGTTTCACCGTTCTTAAAATACTCAATCCAAACAGCATCTTGCGCGCGCCCTGATCTCTGCCAAGCCGCGCTTGACTCACGCGCCCCTGCCGCATAGCAATGCGCAACCGTCCGCACCCAAAGGGCCAGCCTCGTGACAGACCCCGATCATCGCACCAGACTTCGCGATCTCGAGGCAAAGATCGACGCGCACAAGGCCACCAAAGTGGTCAAGCCGCACACGGACGAGCATTATTCGCAGGCCAATCTGGCATGGCGCATGGTGATAGAATTAGTCGCCGGTCTGCTGATCGGCTTTGGCATCGGATACGGGCTGGATCGCCTCTTGGGCACGCTGCCCATATTCCTGGTGCTCTTTACATTGCTGGGCCTCGCGGCAGGGATCAAGGTGATGATCCGCAGCGCTGAGGAAATTCAGCAAAAGCAGATGGCCGAGGAGGCCAAAGACCAGCCGGCCGAAGCAGGCCGAGACGAGAGGGCAAAAGATGGCGACTGAGACTAATGGGGCCGCAGAAGAGACCACCGGGTTGGTTTTCCACCCGATGGACCAGTTCATCATCAAGCCGCTTTTCGGCGAAGGCGATGTCGGCATCTTTACCGTGACGAACATCACCCTCTGGATGGCGATCACCGTACTCGCGACCATCGCGCTGCTGGTCCTTGGCTCGTCCAGCCGCTCGACGATCCCCACGCGGATGCAGTCGATTGCTGAATTGTGCTACGGCTTTATCCGCAAAATGGTCGAGGACGTCGCAGGCCGCGATGCGCTGCCCTATTTCCCTTATATCATGACGATCTTCATGTTCGTCGTGATGGCGAACTTCGTCGGCCTTTTGCCGGGCGCCTTCACCTCGACCAGCCATATCGGCGTCACTGCCGTGCTGGCCTTGCTCGTCTTTTTCTCGGTCACCATCATTGGCTTTGTCAAACATGGCGCGGGTTTCCTCGGTCTTTTCTGGATCAACGCCGCGCCGCTGCCACTGCGGCCAATCCTCGCCCTGATTGAGGTCATTTCCTACTTCGTGCGCCCCGTCAGCCACTCCATTCGTCTGGCGGGCAACATGATGGCCGGCCACGCGGTGATGAAGGTCTTTGCGGCCTTTGCCCCCATGATCATTATCTCGACCGGTATCGGCCTTGCGGTCACTCCGCTGTCGATCCTCGCGATTTCGGCGATCTATGCGCTGGAAATCCTCGTGGCCTTCATTCAGGCCTACGTCTTTACCATTCTCACCTGCGTTTATCTCAAGGATGCGCTGCACCCGGCGCACTGATCCGCAGACGGAAACAACGGCAGAACGACCTGCCACACGAACGAGCAACATAACGCAAATTCCACTGTAAGGAGACATCTCATGGAAGGCGATATCGCAACAATGGGCGCATATATCGGCGCAGGTCTGGCAAGTGTCGGCATGGGCGGCGCAGCCGTCGGTGTGGGTAACGTTGTCGGCAATTTCCTGTCCGGCGCCCTGCGCAACCCCTCGGCCGCTGCTGGCCAGACGGCCACGATGTTTATCGGCATCGCATTCGCCGAAGCGCTAGGGATCTTCTCGTTCCTCGTCGCACTTCTGCTGATGTTCGCCGTCTAAGACTCGCGGTAGACTGATCCTTACGGGATGGGTGAAGGGCACTGGGCCTTTCACCCTCTCATACCGACTGGTTTCCTGAGAAAGGACGACACCATGGCTACCGAAACCGCCACCGCGACGGGCGGGCATGTCAGCCCCCTCGCCCTCGAAGAGGCCGGCCAATGCGTCGACTCCGCAGGCGGGGCGATCGGCTTGCCGCAGCTTTGCCCTGAATGGATGGGCAATCAGATATTCTGGCTGTTGATCACGCTGATCGTGATCTTTTTCGTGCTAACGCGCATCGCGCTGCCGCGCATCGCAGCCGTCCTGGCCGAGCGTCAGGGCACCATAACCAATGACATTGCCGCCGCCGAAGACCTCAAGGTCAAGGCGAGCGAGGCCGAAAAGGCCTATGAAAAGGCGCTGGCCGACGCCCGCGCCGCCGCGAACGAAATCGTCGCCGAGACGAAGGCAGGCATCAAGGCCGACCTCGACGACGCCATGGCCAAGGCCGACGCGGAAATCGCGGCCAAAACCGCCGAAGGTGAAAAGGCGATAAATGAAATTCGCGCCAACGCGCTGGAGTCGGTCAAGGACGTGGCCAAGGACACGGCCCGCGAAATCGTCGCTGCCATGGGCGGGAAGGCGGATACCAAGACCGTCAACGCCGCCGTCACCTCGCAGATGAAAGGGTAACGCCATGCGCATGATCGCAACCTTGATCGCCCTCACCGTTGCCAGCCCCGCACTGGCCGCGAGCGGTTCGTTCTTTTCGCTGAGCAACACGAACTTTGTCGTGACGCTTTCGTTCCTCATCTTCGTCGGCTTCCTGATTTACATGAAGGTACCTGGCAAGATTGGCGAGCTGCTGGACAAGCGTGCCGCCGGCATCAAATCCGAACTGGACGAGGCCCGCGCCCTGCGCGAAGAGGCACAGGCCCTTCTTGCCAGCTTTGAGCGGCAGCAAAAAGACGTGCAAGAGCAGGCAGACCGCATCGTCGCACAAGCCAAGGCCGAAGCGACCTCTGCGTCCGAGCAGGCGCGCGAGGATTTGCAAAAATCCATCGCTCGCAGGTTGCAGGCCGCCGAAGACCGCATCGCCTCAGCCGAGGCTGACGCCGTGCGCGAAGTGCGTGACCGCGCCATCGCCATCGCGATTTCAGCTGCCCGCGACGTGATCGCCAAGCAGATGAACGCGACCGACGCAAACAAGCTGATCGACGACGGCATCGCAACTGTCGACGCCAAGCTGCACTGAGCTGACTTACAGTCAATAGCGAAACCCGGCACCCCTAAGGGAATGCCGGGTTTTTTCGTTTCTGCCAGATGCCAAAGCCCGCCGGGATTTTTGACGGGAAAATGTATAATTACCGTCGTCGCCAGCAAACCTTGTCCCTGAAAATGAAAGGGGGCCGTTGATTCGGCCCCTCAATCACTCTGCTACGATTGTTTCGTGGTCTGCCTGTCGTTCATGATGTCTTGGCCGGTATAATCAGCTTCGCGGCAATCCAGCGTCGCGTTTCGCGATATGTGCGGCGGGATGTGCGATTCTGTCGGGGTCTCCGGACATTAGGGAAAAGTTTCTAAGAAATGGCATATTTTGATGCTGACGCAACATATAGGCGAAAAGCTGCGAATCGGTCAATATGCCATTAGCGCAAAAAGCGCGCGAGAGTAGGCTGACTCGCTCATGGCGAGCAAAAAGCCGAATCGATTCGGTGCCTTGCCCGGGAAATTTTTTTTACGCCGCGTCAGCCATTTTCGCGCAACACATGCCCCGCCAAGTAGAGCGAGCCGCAAATCAGCACCCGCGCCTGCGGTGCCTCTGCCACGATCCGCGCCAATGCGGTGGCTACGTCCGGCGCGACATGCGCTGTCAGCCCGGCAGCAGTGGCAGCGGCAGCGGTGACCTCGGCAGGTAGGGTGTTGGCCTCACCTGGAATCGACACGGCCGTCAGGCTGGTCGATTGCGCGGCCAGCGGGCGTAAATAGCCGGCGATATCCTTGGTATTCAACATCCCGCAGATCAGGTGCGTGGGCCGCGCAGGCAGGCTGGCCAGATGCCGTCCCAGCGCCTCGCCTGCCGCTGCGTTGTGCCCGCCATCCAGCCACAGTTCGGCCTCGGGCGCGGAATCTGCCAGCGTGCCACTATCCAGCCGCTGCATCCGGGCAAGCCATTCAGCGCGTGTAACAGCGGCCTCGGCGGCGTCGTCGCCCATCGACAGATGGCGCAGGGTGGCCAGCGCCGCGCCTGCGTTCTCAATCTGGTGCGCGCCGGGCAGGTTCGGCAGGGGCAGGTCCAGCAGGCCGGTTTCGTCCTGATAGATCATGCGCCCATGCTCGCCGCTGACATGCCAGTTTTGGCCATGGGCCAGCAGGGGCGCATCGTTGCGGACCGCAACCTCTTCGATCACGTCCATCGCTTCGTCCGGTTGAGGGCCGACGACGCAAGGGACGCCGCGCTTGATGATGCCTGCCTTCTCGAACGCGATCTTGGCCAGGGTGTCGCCCAGATATTGTTCATGGTCGATGCTGATCGGCGTGATGATCGTAAGGGCGGGCCGGGCGATCACGTTGGTCGCGTCCAACCGCCCGCCAAGGCCGACCTCAAGCAGAGTGTAGTCAGCAGGGCTGCGCGACATGGCTAAAAGGGCGGCGCAGGTCGTGATCTCGAAATAGGTGATGCTGTCCGCGCCATTGGCCGCATAGCATTCGTCCAGAACGGCAGTGAGGGCATCCTCGGAAATCAGATCGCCGGCAAGGCGGATGCGTTCATGAAATCGCGCGAGGTGCGGCGAGGTGTAGGCGTGGACGCGCAGCCCCACGGCCTCTAGTCCTGCACGGATCATGGCCTGCGTGCTGCCCTTGCCATTGGTTCCGGCAATGTGGATCACCGGCGGCAGGGCGTCCTGCGGATTGCCCAATGCGTCCAGCAGGCGCCAGACGCGGTCCAACGTCAGGTCGATGATCTTGGGGTGTAGCGCCATCATCCGTTCTAGGATGACGTCCGAACCTGTCGCGCTCATTTCTTTGCCGGTGTCTCAGGTTTGGCCTTGGCCAACTTCTCGGGCAGATCGGGGATCTGCGGCTCATGCTCTTCCAGTGTGGGGGCGGGCAGATCGCCCGCGATAGCGGGGCTCAGGCCCAGCAGCATCCTTGTGATGGTAATCAGCTCATCACGCATGCGGGGACGGGGCGTGACGCGGTCCAGCATGCCGTGATCCAGCAGGTATTCGGCGCGCTGAAATCCTTCGGGCAGCTTTTCGCGGATCGTCTGTTCGATCACGCGCGGCCCGGCAAAGCAGATCAGCGCGTTCGGCTCGGCGATCTGCACGTCGCCCAGCATCGCATACGAGGCAGTGACGCCACCGGTCGTGGGGTGGGTCAGCACGACGATATAGGGCAGGCCCGCCTCTTTCAGCATCTGAATGGCCACTGTCGTGCGCGGCATCTGCATCAGCGACAGGATCCCCTCCTGCATCCGCGCGCCGCCGGCGGCAGAGAACAGGATCAGAGGTCGCTTCAGCTTTACCGCTGTCTCGGCCGCCGCAATGATCGCGTTGCCGACATACATGCCCATCGACCCGGCCATGAATGAAAAATCCTGCGCCGCAGCCACGATGGGCGTGCGCCCGATGTCGCCGGTGGCGACCAGCATCGCCTCTTTTTCGCCCGTGGCCTTTTGCGCTGCTTTCATCCGGTCGGGATAACGCTTTTGGTCGCGGAAATGCAGCGGATCGGCCTTGGGCGCAGGCACGGCGACTTCGGCAAAGATGCCACCGTCGAACAGCGACTGAAACCGTGCGCGGGGAGCGATATTCATATGATGGCCGCAAGAGGTGCAGACATTCAGGTTCTGGCTCATCTCGCGGTGAAAAAGCATCGAGCCGCACTCGTCGCATTTGGTCCACAGATTCTCGGGCATCTCGCGGCGCGAGAAGATCGAGTTGATGCGCGGACGCATGTAGTTGGTGATCCAGTTCATGTGGCTTGCCTGCCTATCGCTAAGATTTGCCCTGAAATAAGCCCCACTGCCGGGAATTGCAATCAAACGCGCAGCGCCAGACGTGCCGCCAGATACGAGCATAGCAGCACCGCGAGGTCCATGGGCATCCATTGCAGCAAGAGCGCGGTGTCGTCCGGGCCAAACGGGTAGGTCGCCAGCGCCAGCCCGTCGAAATACCCCGCCGGGGCGACCAGCGCGATGGCGCTGAAATTATTCACCAGATGTAGCGCGATGGCCGGGCCCAGCGTGCCACTGCGCGCCGTCAGGTCGGCGGCGGCGATGCCAAAGAGGATCGCCCAGATCACGATCAGCCAGCTGGCGTCGCCCATTGTGCCAGGCTGATAGTGCAGCATGCCAAACATCACAGCAGGAATGCCCATCCAGATGGCTGGATGGCGGAACCGCGCGGCCAGCTGGCTCTGGATATAGCCGCGAAACATCAGCTCTTCGGCGCTGGTCTGGATGATGAGGCCCGCCAGTGTCAGCGGTAGGATCGGCAACCAATCAACGAAGGCTAGACTGGGCTGCATCGGGATTGGGTCCAGCAATTGCACCAGAGAGGCGGCGATATAAACGCCGACCATATAGAGGATTACGCGCCCCGCTTGGCCAGCCGCCAGCCCAGCCGCACCGATCAGGCTGACAAGGCTGCGCTTGTGCATCAGCGGCAGAATCGCCGCCAACGCAAGCGTCAGAAGGCCAAAGGCATAGAGATTGACCAGCGCACCGCCCGCCGTCGTCGCCTCTTCAATGCCGCGCCCGTCCTCGCCCCATGTTGATCGCGGCAGAAATGTCGTGCAAAGCCATCCATAGACCAGCGACAGCACCAAAAAGAGCGCGACGGTCAGCACGATGCCCACCAGCAGCCGCCACGGCGGGGCGGTGGCGCGGGCAGGGTCAACGAGGGGTCTGTAGGCGGGATAGCGCATGGCGCGACGCTACCCTCGCGCGGGGCGACACGCAATCTGCCACAAGCCCCGCCGTGCTTGCGCCCTGCGAACGGCTCGCCTATTCCAGAGGCAGCAAATATCCCAGCCCAGTTTCCGCGAGGCCCTCATGACCAAGTTCGACAAATCCAAACTGCCCAGCCGCTACGTAACAGAAGGCCCCGCCAAGGCGCCGCACCGCTCGTACATGTATGCGATGGGCCTCAGCGAAGAGGAAATTCACCAGCCTCTCGTCGGCGTCGCCACCTGCTGGAACGAGGCCGCGCCGTGCAACATCGCCCTGTCCCGTCAGGCGCAGGCGGTCAAGATGGGGGTCAAGGCGGCCTCCGGCACACCGCGCGAATTCACCACCATCACCGTGACCGACGGCATTGCCATGGGCCACGAGGGCATGCGCAGCAGCCTCGCCAGCCGCGAGGCGATTGCCGACACGGTCGAGCTGACGATGCGCGGCCATGCCTATGACGCCATTGTCGGCCTTGCCGGGTGCGACAAATCGCTGCCGGGCATGATGATGGCGATGGTGCGGCTGAACACGCCGTCGGTGTTCATCTATGGAGGTTCGATCCTGCCTGGCCGCGCCCCCGAGATCGACGAGATTCCAGAAGATTTTCGCAACCGCGATCTGACCGTGCAGGACATGTTCGAAGCCGTGGGTCGCCACCAGAACGGCACCATGTCCGACAAGGCGCTGGATGTGCTGGAACGTATCGCCTGCCCCAGCGCGGGCGCCTGCGGCGGCCAATTCACTGCCAACACCATGGCGTGCGTTTCCGAGGCAATCGGCCTTGCGCTGATGAACAGCTCCGGCATGCCCGCCCCCTACGAGAGCCGTGATCAATACGGCGAGGCGTCGGGTCGCGCCGTCATGAACCTGATTGAGAAAAACATCCGCGCCCGCGATGTCGTCACGCTGAAATCACTGCAAAACGCGGCCCGCGTCGTCGCCTGCACGGGCGGATCGACCAATGCGGGCCTGCACCTGCCCGCGATTGCCCATGAGGCGGGCATCGACTTCTTTCTTGAGGACGTGTGCGACATTTTCCGCGATACGCCCTACTTCGTCGATCTGAAACCGGGCGGTCAGTATGTGGCCAAGGACCTCTACGATGTTGGCGGCATACCCGTCGTGATGAAGGAACTGCGCAAAGCGGGCCTCATCCACGAGGATTGCATGACGGCATCGGGACGCTCCATCGGCGAAGAGCTGGAACTGATCGACCGCGAGGCCGATGGCAAGGTGATCTATTCCATCGACGCGCCGCTCACGAAAACCGGTGGCGTGGTCGGCCTAAAGGGCAATCTGGCCCCCGAAGGTGCGATCGTAAAGGTTGCGGGCATCCCCAGCCAGCACCAGACCTTTACCGGCCCCGCGCGCGTGTTCGAATGCGAAGAGGACGCGTTTGAGGCCGTGCAAAAGCGAGGCTATCAGGAGGGCGAGGTCATCGTCATCCGCAACGAGGGCCCGGCAGGCGGGCCGGGCATGCGCGAAATGCTATCGACCACGGCCGCGCTCAGCGGGCAGGGGATGGGCAAGAAGGTCGCGCTGATCACCGACGGACGGTTCTCTGGTGCGACGCGCGGATTTTGCGTTGGCCATGTCGGCCCCGAGGCGGCGTATGGCGGACCTATCGCGCTGCTCAAGGATGGCGACATGATTTCCATCGACGCGATCAACGGCAGTATCACCGTCGATCTGACAGACGACGAACTGGCGACGCGCAAGGCCGCATGGCCTGGTCCGCGCGAGACGATGTATGCTTCGGGCGCGCTGTGGAAATACGCGCAACTGGTGGGTGCCACCTACAAGGGCGCAGTCACGCATCCGGGAGCCGAGGCCGAGCGGCACGTCTATATGGACATCTGACGCCACCTGCACGTCGCGGCCCAAACGGCGCGTGCCGTCTGGAAACAGCGTGTGTTCAAATGCGTTTCCCAAGGATTGTTTAGCAAAACGGCTTGATTCTATAGTAGGCATTGGCGAGGCAGGATAGAAAACAACCAAATGCAGGCAGGGGCGGTGACAGATGCGGGTGCGTAGTGCTTTGGTCGACTGGATCGTGCATCGGCGCGGCGTGCGTCGATGGACCCGCGCCGCCCGTCGCGCCCCCGAAATGGCGCTGGCCGAACTGCGACGCGAGCGGGCCATGGCGCGCAACCTGCTCTATTCGCTGCATGAAATGACTGCGATCGCCGACAACCGGCTGGCCCTGCCGATGATCGGCTCGAAGGCATTTCCCAAACCTCATGGCACAGATTGGTCCTGGCGCCCCGCGCTATGGAACCTGCCGCTGGCCAGCCCCGGCATGTCGTCGGCCCCAAGCAAAGCCAAGCTGGGCGATGAGCTGACATTGTTTCACGATTGCGCCCGCTCTGAGCTGACATTGCGCCAGATCCGCAACACGCGCGAGGCGGACCTCGCGCCTTTCGGGCTGCGCATAGATGTATTTGCCTTCGACGGCTCGTTCCTGTCGGTGGTGCTGGACCTGCCGCACGGCGCGGTCGACGGGCTGAAAAAACACCACCTGCTACGCATGACGGCCATCGTCGAGATGGAAAAACCTCTCGAGATTTTCGCCCGACTGAACATCAAAAACGGGCCAAATACCGAACAGATCGTGCGTGAGTTGCCGCTGAACGAGGACGAGATCGTCGTCGAATTCGATCTGGCTTATTCCAACCTCAACGAAAAGCGGATCGAGCGGGCATGGGTCGATTTGATCTTTGAAAATCCCGAGATGAGCCAGGTGATCCTGCGCGATCTGACCTTTAGCCGCCGCCCGCGCGCCGAATTTTGATGGGCCCGAATTCTGACAACCGGAATTCTGACAGCCGGAAAGGGATCGACATGAGCAATCTCACACTGACCAAGACGCGCCTGTTTGAGGGCGTCTGGGAGGGCCAGTTGACCTATGAGGGCGAGGGGAACACCCAGCCCGACATTGAGGTCACGCATCTGGAACAGCCGATATCCGGCGTAGAGGTGGTCGAAAACGAAGAGGGCGGTTTCTGGACCCTGCGCGTACCTATCCCGGCCAACATGATAACCGATGGTGTGCAGATTTTCCTCATCCGCGACAGGCGCGCGGATACAACGCTGGACAGTTTCGCGCTGATGTCGGGGGATGCGCTGGGCTATGATATCCGCACCGAGATGACGCTGCTGCGTGAGGAATTGGACATGCTCAAGCGCGCCTTTCGCCGCCACTGCCTCGACACCACCTGAGCCACGGGCGCGGGATCCTTCGCGAAAAATCGTTGCCCCGAGTCCTGTTCGGCATCCTGTCCGGTATCAGGTGTTGTCGTTTGATTCGTCCGGCGCGGTGAATTCATGTGCGGTCAGGCGGCGCGGTTCATGCTCGACGTTGTCGGGCTTCTCGATTTTATCAGATGAGGCCGAAACGACCCCCAGTTCCTCGAACTTACGGGCCGAAGGCAGCACGCGTCCTTCTAGCGATCCAAGCGCCTTGTTGTAGTGATCAACAGATTGGCCCAGCGAGCGGCCCACCTTGCCCAGGTGCTCGGCAAAGACGCGCAGGCGGTCGTATATCTCCTTGGCCGTCTTCTGCACTTCCTCCGCATTTTCGGCCATCTTGTCCTGCTGCCAGCCATAGGCGATCGCCTTGACCAGCGCCATCAAAGTGGTCGGCGTGGCGATCAGCACCTTGCGTTCAAAGGCGTATTCGATCAGCCCCGGATCGGCCTCGGCGGCGGCAGACACGAACGTCTCGCCGGGGATGAACATGACCACGAAATCAGGGGCCGAGCTTAGGTTGTCCTGATAGGATTTGGACGATAGCTCGTTCACATGTTTGCGCACCTGAACGGCGTGCAACTTTATAAACTGGCTTTGCAATTCGGGCGTGTCGGCCTCTAGCGCGTCGAGGTAAGCCGAAAGCGGAGTCTTGGCGTCGATCACGATGCTTTTGCCGCCGGGGATGTGGACGATAGCGTCGGGGCGGCGCTTGCCCTCGTCGGTGTCGAAGCTTTTCTCAAGATGGAAATCGACGCGCTCGGTCATGCCGGCCATCTCGAACACCTGCCGCAGTTGCATCTCGCCCCAACGCCCGCGCGTTTTGGGCGCGCGCAGGGCCTGCACGAGGCGCCGGGTTTCCTGCCCAAGATTGGCCTGACCCTCGGTCAAGGACAACACCTGCTGTTTGATCGTGCCATAGGCCTCGTTGCGGGCCTTTTCGATCTCGCCCATGCGCAGGTCGAATTTGCCCAATTTATCATCCAGCGGTTTGACCAGATCGCGGATCGCGGCATGACGGCGGTTCAGATCCTCATCGGCGGATTGCTTGTGCGTCTTGAACCGCTCGGACACCAGCGACAGGAATTTCTCGGAATTGGCCGACAATGCGCCGGAGGCCAGCGATTGAAACCGGTCCTCCAGTTGCTTTTTCATATCGGCCAGATCGGCCAGCCGTTGCTGATGTGTTTCCTGAAGGCTGGTCAGGCGCTGTTCCAACGAGGCGGAATTCACCTGCTCGCGGTAGAGGTCCGCTAACAAGTCATCGGCGCGATCCTCCAGCGCGGGAACGCGGTCGGCTATGGGGTGCAGCCCCGCCAGCTTTTCGCGCAGTGCGGATGCCTCCGCCTCATGTCGACGGGCGCGGCGCGCCGCGAAAATGGCCATCAGCGCGAGGATCAGCGCCAGCGCGGCAGCACCGACCGCGACGGCCTGCCACTGCGTGAGGTCCAGATCCAGATACTGCTCCATGCGGGCGTCCTTTTGCGTCGAATTGATGCCGCCAACTGGCGTCAAAGCAGGTCGGTCTGCAACCTTAAACGGCTCTAGCTGCGCCCGAATAGCCGCTCGATATCGCTGAGTTTCAGCGCGACATAGGTGGGCCGACCATGGTTGCACTGACCCGACAGCGGCGTCGCCTCCATTTCGCGCAGTAGCGCGTTCATCTCGTCCGCCTGCATCCGGCGCCCCGAGCGAATCGAGCCGTGGCAAGACATGCGGCTGAGGATCGCGTCGATGCGGGCGCGCACCATCTCGGTGTCGCCCTGATCGCTCAGCTCGTCCAGCAGGTCGAGGATCAACGCGCGCGCATCCACGTTGCCCAAAAGAGCGGGCGTTTCGCGCACCGCGATGGCGCCGCCGCCAAACGCCTCAATCGTCAGGCCAAGCGGCGCGAGGTCCGGCGCGGCCGCCAGCAGCGTGGCGCAATCGCCCTCGGAGAGGTCAATGATCTCGGGAATCAACAGGGCCTGTGCGGCGATGCCATGCTCGGCCATCTGGCGTTTCAGGCGCTCGTAAACCAGCCGCTCGTGCGCGGCGTGCTGATCGACGATGACGATGCCCTCGTCTGTCTGGGCGATGATGTAGTTTTCATGCACCTGCGCGCGGGCGGCACCCAGCCGTGTATCTGTGCGGGCCGAATCGGTCGTATCCGGGGCAGGTTCGGCTCGCGCGCTGTAATCACCTTGCATCTCGGCAAAACCGGGGGCTTGGGCGGCATAGCCGGCCGCGCGGGCCTGCGCCGACGGGCGGTCCATCTGATAGACACGCGCGCCGGTCTGCTCGGGCCGGAAGGCGCCCAGCGTGCCTGTCGTCACTGTTGACGACGCGCGATGCCCCGCCTCGGACAGCGCGTGGCGCAGGCCCGACACGATCAGGCCGCGCACGGTGCCGGGATCGCGAAACCGCACTTCGGACTTGGCGGGATGCACGTTGACGTCGACCAGCGCGCCCTCGCAGTCGATGAATAGCGCGGCAACCGGATGGCGGTCGCGGCTGAGCACGTCCATATATCCTGCACGCAGCGCGCCGATCAGCATGCGGTCGCGCACCGGGCGACCATTGACGAACAGGAATTGCGCCACCGCCGCGCCGCGCGAATAGGTTGGTAGGCCCGCGCAACCGGTCATGTGAAACCCCTCGCGCTCGGCGTCTATACGCATGGAATTGGCGGCGAAATCGCTGCCGATGACGCGGGCCAGCCGCGCGTGCAGGGCATCAAACAGATCGCCCGTTTCGGCATCGGCGCGGAATGTCTGCCGTCCGTCGCCGCCGCCCGACACATCGCGAAGGGTGAAGCTGACCTGCGGCTCGGCCATTGCAAGCCGTTTGATTACGTCACCAATCGCCTGCGACTCGGCCCGGTCGGTGCGCATGAATTTCAGCCGCGCAGGTGTCGCGTGGAAAAGGTCGCGCAACGTGATTACCGTGCCGCCATTCAGTGCGGCGGGGCGCACGCTACTCATCTTGCCGCCCGTCACGGCGATCTCGGCCCCGTCGTGGCCTGCCGCGCGCGAGGTGACGTTTAGCCGCCCGACAGCGCCGAGGGACGCAAGCGCCTCACCGCGAAAGCCGAAGCTGTTGATGTTCAGCAAGTCGGAGCCGTCGATCTTGGACGTCGCATGACGGGCCAGTGCCAGCGGCAGGTCGGCGGGGGTCATGCCGCAGCCATCATCCGTCACGCGGATCAGCGTTTTGCCACCATCCGCGATTTCGACCGCGATGCGGCGCGCGCCGGCGTCTATGGCGTTCTCGACCAGTTCCTTGACCGCGGATGCGGGTCGTTCAACCACTTCGCCAGCCGCGATACGGTTGATCGCAGCCTCGTCCAACTGTCGGATAATCGGGCCGGATTGGCCTATATGGGGTGCCTGTTGCGTCATGCCACAAGACTTAGCATAGGGAGCCTTGATTCGACCAGCCGCTGGCGTGCGCCATCGCAGCTAAAGCGTTTTAGGTAAAAAATCGCCCCAATGCGTGCGGCCCCTCTACATTCGCGCCGATCTGGGCTAGCTTGCCGCAAATCCAAGGGGTAAAAGCCCTGATATTCCGGCCGGGCAGGGCAAAGATGAGCAATTCAGGACGGCGCAAGTCACCCTTGGTGGCCGATAGGCGCAAACCCAAGACCAAGCCAAAGGCGGCTAAACCCCGCAAGGCGCGCAAGCGTGCGCCAGCCAAACGGCGCGGCGGTAACGTCCTGACACGCACCGTCTTTGGCCTGCTGCGCTGGATCTGGCGCATCGTTTGGGGCGTCGGTTGGCGGCTGACAGCGGTGGCACTAGTGATCCTGGGCATCGCCGTCGCCTACGTCTATGCCACCCTGCCCGATGTCTCGGCGCTGCTTGATGGACGCGCGCGCGGATCGGTCACGCTACTGGATCGCGACAGTGACGTGTTCGCGTGGCGCGGCGATCAGTTTGGTGGGGCTGTCAACGCCGGCACCGTGTCAAAACACCTGCGCAACGCCGTGATCGCAACCGAGGACAAGCGGTTCTACCTGCATCCCGGCGTTGATCCCATTGGCATTGCCAGCGCCGTGCGTATCAACCTCAGCGAGGGGCGCGGGCCGCTCAGCGGCCATGGCGGATCGACCCTGACACAACAGACGGCCAAGCTGCTGTGCCTCGGCACTGAATATGTCGAGGCCGAATGGGACAGCGAGGCCGAGTATGTCGCCGATTGCCGTCGTGGATCGCTGGTTCGCAAGGCCAAGGAAGCCATATATGCAATGGCGATGGAGGTGAAATACACCAAGGAAGAGATCCTCTCTATCTACCTGAACCGCGCCTATCTGGGCGGTGGCGCCTATGGTGCCGAGGCTGCCGCGCAGCGCTATTTCGGCAAATCTGCCGCGCAGTTGAACCCGTCTGAGGGTGCGATGCTGGCGGGCCTTTTGACTGCGCCCTCGACGCTGGCGCCGACCAGCAACATCGAGCGTAGCCAGAACCGCGCGTCGGTCGTGATCGGCCTCATGCGCAATCAGGGCTTTTTGTCCGCATCCGAGGCCGCGATCGCGGTGGCTAATCCCGCCGAGTTGTCCGAGGCTGCCGAGCGGCAGGCGGGCGGCTATTTCGCCGATTGGGTCATGTCGTCCGGCCCCGAATTCTTTACCCGCGACACGACCGAGGATGTGATCATCCGCACCACGCTGGACCAGCGCATCCAGCGCGCTGCCGAGGCAGGGCTGGACGCTGTTTTCGACGAAAAGCTGCGTGAGGGGTCCAAGGCGCAGGCGGCAGTCGTCATCATGTCGTCGGATGGTGCCGTGCGAGCGATGATCGGCGGGCGCCAGACCAAGGTATCGGGTGCCTTCAACCGCGCCACGCAGGCGAACCGGCAGACCGGCAGCAGCTTCAAGCCGTTCGTCTATGCGACGGCGCTGGAGCTGGGCTATTCCAGCCAGGACACCGTCGTGGACGAACCCTATTGTCTGGACATTCCAGGCTCGGGCCGATGGTGCCCCAGCAACTACAGCAATCGCTTCCATGGTCGGGTGACGTTGGCTGATGCGCTGAAGTACTCATACAACATCCCCGCCGTTAAGGTCGCTGAGAGTGTCGGACTGGATCTGGTGCGCAAGGTCGCCAGCGATTTCGGGATCAAGAGCGATCTGGCCGCCGGTCCCGCATTGGCGCTGGGCGCGTCCGAGAGCACGCTGCTGGAAATGACCGGTGCGTTTGCTGGCATCCTCAACGGCGGTTCGTCGGTCAAACCCTACGGTCTGGTTGAGCTCAAGCTGCTGGGGCAGGATGAGGCCGTCATGGGCGCGGGCGGTGGCATCGGCGAGCGTGTGATCCGCGAGGACGCCGCGCGCGAACTGACCTGGATGATGAGCCGCGTGGTCGACGGCGGCACCGGCGCGCGCGCCAAACTGCCGGGCCGCGAGGCGGCGGGCAAAACCGGCACGACGCAAGCCGCGCGCGACGCGTGGTTCCTGGGCTTTACCGCGGATTACGTCGCGGGCGTCTGGATGGGTTATGACGATAACACGCCGCTAACCGGCGTGACCGGCGGCGGCCTGCCTGCCGAAATATGGCATGAGGTAATGGTGCGCGTCCATGAGGGGATGCCGGTCACCCCCCTGCCAATGACGCGTGTTCAAGAGCGGCCCGTTCAACAGGTGCAGCAACCTCAGGTGCAGCAACAGCAACGTGACCAAGGGTGGCAAGGTAGTCAAACCCGACAGCGCCAGCGACAGGACGGCCCGATCACCAATATCCTGCGGCAACTGTTCGGCGGGTGATCTGCCGCGCGCTCAGCGGCATGGTTGCCTGCGCGCCCAAACACGCCAACGAAAAGCGCGCGGCCCTTAGGGAACCGCGCGCCTGGCTTAGTGCAATCCGGATGTTAGCCCGCCCGCCGCAAATCCGCAGTCATTGCGTCGATATTGCCCTGACGACGATCCAGCATCGAGCCGATTTCGGTCCGCTCGCTCAGGCGTAGGCTGATGCCTTCGATCAACAGGTCAAAGAACAGATCCCGCCCCGAGCGGTCCGAGACCAGAAAGCGCACGTCAAAGGGCGCCTCGCCGCGCAGGTTCACACGGGCCTGAACCTCGTGCCAGGATTTGACCGCGCTCACCCTCAGCACTTCAATCTGCCCGCCTTGGAATTCTTTGAACCGTTTGCCGTATTTGCGCGCGATGTAGCCGCGAAAGGCGTCGGTATAGGCTGCAATCTGCGCTGCGCTGGCGCGGTTGGCATCCGCGCCCAGCGTGCTGCGCGCGATCAGGTCGACGTCCGCGTAGCGGCGGAAAATGCCTTCGAAATCGCCAATCATCTGGCCCAGAGACTTGCCCGAGGCGATGACGCGGTTGATCTCGCCCACTACCTTGTCAACCAGCGCGCGGGCGCTGGCGTCATTCAGGGCCAGCGCGCTGCGAGGCATCGCGGCGATAAATGCCGCGCCCGTCCCGGTGGCGATCAGGCTGCGGCGTGTGATGTCATTGGTCATAAGGATCCTCGAGGTCTGCGCTGACGCCGGGGCCAGCAGGCGCTCCGGCGGTGGTGTCGTAGGGATCGAGATTGGCCTCGCTGCCCCCGCTGCCCACCTTAAAGCGGCGATTTTGCAGATAAAGTGAGCGGGAGGCCGCGTAGCTATCGGCGCTGTCATAGAGGACCGAGTCGATCGATTCGCTGTAGCGCCCGCGCGATGTCAGCCCCTTTGAGGCGCGCGTGCCCAATACATAATAGACCTCGGGGTCTTCGATCACGTAGCCCAGCGGGTTGGTGAATATGTCCACGACACGCCCCGCCGCCGCGCGGGTGGTCGAGGGGCCTATCGCTGGCAGTTGGATAAAGGGGCCCTCATGCACGCCCCATGTGTAAAGCGTCTGACCGAAATCGGTATAGGTCGCGGCAGGCATGTTCAGGTCCGTGGCGACGTCGATCAGACCGCCCAACCCCAGCGTCGTGTTGACCAGAAACCGGTAGAAATCCGACGTCAGACCCACGCCATTGCCCTGCAGCGCGCTGTTCACCATCGTGCCGGGCAGCGACAGATTGGTGGCGAAATTGCTGACCGCCGTTTCGACATCGTCCGGCACGACGGCGCTATAGCCCATGGCCACCGGGCGCAGGACGGCGCGGTCCAGCCTCTTATTTCGCTCGTGATTGAGGCGATTCGATGCCTCGTAGGGATCATAGGGTGCGTCGCGCGTGAGGGCGGGATCGGGCTGATGACCGCAAGCGGCCAGCAGTGCAAGCAGCATGACGCAAATGGCGGCGCGGGGCGCAAGAATTGGGAGGGTACGTGTCAACAGATCACTTTCAAGCCAAATTTCCAGTCCAGTCTACCGGCCAGCATCTAGAGCGAGTCGCAGTCTCCGGCACGTGGCGGTTCGTCGAATGAAAGGGATGCGTTGCACAAATGAGACGTTTGCGGCGCGCCGCACAGGTCCATCCCCCGCATGCGAATTACCGTTTTCCCCGCCGCCACGCAAGTGGCGCGCCTGTTCCTGCACGCCTCTGCCCCGCCCCGCGCGTGTGCATTTGTCGTTTTCATCCGGCGGCGCAGGCGTTAGCGTCCATGCCGAAACAACAGCACAAAGGACTTGAGGCACATGGGAAAATTCGAGACAAAGCTGGCCGAGATGGGCGTGACGCTGCCCGACGCACCGGCCCCCGCGGCCAATTATGTGCCTTATGTTCAGGTGGGCGACACTCTCTATGTCTCTGGTCAGATTTCGCGCGACGATAACGGTCTTTTGACCGGCAAGCTGGGCGATGACGTGGACACTGCAGCCGGTGCGAATGCGGCGCGCCATTGTGCCATCGCCCTTCTGGCGCAGGTCAAGGCCGCGTGCGGTGGTGATCTGGACCGGCTGGTGCGGGTGATCAAGCTGGGCGGTTTTGTCAATTCGACACCCGATTTCACCGAACAACCGCAGGTCATCAACGGCGCGTCCGATTTCCTGGGCGAGGCGTTGGGCGACGCGGGCAAGCACGCGCGCGCTGCCGTATCGGCGGCATCGCTGCCGCTGGGCGTCGCGGTCGAGATCGAGGGCATTTTCCAGATCGCATGACGCGGCTTGACGCGGCATTTTTGCGCCAGCCGCTGGCGCATCGCGCCCTGCATGACATTGCGGCAGGGCGCCCCGAAAACACGCGCGCGGCGATTCGCGCCGCGATTGCGCGCGGCTATGGCATCGAGATCGACGTGCAGATGTCGTCGGACGGTGTCGCGATGGTATTCCACGACAACGATCTGGAGCGGCTGACGAATGCAAGCGGCCCGATCCGTGCGCAGAGCGCCGCAGGCCTTGCCGCGATCCCGTTGAAGGGCTGCGACGAGGGAATCCCGACGCTGGCCGAGGTATTGCAGCTAGTCGCGTGCCGCGTGCCGCTGTTGGTCGAGGTCAAGGACCAGCACGGCCAGATGGGCCAAACCGACGGTATTCTTGAGGCATCTGTTGCGCGCGATCTGGCGGGATATGCCGGGCCGGTCGCGGTCATGTCATTCAACCCCCATTCGGTGATCCGCCTCGCCGACTTGGCCACGGGCGTGCCGCGCGGGATAGTCACTTGCGCCTATGCGGCGCATAACTGGCCCGAGTTGCCCGAGGATGTGCGCAATCATCTGCGCGAGATTCCCGATTTCGATTCCGCAAAGGCCAGCTTTGTCAGTCATCAATGGGACGATCTGGACCGCCCTCGCGTGGCCGACCTGAAAGAGGCGGGTGCCGCGATCCTCTGCTGGACGATCCGCAGCCCTGAGGCCGAGGCGCGCGCGCGGCGCATCGCGGAAAATATCACCTTCGAGGGCTACCTACCGGACATGCCTGCTTGAATTGCGCGCCTTCGGGTACAGGTTAGTCCAAGGCAGCGAGGCACAGGCATCCATGACGGAAACCAGCGACATCACCATCCGCGCGCATGGCGACCTGAGCGGCATAGCTGCTGGCGAATGGGATTCCTGCGCCTGCCCCGAGGCTGTGGGGGGCGCGCGCCCCGAAGATCCGTTTACCACCTACCGCTTTCTCAAAGCGCTGGAAGATAGCGGGTCGGTCGGCCCCGGCACGGGCTGGCAGGCGCAATACCTGACTGCCGAGCAGGGTGGACAGATTATTGCCTGTGCGCCGCTTTACGCCAAATCGCACAGTCAGGGTGAGTACATCTTTGATCACGGTTGGGCCGATGCGTATCAGCGCGCGGGCGGGCGATACTATCCGAAATTGCAGATGGCGGTGCCGTTCACACCGGTGACGGGGCGGCGGTTCCTGACCCGACCGGGGCATGAGCAATCGGGCCGCGCCGCGCTGGTGCAAGGCGCGTTGCAGATCGCCGAGCAAAACGCGCTGTCGTCGCTGCATATCACCTTTTGCACCGGTGCCGAGGCCGAGGCAGGCGCGGCCATGGGCCTGATGCGGCGCACCGGTCAGCAGTTTCACTGGTTCGACGCGGGCTATGGCGATTTCGACGGCTTCCTCGCCGCCCTCAGCGCGCGCAAGCGCAAGAACATCCGCAAGGAGCGCCGCGTAGCGCAGGAATTTGGCGGACAGATAGTGCAGTTGACCGGTGACGATATCCGGCCCGAGCATTGGGATGCCGTGTGGGAGTTCTATCAGGACACCGGCGCGCGCAAATGGGGCACACCCTACCTCACGCGCGAATTCTTTGAGATTGCGCATGACACGCTGCGCGACGACATTTTGCTGATTCTTGCCATGGACGGCGCGCAGCCTGTTGCGGGCGCTGTGAACCTTATCGGCGCGTCGGCATTATATGGCCGCTACTGGGGCTGCATTGAGGATCACCCGTGCCTGCATTTTGAGCTATGCTATTATCAGGCCATTGATTTTGCGCTGGCGAATGGACAAGTTCGTGTTGAGGCGGGCGCGCAGGGCGAACACAAGCTGGCGCGCGGTTATCTGCCCGTGGCGACACATTCGCTGCACTGGATGCGCGATGCGGGGTTTGCCGATGCGGTCGCGCAATATCTGCGGGCCGAGGGCGCGGCGGTCGAGGAAGACATCGAGATACTGACGTCCTTCGGGCCGTTCAGGAAAACACCCAAGGAGGATCATGAATGACCGAGATACTCAGCGATACCGCCCGCAACACGATGATCAATCCGCTGCTGAAGGACGGCTGGGCCATGGTTGAGGGGCGCGATGCCATCACCAAGGAGTTCAAATTCTCTGATTTCGCCGATGCGCTGGGCTGGATGGTCCGCGCGGGTGTCTGGGCCGAAAAGTGGAACCACCACCCCGAATGGAGCAACGTCTATAATAAGGTAACTGTGACGCTGACCACGCATTCCGTGGATGGCCTCAGCACGCTGGACGCCAAGCTGGCGCGCAAGATGGATATTCTGGCGGGCTGAGCGAAGGTCGCAAACTGCCTAGCCCCAGCGCAGCAAGCCGATGATGGCCGAGACCGCATAAAAGAATTGTAACGCAAGAAAGGCCCACCTGCGGTCAATAACGGCCCAGCCCGCAAAAAGGGCTGAGGAAATCAGTAGCAATGTAAAACCCAGCACCTCGTTGCCGGTGTTCGACGCAATAAGAAGTGCATAGGCGATAGCGAGGGCAGAGCCGGATACCTCGAAAATTGTGACGTAGATGGATTTGTTCATAGTTGCTCTGTTGCTGGCGGTAAGGCTGGCAAGTACTAGGCGCGCCGCGATCTGCTGGCAATCATATTGCGGCGCGCCGCCTCGTAGGGTGCCCTACATAGCGTCCAAAAGGCCCTCGCCAGCCGATACGTCGCAGAGGCCGGGGTTTTCCTCTTCGTTCAGCAGCGTCACGGTGCCGTCTTCGACGACCATCGCGTAGCGCTTGGACCGGTCGATCAGGCCGGCGTCTTCGTTGGTAAAGTCCATGCCCATCGCCTTGGTAAACTCTGATACCGGATCGCCCAGCATCGTGATTCCTGCGGCGGTTGCGCCAGTCACTTCGCCCCATGCGCCGGTGACGAAGGGATCGTTGACCGAGATGCAGATGATCTCGTCCACGCCCTTGGCGGTGAACTGGTCCTTGGTGCGGATAAAGCTGGGGACATGTGCGTTGTGGCACACGCCCGTAAAGGCACCCGGCACGGCAAAGATGACAACCTTGCGTCCATCGGTCTTGGACGCCAGATCGACCGACACGGGGCCGTCCGTACCCATCTGAAGAAAGCTGGCCGAGGGCAGTTTGTCGCCTGTCGAAATACTCATGGTCGTTTCCTGACTGTTGTTTGCGCTGAGATACCGAACCGATATAGTCTGCGCGGCGGTGAAGCCATGCAAAAGATCGGAAATGGGACATGTCGGATATCGTCGTGGTCGGGGCAGGGCAGGCAGGTGCGTCGTTGGTGGCGCGTCTGCGCAATAATGGCCATGAGGGTCGTATCACCCTGATCGGCGAGGAAACCGCGCCGCCCTATCAGCGCCCGCCCCTATCCAAGGCCTATTTGCTGGGCGACATGGAGTTGGAGCGGCTCTACCTGCGCCCGCATCATTTCTACGGTGAGATCGACGTCGATCTGCGACTGGGTTCGCGGGTGGATCACATTGATCGCGCCGCGCAGACAGTAAGCGTGGGTGGCGAGACGCTGCACTATGACGCATTGGTACTGACCACCGGATCGACCCCGCGCCGCCTGCCCGCCGCAATCGGCGGCGCATTGGACGGCGTGCATGTGGTCCGCGATCTGGCCGATGCGGATGCGATGGGGCCGCGATTCGGCCCCGGCGCAAAGGTGCTGATCGTGGGGGGGGGCTATATCGGCCTCGAGGCGGCGGCCGTGGCGGCCAAAAAGGGGCTGAATGTTACGCTGGTCGAAATGGCTGAGCGCATCCTGCAACGGGTCGCCGCGCCCGAAACATCGGATTTTTTCCGCACACTTCATGCCGAAAACGGCGTTGATATCCGCGAGGGTGTGGGGCTTGAGAAATTGCTTGGTGAGGGGCATGTCACTGGTGCACGCCTTAGCGACGGGACCGAACTGGCAGCGGATTTTGTTATCGTCGGCGTCGGTATCGCCCCCGGCACGGCGCTGGCCGAAGCGGCAGGGCTGGAAATCGACAACGGCATCGCCGTTGATTCGCTGGGCCGCACCAGCGACCCGGCGATCTGGGCGGCTGGCGACTGTGCCTCTTTCCCTTATCAAGCCGGGCGCCTGCGGCTGGAGTGTGTGCCGAACGCCATCGACATGGCCGAATGCGTGGCAGACAATATCATGGGCGCCGCCAAGAACTATGTGCCGCAGCCGTGGTTCTGGTCGGACCAGTATGACGTTAAATTGCAGATCGCAGGGCTGAACACCGGCTATGACCGGATTGTGACGCGTCCGGCAAGTGGCGCGCGCTCGGCCTCGTTCTGGTATTACCGGGGCGACACTTTGCTGGCGGTTGATGCGATGAACGATCCGCGCGCTTACATGGTCGGCAAGCGGCTGATCGACGCCGGAAAATCGCCTGCTCCCGAGGCCGTGGCCAATCCCGAGACCGAGCTGAAATCACTGCTCAAGTGAGGATCATTGCAGGAGATGCGCGCGGACGCCGCCTCGCGGCGCTGGGCAAGGGGGACGCCGCCGCGCAGCTGCGCCCCACATCGGATCGTGTACGCGAAAGCCTGTTCAGCGTGCTGACCAGCATGGACGCGGTGGCGGGTGCCGAGGTGCTGGACCTGTTCGCCGGAACCGGTGCGCTGGGCCTTGAGGCGTTGTCGCGCGGGGCTGTGCGGGCGCGGTTCGTCGAAAATGGCCGCGTGGCGCTGAAGCTGCTGGATGAAAACATCGCGCTAACCGGAATGCAGGACCGTGCGGATGTGTTGCGCCGCGATGTGCGGCGGCTGGGCGGCGTGCAAGGCACCCCTGCGAATTTGGTCTTTCTGGATCCGCCCTATGCGCGCCAGCTGGGTGAGGCGGCGCTAAGTGCCGCGATCGAAGGCGGCTGGTTGGCCCCCGGCGCGCTGATTGTCTGGGAGGAAAGCGCGGCTATCGTTCCACCGCCGGGCTGTGCGCAACTGGATCGCCGCCGCTATGGCGACACGCATATCACGCTGCTCGAGTGGGGCGGCTGAGGGGCGATATCCTCGGTCAATCCCTCAGGTTGCGCCCTTCGAGCATGGCAAAGGGATAGGTCTTGCCGTCCAGACTCCAGGCGAATCCCTCATCGGTGCGCATCACGGCGTATGCGGTCCAACCGACCGTGTCCCAAAAGCTCTCGTAGAGGCCGGTGCCCTCATCGACGCGCCATTTACCGGTCAGTCTCTCGCCGGTTTGTGGCTGATAGATGGTGATGCCATCGGCGCCGAAATAGGATCTGTAGGAGTTGCCATCCCATTTCCCTTCGGCGGTGTTGCCGGTCAGCAGACGCTCGACCTCAGGCGCGCTCAGCGTGTCGCCTTCGGCGTAGGCAGCCGTACCCGCCGCGCCCAGCAGCAGGGCGGTCGTGGCGGCTATCGTAGTAAAGAGGCGACGGTGCATGGCAGTAAGTCCTCCGTTGGGCCGGTTACGGGCGGCAGCGCCCGGCGGACCTTAAATTAACACAATCGCGGGCGATTTCAACTGGATCGGGCAAAGGGTGGCCGAATCAGCAGCGCGCGAAAGTCGTTGACGTTGGTCAGCGTCGGCCCCGTTACCACCTGAGCGCCCAGCGCCGCAAAGAAGCTGTGAGCGTCGTTCTGCGCGAGTGCCGCAGCGGGATCGAGACCTTTCGTCGCTGCCCCGCGCAATGTGTCGGGGCCGATGATCGCACCCGCCACTTCGGCGGCGCCATCGACGCCATCTGTATCGCAGGCGATGGCGTGGATGCCCGGCGCGCCGTCCAGCGCGATAGCCTGCGCCAGCGCGTATTCGGCGTTCGGCCCGCCAATGCCGTCGCCCCGGCGCGTCACTGTCAATTCGCCACCCGATAGCAGCAGGATTGGCGCGTCCTCGGGCATCATCCCGGCCCGCGCATTCAGCGCGGTGCGGGCATGGGCGGCGGCCACATCGCGTGCCTCGCCCTCGATAGCATCGCCGAGGATTTCGACCTGCATACCGGCCCCGCGCGCCAGTTCGGCGGCGGCGGCCAGAGATTGCGAGGGCGCGGCATAGATTACGTTCTGAACATTGGCGAGGCGCTCGTCATTTGGCGCCAACACGGCACTGGCGCCGTCCAGCACGGCCTGCACCGAGGGCGCAGCGTCGATGCCATAGCGCGCGAGGATGGCGGCCGCGTCGGCGGGTGTGTTTGCATCGCCCACCGTCGGCCCCGAACCGATCATCGCCGGATCATCGCCCGGCACGTCGGAAATCATCAGCGCCAGCATGGTCGCGGGGTACGCGGCGGCGGCCAGTTGCCCGCCTTTGACGCGGCTCAGATGCTTGCGCACCGCGTTCATCTGTCCGATGGGCGCGCCCGACGATAAAAGCGCCTGATTGACCGCCTGCTTTTCGCCCAGCGTGATGTTGCCCGCTGGCTGAACCAGCAGCGCCGACGCCCCGCCCGAGATCAGCGCCAGCACGAAATCTCCCTCGCCCAAATTTCGCAGCAGATCCAGCATGCGTGCTGTCGCGTCCACGCCCGCCGCGTCGGGTACGGGATGCGCGGCCTCGACAATTTTGATGCCTTCGCAGGGTCGCGCATAGCCATAGCGCGTGATGACCAGCCCCTCGCATGGCCCCCACTCCGCCTCGACCGCCTCGGCCATGCGCGCCGACGCCTTGCCCGCGCCGATGACGATCACGCGCCCCTCGGGCCGTGGTGGCAGATAGGCGGCCAGGCTTTGCATCGGGTCGGCGACTTCGACAGCGCGGTCGAACAGGCGGCGCAGCAGCGCCTTGGGATCATCGGACAAGACAGGGCCTCACTCTTGGGTCATGGCGACCCATGTTAGCGGTCGCAGGCCGCGGAACAAGCGGTTTCGCAACTGCCCGCGCACCCCTGCGCCGCTTGACAATGACAAGGCGTCGCGCGACAGAGCGGCCATGTTCATGACCTACCTCTCGGTCGCCCTTGGCGGCGCAATCGGTGCCAGTCTGCGTTTTAGTGCAGGACTGTGGGTGGCGCGCCTAGCTTCGCCCAGCTTTCCCTTGGCAGTGATGGGCGTCAACGTGATCGGCTCTTTCATCATGGGCGCCTTTGCCATCTGGTCACTGGAACGGGGCCATGCGGCGCTGAATCCCTTTGTGATGACCGGCATCCTCGGCGGCTTTACGACCTTCTCTGCCTTTTCACTTGAGGCGCTGACGCTGATCGAGCGCGGAGAGGGCCTGCTGGCGCTGCTTTATGTGGCCTTGTCGGTGGGCCTGTCGATCGGCGCGCTGGCGCTGGGATTATGGTTAATGCGGGGGGTGCTGGCATGAGTGGCGTTCAGACGATTTACGTGTCCAAGGACGACGGTGATCAGCGGCTGGACCGCTGGCTGCGCCGCCAGTTTCCGCACCTGCAACAGGGCCGCATCGAAAAGATGTGCCGCAAGGGCGATCTGCGCGTCGATGGCGGCCGCGTAAAAGCCGCCACGCGTCTTGAGATTGGCCAGGCCGTGCGCATTCCACCGCTGCCCGATCCTGCGGAGGCAAATGCGCGGGCGCGCGCCCATGTAACCGATGCCGACGCCGCGATGATCCGCGCCTGCGTGATCTACCGCGACGATCATGTGATCGCCTTGAACAAGCCCCCCGGTCTGCCGGTGCAGGGCGGGTCCAAACAGACGCGCCATGTCGACGGGTTGGCCGAGGCGCTGCGTTTTGGCATGGACGAAAAACCGCGCCTCGTGCACCGGCTGGACAAGGACACATCCGGGGTTCTGATGCTGGCCCGCACCCGCGAGGCGGCCAAGGGGCTGACCGCCGCGTTCCGCCACCGCAACACGCGCAAGCTGTACTGGGCTGCCGTCGCTGGCGTGCCGACGCCACGCATGGGCACGATCAAGTTCGGTTTGGTCAAGGCACCCGGCCACGGCGCCAAGGGCGAAGGCGAAAAGATGCACGCGATCCATCCCCGCGACGTCGAGGATACCCCCGGAGCGAAACATGCAACGACCGACTACGCGGTGCTGGAGGCAGTGGGCGCGCGGGCGTCATGGTGCGCATTGGTCCCGATCACGGGTCGCACCCATCAGCTGCGCGCGCATATGGCCGAGCTGGGGCATCCGGTGGTCGGCGATGGCAAATACGGCGGCTCGGGGCAGGAAAACCTTGGCGATGGCTGGGGCGCGCAACTTGGCGGGGACATCAGCAAGAAGCTGCACCTGCACGCCCGCTCGCTGAAAATCGAGCATCCGGTGACGCATGCGCAGCTGCACCTGACCGCGCCGCTGCCGCAGCACATGCAACACACATGGGACACGTTCCAATGGTCGCCGTCGGATGTGCCGCCTGATCCGTTCGAGGATCTGGAGTGAGCGGCCCCCTGCGCCTCGTCATCTTTGACGTCGACGGCACGCTGGTCGACAGTCAGGGCGATATCGTCGCCTCGATGCACCACGCTTTTGCAGAGCTTGGCGCGCCCGCGCCGTCACACGCAGACATCGTGGGGATCATCGGCCTGTCGCTGGATGTCGCCATGGCGCGGCTTGCGCCCGATCTGGATAGCGCCGCCCATGACGCCCTCGTCGAGGCGTATAAGCGCAGCTATATGAGCACTCGTGCGCAGGCGGGCGCGGCGCAATCCTCGCCGCTTTTCCCCGGCACGCGGCAGATGCTGGAGATGCTAGGTGCGCGCCGCGATCTGTTGATGGGCGTCGCCACCGGCAAATCCCGGCGCGGACTGGACAAGCTGCTGGAGGGGCATGGCCTGCAAAAGATCTTTGTCACGCAGCAGGTGGCCGATTTCCATCCGTCCAAGCCGCATCCTGCCATGCTGCACGCCGCGCTGGAGGAAACGGGTATCAGTGCGCGCGATGCGGTGATGATTGGCGACACGACATTCGACATGGACATGGCGCGCGCGGCGAGCATTGCCACCATCGGCGTCGAATGGGGCTATCATCCCTCGGCTCACCTGCGCGCTGACCACATGCTGAACCGCTGGGCCGACCTGCCTGCGTGCCTCGATCAGCTATGGGACGCGGCAGCATGAGCGAATGGGCCGCGAAACGGTTCTGGAACGAGGCCAATGTTACGGACGTGGCCGCCAGTCACGGTATTGCGCTGGACGGACGACCGGTAAAAACCCCGGCCAAGGCACCGCTGATCGTACCAACGCGCGCGTTGGCACTGGCCATCGCGGACGAATGGAACGCCGTGGGCGAGTGGATCGATCCGCTTGCGATGCCGATGACACGCTCGGCCAATGCGGCGATCGACAAGGTCGCGCATCAGCATAGCGAAGTGGCCGATATGATCGCCGCATACGGCGAGACGGACCTTCTGTGCCACCGTGCGACCACGCCCGAAGAGCTGGTGCTGCGTCAGGCCGAGGAATGGGATCCGTTGCTGGACTGGGCTGATTCGAAGCTGGGCGTGCGACTGCGCCCCACGCCGGGTGTCATGCCCGCTCCGCAAGACGCTACCGCGCTGCGGCGCCTGCGCGCACGGGTCCACGCGCAGGATAATTTTGCGCTGACCGCACTGCATGATCTGGTTGCCCTTTCGGGATCTCTGGTGATCGGCCTCGCCGCCCTTGAAGGCGGTCAAGACACTGATGTCCTATGGGAAAAATCCCGTCTGGATGAGGCGTGGCAGGCCGAGCTGTGGGGTGCCGATGACGAGGCAGACGCGCTGGCCGCCACCAAGCGCGCGGCGTTTATGCACGCAAGGGAATTTTTCTGTCTTGTGAGTGAAAATTCCTGCTGAATCCACTTGGGTGACGCTGGGTTAGCGGTTTGCAAATTCATCACTTTTCATCATGCGGCCCTTGACCTTTTGGAGTGAATCCCGCCACACTCTGCGCCACCTAGGGGAAATATCCCCTGCGCTTTAATTGGGTCCGCAACGGACCTAATAAACCGCCCTGGCTGAAAGGGTGGACAATCAGGAAGAGGTAATAATGAAAAAACTCGTAATTCTTGGCGCGATGACGGCTGCCGGGCTATCCGCCGGGGCCGCTGCTGCGGGCACGCTCGACGACGTCAAGGCACGTGGCAAGCTGAACTGCGGCGTGACCACCGGCCTCGTCGGCTTTGCCGCGCCGGACGCAAATGGCGATTGGCAGGGCTTTGACGTGGCGATCTGCCGCGCCGTCGCTGCTGCTGTGCTGGGCGACCAGAACGCTGTCGAATTCGTGCCCACCACTGGCAAGACCCGCTTTACATCGCTCGCCTCCGGCGAGATCGATCTGCTGGCACGGAACACCACTTGGACCTTCAGCCGCGATGTCGACCTGAAGTTCGAATTCGTCGGCACCAACTACTACGACGGTCAGGGCTTTATGGTTCCCAAGGCGCTGGGCGTCAGCTCGGCCAAGGATCTGGATGGCGCGACCGTCTGCGTGCAGACCGGCACCACGACCGAGCTGAACCTTGCCGACTATTTCCGCAAGAACAACATCAGCTACGAGCCGGTTCCGATCGAAACCAACGCCGAAGGCCAGCAGCAATATCTGGCCGGTGCGTGCGATGCATACACCACCGATATGTCGGGTCTGGCATCCACCCGCGCCACGTTCGAAGCGCCGGATGATCACATCCTGCTGCCTGAAATCATCTCAAAAGAGCCGCTGGCACCGCTGGTTCGCCATGGCGACAACGAGTGGGCCGACGTGGTTCGTTGGACGCTGAACGCGCTGATCGCCGCCGAAGAGCTGGGCGTTACCAATGCCAATATCGCTGATCTGTCGGCACAAGCGGGCGATGCGCCCGAGGTCAACCGCCTGCTGGGAACCGAAGGCAACCTTGGCGAGCAGCTGGGTCTTGACGCTGATTGGGCCAAGAATGCCATCATGGCTGGTGGTAATTACGGCCAGATCTTTGAGAAGAACATCGGCGAGGCGTCGCCCATCGGTCTGGCGCGCGGCCTGAACGCGCAATGGACGGATGGCGGGCTGCTGTATTCGCCCCCCTTCCGCTAAGATCACCCCGAAGGGCGCGGCGATTGCCGCGCCCTTCGACTTTCTCGTGACCTGTAACCTATAAATTTCGCACCCTGCGAGGGATGGATGAACCATCCCCGCATCAAGGCGTCCGGAAAACCCAGGGAAGTCTCCATGAGCACCATTACCGACCCCGATACGGGGGGATTCCATGTCTCGCAACTGCTGAGCGATACCAGATACCGCGCCATCACATTTCAAACAATCGCGTTCATCCTGCTTGTCGCAGCATTCTACTATCTGGGTTACAATCTGGTCAGCAACCTGCGGGCCGCTGGTCTTAACATCTCGTTTGGGTTCCTTGAGGATGCGGCGGGATATGACGTGGGTCAGGCGCTGATCCCCTATTCCAGCCAATCGTCGAACTGGGAGGCCGCCAAGGTCGGCATTCTCAATACGTTGCTGGTCGCGTTTCTGGGCTGTATCACCGCAACGCTGCTGGGCGTCACCGCTGGCGTGCTGCGCCTCAGCAAGAACTGGATCGTCTCGCGCCTCATGGCCGTTTATGTCGAGGCGTTCCGCAACGTGCCGGTGTTGATCTGGATCCTGATCATCTATGCGGTCATGACCGTCTCGCTGCCCGCACCCAATGCGTTCCGCGGCGACGATCCCGCCAGCTCGATGTTGCTGGGTATGTTCGCCTTTACCAATCGCGGCATATATATCCCGGCGCCAGTCTGGAACCCCGGCTCAATGGTGGTCATTGGCGTTTTTGTAGCGTCGATCATCGCGATGTTTGCCTACCGCGCCTATACTAAAAAGATACTGTTCGACACGGGCAAGCTGTTGCCGACCGGTTGGCCATCGCTGGTGATCCTGCTGGTGCCAACGATCCTGATCTTCTTTATTCTGGGGCGACCAATCGGCCTGGATATTCCCGTGCTCAAAGGCTTCAACTTTGGCGGTGGGATCAAGATCGGCGCGCCGCTGATTGCGCTGTGGTTCGCGCTGTCAGTCTATACCGGCGCCTTTATCGCCGAGAACGTGCGCGCCGGCATTCAATCCGTCTCGCACGGGCAGACCGAGGCAGCGGCGGCACTGGGCATGCGTCCGGGCCGGATCATGAACCTCGTCGTGTTGCCGCAGGCCATGCGCGTCATTATTCCGCCACTGATCTCGCAATTCCTGAACCTGACCAAGAACTCATCGTTGGCTATCGCCGTCGGCTATGCGGACATTACCGCGACGCTGGGCGGGATCACCTTGAATCAGACCGGCCGCGCTATCGAATGCGTGCTGCTGTTGATGCTGTTCTACCTGGCCATTTCGCTGACGATCTCGGGGCTCATGAACCTTTACAACAACTCGGTTAAGCTGAAGGAGCGGTAATATGTCGGACACACACGCACAATCCGTCGCCTTCGTGCGCGAGACTGCCATTCCGGAATCGCCACCCCCTGCCTCGCAGGCCGGTGCCGTCAAATGGATGCGCGAGAACCTGTTCAGCACTTGGCTGAACGCAGCCCTGACCATCGCGGCCCTTTATGTGATCTATCTGCTGGTCGCGGGCGTCATGCCATGGCTGGTCAATGGCGTGTGGACCACACCCAGCCTGACTGCCTGCCGCGAGGTGCTGCAAGGCAAAGTCGGCGGGTGCTTTTCGGTGCTAACAGAGCGGTGGAACCAGTTGCTGTTCGGGTTTACATATCCAAACGATCAATACTGGCGGCCCGGCGTCGCATTCCTACTGCTCTTTGCTGCTGCGGCGCCGGTGATGTTCTACAAACTGCCTCGCAAGCTGTTGATCATTACGGCGCTCTATCCCTTCGTGGCCTACTACCTGATCTGGGGCGGCACGATCCTGACGCCGATCCTTGCGCTACTGGGGTTCGTGGCGGGCTATCTGGCCTATGCACAGTTGGTTAAACGCAACTTTGCCGCAGGGTTTTTCGCCGCCATCGCGGCAGCGGCGCTGACATGGTTTATCGGCGGCATGATCGTGGATGCGATCGCCCCCAATCGTCCGTGGCTGGAGGCGGTCCCGTCACGCGACATGGGTGGTTTCATGCTGAACCTGATCCTCGGCGTCACCTGCGTGTCGCTGTCGATTCCGCTGGGCATCCTGCTGGCCCTCGGACGTCAGTCGAAACTGCCGCTGATCAAGGGCATCTGCATCGTCTTTATCGAGTTCATCCGTGGCGTGCCGCTGATTACGCTGCTGTTCGTCGCCAACGTCGTGCTGGCTTATTTTCTGCCGCCGGGCACTAATTTCGATCTGATCCTGCGCGTCATCATCATGATTACGATGTTCAGCGCGGCCTATATCGCCGAGGTGATCCGGGGCGGCCTCGCCGCATTGCCCAAGGGACAGTACGAGGCGGGTGATAGTCTGGGCCTCGATTATCCACAGTCGATGCGGCTGATCATCCTGCCGCAAGCGCTCAAGATCTCGATCCCCGGCATCGTCAACATCGCAGTGGGTCTGTTCAAGGATACGACGCTGGTTTCGATCATCTCGATGTTCGATCTGGTCGGCATGATACGGGGTCCGATCCTGGCCTCGAGCGAATGGAACGGCGTCTATTGGGAGCTGTTCGGCTTTGCCGCGCTGCTGTTCTTCGTCGTTTGCTACGGCATTTCGCAATACTCGCAATGGTTGGAGCGTCAGCTTCAGACCGGGCACCGTTAAGGGGAAAATTTTCACATGGCCGAAGCTCAAATGAAAGTCTCGGACGAGGTCGCGATCTCGATCCGCAATATGAACAAATGGTATGGCTCGTTCCACGTGCTGCGTGACATCGATCTGACGGTGAACCGGGGCGAGCGGATTGTGATCTGCGGGCCGTCAGGTTCGGGCAAGTCGACGCTGATCCGCTGTATCAACGCGCTGGAAGAGCATCAGAAAGGCACGATTGAGGTCAACGGCACCAAGCTGTCTTCGGACCTCAAGAATGTCGACAAGATCCGCAAGGAGGTCGGCATGTGCTTTCAGCATTTCAACCTCTTTCCGCACCTGACCATCCTCGAGAATTGCACGCTGGCCCCGATTTGGGTGCGCAAAGTGCCCAAGCGCGAGGCCGAAGAGACGGCGATGCATTTCCTCGAAAAGGTCAAGATCCCCGAACAGGCAAAGAAGTATCCCGGCCAGCTATCCGGCGGCCAGCAGCAGCGTGTCGCCATCGCCCGCTCGCTGTGTATGAAGCCGCGCATCATGCTGTTCGACGAGCCGACATCGGCGCTGGACCCCGAGATGATCAAGGAGGTTCTGGACACCATGATCGAGCTGGCAGAGGAGGGCATGACCATGCTCTGCGTCACGCACGAGATGGGCTTTGCTAGGCAGGTCGCGAACCGCGTGATCTTTATGGACGAGGGTCAGATCGTCGAGCAGAACGAGCCGGAAGAGTTCTTTAACAATCCTAAATCCGAGCGGACAAAACTGTTCCTGTCACAGATTTTGGGGCACTGAGGCGGCGTTCTGCGCCCAAAGAGATCTAGGAAAAGCGGTCCCATTTGGGCCGCTTTTTTCGTTCAGGGGCTAGGGTTGCTTGGTCCTTGGGTGAAAATAACTCATGTGAAATGCCGATTGTTCGGGGTCGCGTGCGAATGATTGCGATACCGGGCAGGCCCGCCGTGCCTTGCAGCCTTGTGTCAGGCAGTCGTCACCTGAGTCGGTGTCCAGAAACCCATGACATGCGGCGATATCATAGCCCTGCGCGGCGCTAAGCGCGTCCACTGGGCAGGCGGTCATGCACGGCTGATTGGCGCAGGTCTTGCACGGCGAACGGCCAACAGGTGGCAGTGCGATTTTCTGCGAGAATCGCAATGCGCCACGATAGGATACCATCAATCCGGCCACGTCATGCACCAGCATTCCCGCCGGGCTTTGCCATGCGCGCCCCGACTCCACCGCCCATCTCAGGAACGGCAGGTATGGCGGCCCGCCGAAAGGAAACAGAGGCTGGGCCTCCAGCGCATCCGCCAGATCGCCGACGACGCGGCGTGACCAGCGGTCGACTGGATCGCGCGCGCCGTCCAGCCATTCGGTGGATTGTTTGAGCAGCGGCCAGAAGTCTGGCGATGGTCCCAGAAGAATTATCGTGCCGCCATCCTCATGAACGCCACCCAAGATATCGAGGCAAGACTCCGAAGCCGCGCGTTCAACGGCATCATAAACCGCGCTACTCATGCGCGGATCATTGACCCTGCGCCATGGTCCGTGAACAGCTCCAGCAACGGCGCGTTTGGCACGCGGCCATCCAGAATCACGACCGCGCGCACGCCGCCCTCGATGGCATGCAGCGCTGTTTCCGTCTTGGGGATCATGCCCCCCGATATGGTGCCATCGGCGGTCATTGCGCGCACCTGATCGGCCTTGAGGTCGGTGATGACGTGGCCCGCCGCATCGCGCACACCGTCCACATCCGTCAGCAGAAGCAGGCGGTCAGCCTTGAGCGCGGCGGCGATGGCGCCGGCCATGGTGTCGCCGTTGATATTGAACGTCTCGCCAGCGCGGCCGGCACCGAGGGGTGCGATCACTGGGATCGCATCGTCGCGAAACAGCGTGTGCAGGATGCGTGGATCGATCAGCGACGGCACGCCAACCAGACCCAGCGCCGGATCGGCGGGATCGCAGATGACGAGGTTCGCGTCCTTGCCCGACAGTCCCACCGCGCGGCCACCCTGCGCATTGATCGCCTGCACGATCCGCTTGTTCACGCGGCCCGACAGGACCATTTCGACGACCTCCATGGTCGCCTCGTCCGTCACCCGCTTGCCATTCACGAAATTGGATTTGATCGCTAATTTCTCAAGCATCTCGTTGATCATCGGGCCGCCGCCATGCACGATCACGGGGTTCACGCCGACCTGACGCATCAGAACGACATCGCGCGCGAAGGTTTCCATCGCGTCATCGTCGCCCATGGCGTGCCCGCCAAATTTGATCACCACGATAGCATCGTCGTAACGCTGCAAATAAGGCAGCGCCTCGGATAGCGTGCGGGCGGTCGAAATCCAG